>NZ_CP120863.1:290000-597500 GCF_026191725.2 Roseibium porphyridii
CCGGACGCTGTCGGACGACGCATTCTTATCGGAGCTCGGCTGAAGCTTTCCGTTCCGCCAGCCAGCACACAGTCAGCCGCACCCGCCTCGATCAACTGAGCTCCGGTCAATATGGCATCAAGACCGGAGCAGCATTGCGTATCCAGCGTCAATGACGGGACCGATTCCGGAAGACCGGCCCTGAGCGCAGCAAGCCGGGCTGGATTGCCGCCGCCATAAAGGGCATTGCCCAGAACCACGTGGTCCACCCGGTCCAGTGGAATGGCCGCATCTTTTACGAGCGCTTTCAACACCGGCGCTGCCAATTCATCGGCTTGCAAGTGAGACAGAGCTCCTCCTCGCGGGGCAACCGCAGTCCGTCTCGCAGCAACGATGACCGCTCGCCGATGTTCGTTCACACCGTGCCTCCCTGGCTTGGCCCCATCAAGTCACGTGTGATTTGTGGAATGTCCGGTTTGCCACCTGCGGTCAGTGGAAGGCTGTTCTTAATGTGAATTTTCTTGGGGAGCTTGCCTTTGGCCAGAACATTTCGGCAATGGCGAAGCAACTCATCTGCGGCGTCATCAAGCGGCGTAGCGAGTTGAACCACAGCTTCCAGGATCTGACCGCGCACCGGATCCGGCCTCCCAACCACCACGGCGGTCGCCACCGCGGCGTGGTTCAGAAGCTGAGCCTCAACTTCTTCGGGATAAACATTGAGGCCCGATGTTACGATCATGCGGTTTGATCGACCGGTCAGGAACAAGAAACCGCTTCCGTCCAGATAGCCGTGATCGCCGACGGTCAACCAGCCTTCGGACCAACGAGTATCCGACGATTGGCCACACAAATATCCGGCAAAAAGCAGGTCGCTTTTGACCCAGATCTCTCCGGCTGTGCCACTTGGCAGGGGATGCGCCGGGTCGCCAATTGCAATTTGTACCCCATGCGCTGCGCGGCCGACTGAGCCTTGCGGAACATAATCGCCCGGCCGTGAAATTGAAATGAAACTCGTTTCAGATGCACCGTAAAATTCCGTCAGGCAGGCATCTGGAAAGATACTGGCCATCGCGGTTCGCTGCCCATCCTGCCATTTCGCACCGCTGACCAAGATCTGTCTGACCGTCTCGACAGGGCCATTGCGCCTGGCCGCTTGCCCCAAGTAGTGAACCTGCGTTGGTGTTGCATAAAGGACGGCTCCCTCCCGGGCTCGATAAAGTTCGGCAAGAAGCTCTTTTGGATCAAAACGCTCCATAAGGACGACTTGATGGCCGCCAGATAATCCATAAACAGCGCCATAAAGGTGCAGCGAATGGGTGAGCCCACCCGCAATGACGATCCTGTTGTTCAGAGCGTTGCCGAATTCACGATCTGATAGCTCAAAACTCTTGAGCCAGGACCTATGAGTGCGGACATATCCCTTTGGAAAACCGCTGCTGCCGGAGGTAAAGCCTGCAAAAAAGAGAGCCTCTTCATCAGGCCTGTCGTCCGTTCGTTGGCCGCTGACCGGATTGAACAGTTGCGAGCCGTGTTGGATGAAAAGGGCCGGACTCACTTCCGCCAGTACAGACTTCATCAAACGGTCCGGCCACTCCGGGTCGACAATCAGAGCGACACGACCCGTGCGCGCTGACGCGTAGAGGCCAATCAGCAACGACATCGGGTCGGCCAGGGCAAGTGCGACCCTGGCACCGGCAATCGTTTCTTGGCAAATTACCGCCGCCGCCGCTTCAATCCGGTCGAACAACTCCAGCCAGGTAAGAGAGGCCGGACCGCATTTTAGCGCGGTGTCTGCGGGCTTTGCCGTCGCATATGCTTCAAGCCGGTCGCCAACAAAGGTCATCCAAGCGGTCCAATCGCCCTACGTCCTAGGTCCTGGATAGGAAGGCAGCCGGCAGGCCTCTTGAAATGGTCTCAGCGACAAGTGCCGTGATGGCGACCTTCAGCAAATCGCCGGGAATGAACACTGCGCTGCCAACCGCTGCCTCGGTGAGCGACAATCCAGCCTTATAGGCAAGTCCTGGAATACCGAAGGCGTAAACTACAACAATCCCTCCGATTGCCGCAGCAATCGCAGAGGACGTAAGCACATTCAATCGTCCGGTTGCGCGCATGATCCAGCCGGCAACAAATGCACCTACCGGCCAACCGATGAGAAAGCCAACGGACGGAGTGAAGAACACGCCCAGACCGCCTCTGCCGCCGGCAAGCAAAGGTGCCCCCAAGGCAATGATAAAGAGAAACAGAAGCACCGCCAGAGCACCGCGAACCGGGCCGAGCATGACACCGGCCAACATGACACCAAGCGTCTGCGCGGTGATCGGGACACCGCTTAAAAACGGTATGGCCACCGGAGGCAGCAGGCCAAGCGCTGCAATGAGAGCAGCATAGAAAGCAACGTGAACCAAAGACCGATCAGCCATATCGTTCATTCCTCTTGAGTGTCTTGTCTCTTTTGTTGCCACAGAACACTTTCGTACAAGGCGTTCCGTCCAACGCAGTTGTGTCGGGCGCCGGATACCCCAGTTTCAGCCCGGATGCCAGACCTGGCCATACCTGCGACTCAACTATCTTGTCAGTCCGTTTGAGCCGCCCCGTGCTTTCAATGCCTCTGCGACATGGTCCGACATGCGAAGGGATTGTATGGCAAATGGTGCCAACAGACGCCAGGAACCGGTTGATCCCGTTCGCGCCCGATAAGCTTCCCGCAACACTGAAAAGACTTGCAGCATGTAGGGTGTGAAGCGAAGGACGAGAGTGACCCCGAGCGCAGGTTTGCGCGATGAAACCCCAAACCATTCCAGCGGCCGGAAAAGCGGTTGCACGGCTGCCATCATATCGTCCATGCGCGTCGTGACAGACACAAAATTCGCTGCGAGGATCATGACCAGAAGCCTCAAAATGATGGCAAATCCTTCCAGGAGCGTTCCGGACAGCCAGTGCAGTGCCAGCAGACATGCAAGAAGCACTGACAACCCGCGCAAGAGCTTTAACCGGGCCAGACCTTGTCGACCCAAACTGGCATAAAGACAGATGACGACAGCCAGACACGGCAGGAGGACCCAGAACCACGTCACCTGAAACAGCACGATACTAGCGACAGCGACCGCTACCAACTTTGGACCCGCCGGGAGCCGATGCGCCCAAGTGTCACCAGGAATTTGCATCGCGATCACAGCGCAACAAGCTCCAATTTGCTGCCCAATCTGCTGTCAAGATCAGCGCGGTAGGCCGCAAGCACTTCATGCGGTGCCCCGTCCATGCGCAAGCGCCCTTCCTCAAGCCAAAGGATGCGGTCAAAGCCTTCAAAATGACTGAGATCATGGCTGACAAGGACGATCTTTTGCGGCAACGACATCAGCATTGATCGAATGCGGCTGGTCGCAAGAGCGTCAAGACTGGTCATGGGCTCATCGAGCACCAGAAGCCGAGGCTCCATAACCAGCACCGCCAGAATGCAGATCAGCTGCTTCTGGCCTTCCGAGAGTTCTGAAATCGGCCTTTCAGCCAGCGCTTCACACCCATGGGTGGCGAGAAACAGCCGCGCCTCGCGGCGGCTTTTATCCTTTTCGTATCCAAGCTGTGTGAGACCGAAGGCAATTTCTTCTTCAACTGTTGGAAAGATCGCTTGATGATCTGGGTTCTGGAACACGAAGCCCACATGACGTGGCAGTTCTGGTTCGGCAATCGTTGCCGGTGCACCAAATAGCGAAAGGTCACCGCTGCTGGGAGTGCGCAGTCCATTCAGAAGCCTTACGAAAGTGCTTTTCCCAGAGCCGTTTAACCCTATTACACCGATGCGATCTTCGTTGAGACGTAATGTCAGATCACTCAGAACTGACCGATCCGCGATTTCCAGAGTGACGTTTTCAAAGGCAGCAAACGGCTTGGCGTCCGGGTCGCAGACACGCGTTTCAGTCTGTTTGCTTTTCCTTGGCCAGAACGCCATATCACCTCGCCGCCAGTCGGCCGCTTCAAGAGTTTTCTCTTAGCTTCGCGCCGCTTATCGACCGGAAACCCTTTTGTGTCAAAGACGCTTCATTTTACGTGACGCAGCAGAAGCAGCAAATCGGCAATAGGGGCATTCACCATTTCACCGACTTGCGCACAGCGTTCCGTCGGCGTCCGGCCGCACGAACGCTTTTCCAAAACTATAGGCGCTGCGAGAGGACTTAGCCGACCGGACGCGTCAGCTCAGGCAGATCAGCCAATTGATTGATTGTTGACCTGATGCGCTTCAGTGCCCAGACGAAGCGGTCATCGGAAGGCTCGGACCCGAAGGTGAGGCGCACATACGGGGCAGATTCATAGTCCCTCACCTGGAAATGGCGGGACGACAACACGGACACTCCCTGATGGCCAAGGGCTGCCTGCAAGGCGTCCGGGTCGACCTGATCCGGCAAGCGCAACCAGCCGAACACCTTGTCGGTGCCGCTTTGCAGGAAATGAGGCGCTAGAATTTCGCGTGCGTTCAAGAATCTGCTTCTGTTGGCTTTTCGCTTCAGACGCAGGGTTCTGAACAACAATCCTTCGCGCACCCAACCTGCGATCAGCTCCGCCGTTATGGGCGACGCCATCCAGGTGCTTTCACCAATCTTGTTGCGGATGCTGTCTCCAAAAGACGCTGGCACATGAACAAAACCGATCCGGCTTCCCGGCGAACAGACCTTGGAGATGCTTGCAATCGAGGCCGTCAATTCAGGTGCGAGAGCACCGAAAGACGGCAGCGTCTCCGGCAGGAAAGGGGTATAGGGATCATCTTCGACAATCTTGAGATCATTTTCACGTGCCACACGCACCAGATCTTCACGCTCCGTGATCGACATGGTGTGGGTAGTCGGGTTCTGCATGTTGGGCATGAGGAAAACGCCCTTGACACCATGAGTTCTGGCGGCAGATGCCAATGCGTCCGGATCCATTGCTCCAAAGCCGCCATCTTCTCGCCTGAGCGCGGGAAGAGGCACGGCTTTCAGCCCGAGGCTGGAGAGCGAGCTGAAGATCGAGGGGTAGGTAAACCGGTCGACCGCAACCGCGTCTCCGGTTCTGAAAAGGGCCTGACAGGTCACCTGAATTCCATGCTGAGCGCCACAAGTCACAGCAACGCGGGCAGGATCGGCCTCGAGCCCGTAATCCTTGAATACTAGCACTCCGGTTTCCCGATGAGCCCTCAGGCCTTCAGACGGGACAAACCCGTTCAATCGATCGATGCCGTTCGTCTTCGCCATGCGCACCAGACCCTCGGCAAGGCTCGGATTCAGGTGCGGATAAGCAAAATTTCGGGCGAGGTCACAAGCTTCTGGCTCGTCCTCTTGGGGTACGAGTGGAGAAACCTTCTGCGTTTCTGAGGCCACATAGGTTCCCCGACCAGTTTCTCCCTTCACCAGACGGCGGCGTTCAGCTTCGCCATAGGCACGTGTAATCGTTCCGAGTGTAACACCCAGCTGATAAGCAAGCTCGCGCTGCGGCGGCAACCGGTCACCTTGAGCCAGCGCCCCGGCCTGTATGTCGCCTTCAAGGGCGTCGGCGATTGCAAGATAAATGGGACCTGCAGCGGCCTCTATGTTCGGAATCCACATTGTCATGAGAACAATGTTATCATTGACGCATACAATTTTTCAAGACAGTTAGAGTCTTCACTGCTTTGTATCAATTGTATTTATCTAGACGATACAATGACTGGAGACAAAATGGACCCCGCGACACTTCTAGCCTTTGCGGTCTTCATCATCGTCATGACCGGCACGCCCGGTCCGGGCAATCTGACTTTTCTGGCGATCGGCGCGTCAGCGGGATATCGAACCGCCTTTCCGGTCATTCTGGCGTCTGTTGTCGGCGCATGGCCACTGAAACTCAGCGTCGCTTACGGATTAGGTCACGTCATGGCAGGCGGCGGAACAATTGTTACCGTGTTCAAGGTTCTGAGCATGGCTTACATGACCTATCTTGCATGGAGAATTGTCTCACTCTCGATCAAACCGAAAGGAGAGGTTGCCCTGCCAAGCTTCTGGGAGGGGCTTTTGATTCATCCGCTCAGTCCGAAGACGTGGGCGATGAACCTTGTTGCTTTCTCGACTTTCCTTGCGGGAAACGGCCTCGGCATTCACGAGAACGCCTTGATTTTGCTGGTTGGGTTTTCACTAGGCGGCCTGGTTTTTCACTCGCTTTGGGCGCTTGTCGGCGTTTCCATTCTTGCAGTTATCGGTGAGGGACCGTTCATGCGCGCCATCACCGTTGTCATGGCTGCCGGTATGCTGGCCGCAACTGCCTGGGCTCTTCTGCTTTGAAGCTCCTGGATCTCCAGTCACTTTGACTGCAGGTCCATTTCCAACCGCCACTTCTCGTGCAAGGAAGCCGCCTCAAACGCGGTGTCGCTAAGGCCGATGTCTCGCATCAGAGCTGGTGACAAGTCGCCGGGAGCAATGCGTTTCGGGCGTCGGCGGGACCGCCGGTTGAACATCATTGCAAAAAACCTCTTTATGAAACCTGGGGGTTGTCTTTCAACCAACACCTCATCGACTTCACATCGAATGCACTCTGACATCTATGTAACTCCTTGGCTTTAGGAAGTTACATATCGATCCGGTATGCTTGTCTTACCAACGAAATCTCGATAAGTACGCATAAGGGAAACTTATGCATGTCAAACAATATGCCGCCGCTCTCAGCTATCCGCGCATTTGAAGCCGCAAGCCGCCACCTCAGTTTCACCAAGGCTGGAGAGGAGCTCGGCATGACGCAGGCGGCCGTCAGCTACCAGATCCGGCTTCTGGAAGAACGACTCGGTTTTCAGCTCTTCACCAGGAAGACGCGCCGGATCGAACTGACAGAGCATGGCGCTGAACTTGCGGCAAAGGTTGTTGAGTCCTTCACATCCCTGAGACAGGCCTTCGAAGACGTAACAGACAAGAATGCTGGCCAACTTGTCGTTTCCAGCAACACCACCTTCGCTGTGAATTGGCTGTCCAATCGTCTGGTTCATTTTCAGATGCAAAATCCCGACATTGCCGTGCGCATTCTCCCCTATGGTCCTGACGCACATCCTCGTTTTGAAAGTTCTGATGTCGTCGTGTCCGCATGCAAGGCACCTCCGAAAGACTGGATCGCGCATGAGGTCGTCAAGGCGACCTTTACCCCTATGCTGAGCCCCGTGCTTGCCGAGACCATCGGGGGCGTCAAACAACCAGAGGACATTCTGAAACTGCCGCTCGTGGATCCGCAGGATCCATGGTGGGAAATCTGGTTTGCCGCAGCCGGTATTCCGGATGTGGATCTCAGCAATTATCCGAACTCACGCATGGGTTCGCAGGCGCTTGAAGCAAACAGGGCCATTGCAGGTCAGGGCGTGGCTATCCTGACGCCTTATTTTTGCAAAAGCGCCATAGAGACGGGCCAACTGATCCAGCCGTTTGAATTGACCTGCCGTGTGGAGGCCGAAAGCTGGTTCTTGAGCTATCCGCCGATCAACCGGACCAGCCGCAAAGTCAGGTTGTTCCGTGACTGGGTTTCGGACGAGTTGAAACGCGACGGAATGCTCTAGCTGACATTCGTTACCGAGGTAGCATCACACAGCCTGCCGAAGGCTTCGCCGATGCCGTCACGTTTTGAAAAAGTGAAACGCCAATTCCTCTTTTGACAAACCGCGCTGCAGCGGCGATACCTCAACCCCATGTCGGATATCAAAGTAAAAATTTGCGGCCTGTCGACCGAAGAAACCATGGAAGCTGCGCTGGATGCCGGCGCGGACATGGTCGGCCTGATGTTTTTTCCAAAGAGTCCACGCCACGTTTCCTTGAGCGATGCCTGCAAGCTGGCCGACATGGCCCGTGACCGTGCTGAAATCGTGGCCGTGACGGTGGATATGGATCTGGACGGTCTTTCGCGGATCAAGGAACTGGTGGCGCCCGACACGTTCCAGTTCCACGGCAGTGAAGCACCCGAAGCATGTGCGGCCGCTAAGGTGATGCACGGAACCGGCGTTATGAAAGCCGTGTCGGTGGCCGCGAAGGAAGATCTGGAAAAGGCACTGTATTATTCGGTCGTCGCAGACCGGATCCTATTTGATGCCAAGCCACCAAAGGGATCGGACCTGCCAGGCGGAAACGGTGTTTCTTATGACTGGTCGCTGCTCAAAGACCTTGACCTGAAGAAGCCCTTCATGCTTTCGGGTGGATTGAATGCAGACAATGTCGCCGAGGCGATCCGCGTAAGCGGCGTAAAGGAAGTCGATGTCTCTTCGGGTGTTGAGCGAGACAAAGGCGTCAAGGACAGCAATCTAATTCGCGCATTTATGGCAGCGGTCAAAGCGGCCTGACCTGCCGGACGAAGGAGAATACGCGTGAACGACATGGCGAACAGCATCCGGACCGGTCCGGACGATCGCGGACATTTCGGAATTTTTGGAGGCCGCTATGTGGCCGAAACCCTGATGCCACTGATCCTTGATCTGGAGCAGCACTACAAGGATGCGAAGGACGACCCGGCATTTCATGCCGAAATCGAATCCCTGAACACGCATTATACCGGTCGGCCGTCACCGCTCTATTTCGCCGAACGCCTGACTGAAGAACTCGGCGGCGCCAAGATCTATTTCAAGCGTGATGAGCTGAACCACACCGGATCTCACAAGATCAACAACTGTCTCGGTCAGATCCTGCTTGCCAAACGCATGGGTAAAACCAGGATCATTGCTGAAACGGGCGCCGGACAGCATGGTGTCGCAACCGCCACGGTTTGTGCACGCTTCGGCTTACCGTGCGTGGTTTATATGGGCAAGACCGATGTGGAACGGCAAAAGCCCAACGTTTTCCGCATGAAGCTGCTAGGTGCAGAAATTGTTCCAGTGACAGCTGGTGCCGGCACGCTGAAAGACGCGATGAACGAAGCACTGCGCGACTGGGTCACCAATGTCGACAACACCTACTATCTGATCGGAACTGCTGCCGGTCCACATCCCTATCCGGAAATGGTCCGCGACTTTCAGTCGGTAATCGGCAAAGAATTGCGCGAGCAAATCGTTGAGGCCGAAGGCCGGCTTCCGGATGCGCTTGTTGCCGCGGTTGGCGGCGGGTCAAACGCCATCGGGCTCTTCCATCCGTTCCTGGATGACAAGGATGTCAAAATCTACGGCGTGGAAGCAGGCGGTCACGGCCTGGAAGGCGAGGAGCATTGCGCTTCCCTGACTGCAGGCAAACCGGGCGTGCTGCACGGCAACCGAACATTTCTGCTTCAGGACGATGACGGGCAAATCCTGGAAGGGCACTCCATTTCGGCCGGACTCGATTATCCGGGCATCGGGCCTGAGCACTCCTGGCTGAAAGACATCGGCCGCGTCGAATATGTTCCGATCATGGACAATGAGGCATTGGAAGCATTTCAGCTTCTGACACGTGTCGAAGGCATTATCCCGGCACTCGAACCATCGCACGCATTGGCTTATGTCGCCAAGCTGGCACCTCAGATGGACAAGGACCAGATTATCGTCATGAACCTTTGTGGTCGTGGCGACAAGGATGTCTTCGCCGTTGGCCAAATGCTCGGCTTCGATTTGTAAAATCGATCTCGTCGCACCTCATTTTTTTGGAAAGCCGCGCCTGACCATGGCGTGGCTTTTTCGTTTTCACGCCTGGCACCCCTGTTCCGGGGCTTTGTTAACCTGCTCAGCCAATTCGGCATTGCTGCAATGCAAACTTGTGCGTTGTCCGCAAAAATGGCGGGACTAAATTATGTGCAAAGAAAAACCGTGCACGACACCTCATCCGCCCCCTCTCAAAGGAACACACCAATGGCATTCGACATGATTAGCGGTTTTGTTCGCGATGTTCGCGCCGCACACCGCACGGCAAACGAAATTGAACGCTTGAACCACATGAACACGGCTCAGCTTGCTGACCTCGGCCTGGAGCGCAGCGATATCGCGAGCCACGCCTTCGGTAAATATTTCAAGAAGCGATAACGATCGCTGGCGGACAGAGCCGCTAAACGATCCGGTTGACGGACCTCGTAAATGAAAAAGCCGTGCGCCTGCTCATCAGCGCACGGCTTTTCATTTGATGGGCTTGATTGCAAAGGCAGCCTGGAGAAACTGCTGCCTCCCGCGAGCATCAAGCGATCTAACCTGAGCGGTCAACTCTGGCGCTGTGTGTGACCCGGTTTCCGGTTGCTGCGATCCGTTGATGTTGAATTCTATGACGCGTCTCCAGAACCGCTCACCAAGTGGCTTCGGTGCTGGTTCAAAGAGGGAATGGGCCATTTTCAGCTCCTTGTTTTCTTCGATGGCTTTCTAGTTCAAACAAAATAGACGCACAGAGTGCATATTTCCAGAGGCAATTGATGCGCCTCTGACAATCCAGCCATGCATTTTTAGCAAGCCTGATTTGCAGTCAGCGCTATTGCTGCAGTGCAAAAATCTCATAAGTATCCTGCTTCGAATGGTTTTATAAATCTGGTTCCTCCGGTGTAAGATGAGTGTTTTGCAGGCTATCCTTTTAAGTGCACCTTCCGCTGCACCGCTTTCGACGGTTTTTCGCGGTACGGGCGGTCCGTGCCTGCGCGCCGCAAAAGCGAGGGGCATCCGCAGCGAACACGTCTATCGAGCCGACGCTGAGTTTCGCGCAATCGGATTGATTGATTATCCGAGCAAGTAAAGATCTCGGCCTGCCGACCCCGATGGTCTCAAAACCAAACCGAATTCCTGCACAATAGATTGACATTCCGCACGCTGCGCCCGTACATCGCTCAGATGACAGAGCCTGTGCGATATGGCCGGGCGGAAAAAGGGTAGCAGTGAATGACGGAAACGCGCATCGATCGCCGTTTTAAAGCTTGTGCAGAGGCCGGAAGACCGGCGCTGGTCACCTTTATTACCGCTGGAGATCCGGATCTAGAAACGTCGCAAGCCGTTCTCAACGCGCTTCCTGCCGCCGGTGCCGATGTGATTGAGTTGGGAATGCCATTTTCCGACCCGATGGCAGAAGGCATTCCGATCCAATTAGGCAACCAGCGCGCTCTTGCTGCCGGACATACCATGGACAAGACGTTGGACATGGTGCGGGCTTTCCGGAAGCAGGATCAGGATACGCCAATCATTTTAATGGGGTACTTCAACCCCATCTATGTGCGCGATCCCAAAAAATTCGTACACGTTGCCAAGGACGCGGGCGTGGACGGTTTCATCATTGTCGACATTCCGGCCGAAGCGGACGATGAATTCTGCATTCCTGCCCTGGAAGCCGGTCTCAACTTCATTCGTCTCGCCACGCCGACGACCGATGACAAGCGCCTTCCGGCCGTTCTGGCCAACACCTCAGGTTTCGTCTATTACGTCTCGGTGACTGGAATTACCGGTGCCAGCATTGCGGATACCGGCCGGGTGACCACTGCGGTAAATCGCATCAAGGGCCATACCGAACTGCCGGTCGCGGTTGGTTTTGGCGTCAAGACGGCCGATCAGGCCGCCGTCATCGGCAAAGATGCAGACGGTGTCGTTGTCGGGTCGGTTCTTGTTAATGCCATTCGCGACAGCCTGGACGAAGCCGGCAAGGCCACCGACAAAACCGTTCAGGCAGTGTCGGACGTGGTCAGTGACCTGGCCTCCGGTTGTGCCCGAGCCCGTCAGGCCTGACGGTTGAAATGAATTGAAGGAATTGCGGCGGACCCCATATCTCCGCCATAGGTAACTCGAGTATTGGGACGCGCCTGACGTGAACTGGATCAATTCTATTGTACGCCCCAAGATCCGGGATCTTTGGAAAAAACGAGAAGTTCCGGAGAACCTTTGGATCAAATGTCCGGAAACCGGAGAAATGGTCTTTCATCGGGATCTGGAGGCCAACCTTTGGGTGATTCCGAACTCCGGTCATCACATGCGCATGCCTGCGCGCAAACGACTTGATTCGTTTTTCGATGGTGGAAAACATACCCCTGTCGAGTCGCCAGAGGTTCAGGCAGACCCTTTGAAATTCCGTGACAGCAAACGCTACACGGATCGCATGAAGGACGCTCGTTCCAAGACGGGCGAAAACGAGGCCGTCCATGTGGCGCAGGGTAATGTCAACGGCATGGCCATGACTGTTGCCGTGCAGGACTTCACCTTTGTCGGCGGATCGCTCGGCATGGCTGTCGGCGAGGCCATCCTTGCAGGCATGATGAAAGCCGTTGAAGACAAAACACCGTTTGTGATGTTTGTTGCTTCCGGCGGTGCCCGGATGCAGGAAGGCATTTTGTCATTGATGCAGATGCCACGCACGACAGTCGGCGTGCAAATGCTGCGTGAAGCGGGTCTGCCTTACATCGTCGTGCTGACAAACCCGACAACCGGAGGTGTTTCTGCATCTTATGCAATGCTCGGCGATATTCATATCGCAGAGCCGGGTGCCCAGATCGGCTTTGCCGGCCGCCGCGTGATCGAGCAGACCGTCCGCGAAAAACTTCCGGAAGATTTTCAGACCGCTGAATATCTCCTCGATCATGGCATGATCGATATGGTCGTGCCGCGACAGGAGATGAAAGACACCATCGCTCGTGTCTGCGGCATCCTCATGAAACGCGAAGTCGAGCTGCCGCGCCTGGAAGCTCCCAAAGAGCCTGCGCAGGACACTGAAGACAATGCTGAAAAGGCGGCTGAAGAACCCGCCAAGGAAGCTGAAGCGTCAGCCTAAGCGCGCAAATTTTCCGTAAAATGTCGCGAATGCGGCAATTCACGACATTTCCGGGCTGTTCGCTTGTCTCGCGAGCAGCCATATCCTAAAGGCGTAACAGACGCTGTAACGGATGACAGGACCCTGCGGAGGGCGCCTTGGATCAAATCACGAAAATTCTGGACCGCCTTCTGGCGCTGCACCCCAAAGAGATCGATCTATCACTTGGTCGGATGCATCGGCTGCTGGCAGCCCTCGATCACCCCGAGCAACGCCTGCCCCCGGCTATCCATATTGCCGGCACAAACGGCAAGGGATCGGTGACGGCGACGATGCGGGCTATCCTGGAGGCTTCCGGAAAACGATGCCACGTTTATACCTCACCGCATCTGGTCTCCTTCAATGAGCGCATCCGGCTGGGTAGCGATGGAAAGTTCGTCTCCGACCCTTTGCTTTTCGACGCGCTTCACCGCTGCGAAGAAGCCAATGCTGGCGCCGAAATAACCTTTTTCGAAATTACGACCGCAGCGGCGCTTCTCCTCTTTGCCGAACAACCGGCAGACATTTTGCTGCTTGAAGTCGGACTGGGCGGCCGTCTCGATGCAACCAATGTGGTCGACGAGCCCCTGGTCTCGATCATCACACCAGTGTCCATGGACCACGAGAAGTTCCTTGGCAACGATCTGGCGGTCATCGCTCGGGAGAAAGCCGGCATCATCAAGCACGGCGTGCCGGTCATCTGCGCAGCACAAGAAGACACAGCCCTGCCTGAAATCACACGACAAGCCGCACGCAACCGCGCACTCATCCAGGTTTTTGGTCAGGACTTTATCGCCCAGGAAGACCAGGGTCGCATGGCGTTTCAGGATGAGGAAGGTTTGATCGACCTGCCACTTCCCGTGCTGGGCGGAAGACATCAGTTCGAAAACGCGGCCCTTGCCATCGCCGCTCTGAAAGTGGCTCATCTCCTGCCCGGCGAAGCAACGATTGCCGATGGGCTCAAACATGTGAACTGGCCCGGTCGTCTGCAACCGCTGACCCACGGTGCTCTTCTCGACATGTGCCCGGCGGGCGCTGAAGTCTGGATCGATGGTGGCCACAACCCTGGCGCCGGAATCTCGGTCGCCCAATTCATGGGTGAACAGGAAGAACGCACTCCGCGCCCGCTCTATCTGATCGCCGGCATGCTAACAACCAAAGATCCGGTCGGGTATTTTCGACCCTTTCACGGACTGGTCCGTCATGTGGGCACTGTGCCAATCTCGACAACGTCGACTGGGAGAACACCCGAAGACCTGGCAGACCTTGCCCGTTGCGCCGGACTTGAGGCGACACCGTTTCAATCGCTGGACGCAGCCCTTGCGGATGTGGCAGCTTGTGCGCAACAGGACGGCGAAGCGCCCAGGATCTTGATTTGCGGTTCGCTTTATCTGGCCGGTGAGGCCCTGGCGCGCAACGGAATGGCGCCAGATTGAGCACTTTCCGGCCAAGGCTATCAGGAGGTCAGCCGGATGAAACGCCCGATTAGTATACTTGCCAGTTTCGCCGGTGCGTTGCTTGGAACGGCCCTGTTGGCGGGACCGGCGATGTCACTGAGCGAGCAATATGAAACGCCGCCAGAGCAGGACCCTGCGGTTGTGCTGGACGGCAAGCAGCTTGGACCCGGTTATGCGGTTCTCGCTCCGGTTCGAAGTGACGGCTTCCTGCGCATCTACCAGCTGCAAACAGATCTCGGTGTGGAACGGATTGAGGGCGATGGCCTTTTGAAACTGCGGCTCTCCGAGCTCAAGGTTCTGGTCGCCCTGGAAAGCCTGAAGAATGACGCCAGCTTCGTCGATGGATTGAAGCAGGCCGCGATGAAGCCGGTGGATTTCGTCGAGAACACGGTGACTGACCCGGTAGGGACTGCCAAAAACACGGTTTCCGGCGTCGGTCGGATGTTCGGCCGCCTGACCAAAGGTGTGGAGTCGGCCGTTACCGGCAAAGGCGGATCTCCCGCTGAATTGGCAAAAGCGATAACCGGGCAGGCCCGCGAACGTCGAGAACTTGCGGTTGAGCTCAGCGTCGATCCCTATACTTTCTATCGGCCACTGTCTGAAAAGCTGGACGAAACAGCGAGCGTTACAACAGCGGGCAACTGGACAGTCAGCGCGATTACGGCATTGCTTCCGGGCGGACTGGTCGTGTCGGCAGCACGTCAGGCTGACAATTTGAGCACGCTCATCATCGACAGCTCTCCCTCGGAGCTGGAAGAACGGACCGCTGCAGCTCTGCGCAATGCCGGTATCAGCGATCAGACGATCTCAAGAATTGCTGCCAACCCGTTTTATACGATCTCCGAAAAGGCCGCGATTGCTTATCAGCTTCAGGCCATGCCCGGTGTTCAGGACCTCGACCTGATCGCAGCCAAAGCCGCAGATGCCGAAAGCAGGGACATTGCCTATTTTCAACTGCGCCGCATTGTGCTTCTGGAGACCTACAATCGTGAAATCTCGGGTCTGAGTCAGATCAAGGAAGTTTCAAACATACCGGTTGCCATCCGTCGTGACGGTCTGGCCGCAGTTGTGCTTCCGCTTGACGAAGTTTCCTGGACGCAGACCGTGGCACAGACATTTTCGGCTATTCACACCGGCCTTGGCCAGTTGCCTTTTCCGCCCTCGGGCGTCGACTTCCTGATCACAGGCGAGCTGACCCCGATGGCTGCCGAAAGGATCACATCCTTCGGCTGGGAGATCACCGGAGACTATCCGATGCCCAAAGGGCCCGTGCATTAGACGAAAGAGCCTTCGCCCTTAACTCGATGGTCGAATGTGACCACCTAGGGAACACCCTCAAACACACTCCAGAACCGGGCCGGAGAGACCGCTTTCCCAGCCCAGGATTGCCCTTTTGCGGGTGAGCCCCCAATGGTAGCCGCCCAGTTTTCCCCCCTTGGCAAGCACCCTGTGACACGGCACGACAAAGGAAATCGGATTGCGGCCGACTGCTGTGCCGACGGCCCGCGAGGCTTTCGGCTTGCCGATCGAGGTGGCGATATCGGAATAGGTTGTTGCCTGACCCATTGGAATTCTGAGCAAGGTTTGCCAGACCCGAATTTCAAAATCCGTTCCGATCATGACTACGTTCAAAGGTTGGTCTTGCTGCCACTTCTCGGGATCGAACACGCGATCCGCATACGTAGCGGTCGCGTCCTGATCGGGAACGAATTGCGCAGCCGGCCAACGATCACACATATCCGTCAGGGCTTCTTCCTCGCCGCCCGGATCCGCAAATCCAAGACCGGCAAGTCCCTTGTCCGTTGCCATGACCAGAACCTGCCCGAACGGCGAAGGGTGAAATCCGTAGGCTATCTTCAGTCCTGCGCCCCTGTTGCGGTAGTCACCCGGCGTCATTGCCTCATGCGTGACAAAAAGGTCGTGCAGCCGGGACGAGCCGGAAAGACCAACTTCGTAGGACGCATCCAGGACACTGGCACTATCTCGCAAGAGAGCCTTGGCGTGATCCAGTGTTATGGCTTGCAGAAACTGTTTTGGCGTCAACCCAGCCCATCTGGAAAACACTCTTTGCAACTGGATGGGCTGAAGACCAGCCTCTCCTGCCAATTGCTCAAGTGACGGCTGCTCGCGCCAGTCTTCGGTAATACGCTTCAACGTTCTACGTACGATTTCATAGTGTTCGGCGGCTTCCGCACCAACGCAGATCGGCGTTGGATCAGAAGTCAAGCTCGTAAGGTCGAGTGCTTTGGTCATGTCAGATCCATCAGCTCTATTCAGTCTGCGTTGATCCTAGCGGGCCAGCAGAACCAGCGCGACCCGATTTGCGATCCGACTTGGGCGACGATTTAGAGGGCAAGGCCCATCAACCCAGAACATCCCTGAACTCACTTGCAGATGCAGCAGGACCTTTTCTGGTCGACAGCAGAAGATTGGTTTCCGTGCCCGTGATGCCCTCGATCAGCCGAATGCGGTTCAATGCATCATCAAAGGCTGCCAGATCCCGCGTTGCGATTTCCAGAACCAGGTCCCATTTGCCGTTGGTGGAGTGAATGGCTCGGACTTCCGTCATGGCACTCAGGGCTCTGGACACCGGGTCGGTGTTGTGACCATCGACCACAACCAGGGTCACGGCCCTGATCGGCAGATCGCGCCAATCATCGCGCAAGACCGCCGTGAAGCCGAGTATCTCACCCGACTCGATCAGTTTCTCCATGCGCGCACGCACGGTTGCCCGGGACACTTTCAGATCACTTGCCAAATCGGACACCGATCGACGGCCATCATGGCGTAAATGCGAGACTAGGCGAAGATCGAGATCATCCATTGAACCATTTTGAGTAATTGAAGCTATCAAAATGATAAATCTTACCGCACATTTGATCAAGTTGCCGGATTTACTCCGCCGCGGCGTTTGCGCACACTTTCCAGATATTGCGAATTCAGGCGGAGAATGGCGTGGACGTTGTCGGAAAACAGATTGCCCTTGTTGGCGCGCCGGTTGACGAAGGCGCCGGTCAGAGAGGCTGTCTGATGGGCCCGGACGCCTATCGGACCGCCGGGCTGGCGGACACTCTGGAAGATCTCGGGCACTCAGTCACCGATCACGGCAATCTGAAACCGGCTGACGTTGGCGATCTGGCTTCGCCCAATCCCGTGCTTAAAAATTTCCCGGCCTATGCCGGCTGGACCCGCACGCTGCACCAAAAAGCCGCCCAGCTCGGCGAAAACCCGATTGTGCCGGTCTATCTTGGCGGCGACCATGCCATGGCTGCGGGAACAGTCTCCGGACAGGCGCGAGCAGCAGCGCGCCTCGGACGCCCGCTTTTTGTACTCTGGCTAGACGCCCATTCCGATTTTCACACCTTCGATACCACTGCCAGCGGCAATCTCCACGGCACACCGCTTGCGTTTGTCTGCGGTTTGCCTGGATTCGATGCGCTTCTCGGCGATCCGTTGAAACACACGGTCGACCCGAAAAACGTTGAGATCCTGGGTGTCCGTTCCATTGATGACGCTGAGCGCAGACAACTTCTTGATCATGGCGTTGGCGTTCGCGACATGCGCCAGATCGATGAAGACGGCATTGCCGGACTGCTGAGACCCTTCTTGAACCGTGTGAAGGCTGCAAACGGATTGCTTCATGTCAGCCTTGATGTGGACTTCCTTGATCCGGATATCGCGCCGGCGGTTGGAACCACAGTGCCTGGTGGCACCACTTTTCGCGAGGCGCATCTCGTCATGGAGATGCTTCATGACAGCGGACTTGTCAGCTCGCTCGATCTCGTCGAACTCAACCCATTTCTGGATGAACGCGGAAAAACCGCGCGTCTGATGGTCGAACTGACAGGTAGCCTATTCGGTCGCCGTGTCTTCGACCGCCCGACCAGAAGCTTCTAGAGGACATCATGACCAACAACACCATCAATCTGTCCCCCTCGGATCTCGCATTCGTTCCGTTTGTCAGCGTCGACAACATGATGCGCAACGTGCGGTCCGTCGGTGTGGAAACCTTCATGCGTGGCCTTGCAGGATATATCGAAGAGGATTTCCTGCGCTGGGAAAGCTTCGACAAGAAGCCGCGCATTCCCGCACATGCCCCTGAAGGGGTGGTTGAGTTGATGCCGACAAGCGATGGCAAGACTTTTGGCTTCAAGTATGTCAACGGTCATCCCGGCAACATGCGCGAGGGCCTGCAGACCGTGACCGGGTTCGGCGTGCTGTCGGATCTGGCAACAGGTTATCCCGTGCTGTTCACTGAAATGACCATCCTGACCGCATTGCGAACAGCTGCCAATTCAGCCCTGGCGGCCAAATACCTTGCACCAGAGGGATCGACAACCATGGCCGTGATCGGCAATGGCGCACAGTCCGACTTTCAGTGCCTTGCATTCAAGGACATGCTCGGTATAACAGAGATACGGGCTTACGACATCGACCATGGCGCCAGCATTCGGCTTGCGCGCAATCTCGCCAGTTCCGGGCTCAACGTCACCATCTGCAAAACACCCGAGGATGCGATCGAAGGTGCGGAGATCATCACAACAGTTACGGCCGACAAGCGTTACGCGACGATCCTGACTGACAACATGGTCGGCTCAGGCGTGCACATCAACGCGATCGGTGGCGATTGCCCAGGCAAGACAGAGTTGCACAAAGACATTCTGTTGCGATCTGACATTTTCGTCGAATTTCCCGAGCAGACCCGGATCGAAGGCGAATTGCAACAACTGGACGCCGATCACCCTGTCACCGAGCTCTGGCAAGTCTATGCCGGCAATGCGGAAGGTCGAACAGGCAAGGATCAGATTACCTTGTTCGACAGCGTCGGGTTTGCGATAGAGGACTTTGCAGCGCTGCGTTATGTGCACGACATGCTGCCTCAGACAGGCCATTTCGAAAAACTGGACCTTCTTGCAGATCCGGATGACCCGCGCGATCTCTATGGGATGGTTTTGCGCTCCGGTGCCAATGGCGACAATCAGGCCGCCTGAGCAGATCAGCCAAGCGCACCTTCAATTTCCTGAACAACGGCGTCGGCAGCAGCACCCGGGTCATCAGCCTTGCTGATCGGGCGGCCGACAACCAGATAGTCGCTGCCTGCGCGGATGGCGTCTGCCGGGGTCATAACCCGGCGTTGATCGCCTGCCGCGCTGCCAGCGGGCCGGATGCCGGGTGTGACGATGACGAGTTCGTCTCCAAGGAGCACCCGCATCTTTTCAGCCTCAGGCGCGGCACAGACGATGCCTCCCATGCCCGCCGTGCGGGCATCACGCGCCCGGCTCTCCACGACGTCGGCAAGCGGGCCGCGATACCCCGCCGCGACGAGATCGTCTTCATCCATCGAAGTCAGAACGGTGACCCCGAGAAGACACAGATTGGGGTTGCCTTCGGCCTGCAATCCCTTCACAGCCGCGCGCATGGTCTTCGGATACCCGTGCAACGTCATGAAAGTCATGCCCATTTTGGCGACGTTTCGAACGGCCTTCTCGATCGTATTGTCAATGTCGTGCAGTTTGACATCGAGGAAGATCTTCTTGCCGTCAGCAGCCAGATCGCGGGCAAACTCCAGGCCACCGGCGAATTGAAGCTCCATACCGATCTTGTAGACGCCGACCTTGCCTTCCGTTTTTTTTACCAGCTCTTCAGCTTCGCCAAGGGTCGGAACATCAACAGGCAACATCAGGCGATCGAGTGCGGAAGTCGGGGCAAAAGGGCTGGTTGGCATCGGCAAGATCCTTTTCTAACGGACAGGCGCCCCGTGCTTAGCACTAGGGGCGCCGTTGTTCTACCGTCAGGGCTTGCCATCCTTCTCAAATTCGGCGAACGCCTCCTTGTAGTCGGCATGCCAGCGGCTCAAGGGTGGGCGATTTTCGATAATATCGCCGATGGCCCACTGCGCACGCCGTCGGTCACGAACGCTGTCGACGTCATTGTCCGGACAAAGGACGTAGAAATCTCCTGCCGACATTCTTTCGATGAAATAGTCGACCGTTTGCTCGCTCGTCCAGGCCGCATCAGGCTTTTCCGGGATGAAGGCGGCAATCATTCCGGTGTAGGTGAATCCGGGAACGAACAAGTGGACGGAGATCGGCGCAGCCTTTTCACGCAGCTCATGTGTCAATTGCTCGCTAAGCACTTTGACCGCCGCCTTGGTGACATTGTAGCCCGGGTTGCCAGGAGGCGTCGTGATGCCCTGCTTGGAACCGGTGTTGATGATGACCGCCGGCCTTCCGGCATCGATCATGCGTTGTGTGAAGGCCTGGACACCGCGAAGAACACCAAAAAAATTGATGTCCATCATCTGTGTCCAGTTTTCCATACGGTCCCAAGCCCCGGTCGGGCGACTGATGCCGGCATTGTTCATCAGGATCGCCACCGGGCCCAGCTCGAACGCTTTGTCCGCGAGTGCTTCCACCTGTTTCGTATCCGACACATCGGTTTCAACAGCTTCAACAATCGCGCCCGATCTTGCTGCTTCGCGCACTCTTTCGACCGCCTCATCAAGTTGGTCGCCGGGCAAATCTGCCAAAACCACACCAAGTCCGGCCTCTGCAAAGCGGATCGCGGCAACCAGACCGACGCCGCTTGCAGCGCCGGTCACCACAGCAAGACCACCCTCGGATATCGCTTCCCTGTACATGTCAAATTCCCTTGTGACTGGGCCATTGCCAACGGCAATTCGGTGGCCGATTGGTCCTTGGATCGTTCTTGTCGGCCTATAGGACGATACCCGATGTCGACGTCGCTATTTCATTAGCTGCATCAGGCTGCTACAACACCGCCCGTTCCTCACCTTAGCAAGGACAGCAATCCATGCGCACAGCGAAAATATCGCGCGACACCAAAGAGACCCGCATCTCGGTCGAAATCAATCTGGACGGTACGGGCGCATATGACGTCAAGACCGGCGTCGGGTTCTTCGATCATATGCTGGAGCAGCTCTCGCGCCATTCGCTGATCGACATGCATGTCCGCGCCGAAGGCGACACGCACATCGATTTTCACCACACAGTGGAAGACACTGGAATAGCGCTTGGGCAGGCGATGTCATCTGCGCTTGGCGATATGGCCGGTATCACACGCTACGCGGACACGCATCTGGCAATGGACGAGGCTCTTACCCGTTGCGCCCTCGATGTTTCCGGACGGCCTTTCCTGGTGTGGGATGTGACCTTTGACCGGGACAAGGTCGGCGACTTCGATACAGAATTGTTTGAAGAGTTTTTTCGCGCATTCACCATGAATGCGGGCATCACCCTTCATATCGCCAATCTTTATGGCTCCAATTGTCACCATATCGCCGAAACCTGCTTCAAGGCCGTTGCGCGAAGCTTGCGCAAGGCTATGGAAATCGACCCGCGTCAGGCGGACAGGATACCGACAACCAAGGGCCAGCTTGGCGGCTAGGCAAGGACAAGTCCATGAGCACTTACGTTGTGATGGCGCCGCCGGAATTTAACGATCTGGCAGGTGACCCGCTCCAGAGCGACCGGCTTGCCTTCGTTCCGGACGGATTTTCAGTGCTGGCCTTTTTGTTTTCGATCATCTGGATGCTGGTTCACCGTATGTGGCTGGTACTGCTCGGCTATCTGGGGATTGCACTTGTCGTGGAACTTCTGGCGCTCGCCGTCAGTCCCGAGGCAACGGCGATCGCTGCATTTGTTGTTTCGATCCTCTTCGGCTTCGAAGCACAGGCGCTTCGCCGTTGGTCGCTGGAGCGCAAGGGCTGGCGCGTGGTCGGAATTGTCGACGGTGTCAATCGCGCGGAGGCCGAGTTGCGCTTCCTGCACAAGGCAGCGGACCACCTGGCCCCGGAACCAGTCGTACAAAATGACCTGCAGCGAACCTCGCCCACACCAACGCCGATCGTCCCAAGGGTTGGCAGCGAACGTGTGGTCGGCCTGACGCTCGGTCCGGAGATCCGTCAATGACAATTGCAATTATCGACTATGGCTCGGGCAATCTTCGCTCGGCCGAGAAGGCATTTGAGCGCGCGGCAAGATCGCACGCTCACGTACCTGATGTCTTCGTGACCTCAGATCCAGATCGAGTGCGAAAGGCCGACAGGATCGTACTTCCTGGCGTCGGCGCTTTTGCGGATTGCAAGCGCGGCTTGTGGGCCGTCGACGGTATGCCTGAGGCGCTTGAAGAAACTGTGCGTCAAAACGGCAAACCATTCTTCGGCATCTGTGTCGGCATGCAGTTGATGGCTACAAGAGGCCTCGAATTCGAAACCGTCAACGGTCTTGGCTGGGTCGAGGGAGACGTTTCTGCGATGGAACCTTCAGATCCATCCCTCAAGATACCGCATATGGGATGGAACACGATCAATGTTGCAAACGGCGCGCATCCCGTTCTGAACGGAATTCAGACAGGACCAGACGGGCTGCATGCCTATTTCGTCCACTCCTACCACTTTGCCTGTACCAACCAGACCGACTGCCTGGCGAGCTTCGACTATGCCGGCAGCTTTACGGCCATGGTGGCGAAAGACAACATGATCGGCACTCAGTTCCACCCGGAAAAAAGCCAACGGCTGGGCCTCGCCCTCATCGCGAATTTTCTGGAATGGACACCGTAACAACTGCTTGGAGGATCCGATGAGCAAGGGATACTGGATTGCCCGCGTCGATGTGCATGACGCGCAGAACTATCCGAAGTATGTCGAAACAGCGAAGCCTGCGTTCGAGCGCTTTGGGGCTAACTTCCTTGCGCGCGGTGGTACGACCAACGCAATCGAAGGACCGGGAAGGGCCAGAAACGTCGTGATCGAGTTTCCGAGTTTTCAGCATGCGGTCGATTGCTACAATTCGCCCGAGTATCAGGAAGCGGTGAAAATCCGTCAGCAATATGCCGATGGCGAAATCGTCATCGTGGAAGGAATTTAAATAGTATGATCCTGTTTCCCGCCATCGATTTGAAAGATGGTCAATGTGTGCGTTTGAAGCTCGGCGACATGGACCAGGCGACCGTTTTCAATGACGACCCTGGCGCTCAGGCGAAGTCTTTCGAGGACCAGGGTTTTGAGTGGCTTCACGTGGTCGATCTCAACGGCGCCTTTGCCGGCGAGAGCGTCAACGGAACTGCGGTCGACGCCATCTTGTCCTCGACGTCAAATCCGGTGCAGCTCGGCGGCGGAATCAGGACATTGGACCACATCGAAACCTGGCTTTCGAAAGGCATCACGCGGGTCATTTTGGGAACCGTTGCCGTGCGTGACCCCGGTCTTGTCAAGGAAGCCTGCCGCAGGTTTCCGGGAAAGATCGCCGTCGGCATCGATGCCAAGGGCGGCTATGTTGCCGTTGAAGGCTGGGCTGAAACCTCCGAGCTGACCGCTGTCGCTCTTGCCAGACAGTTTGAAGATGCCGGTGTATCGGCGATCATCTACACGGATATCGATCGGGACGGAGTCCTCAAGGGCCTTAACATTCCATCCACGCTGGACCTGGCCAACGCAGTTTCCATCCCGGTCATTGCTTCAGGAGGACTCGCCTCCATTGAGGACATTCATCGCCTGCTGAAGCCAGACTGTGCCATTCTGGAAGGTGCAATTTCCGGACGGGCGCTTTATGACGGCAGACTGGATCCGGCGGAAACCATGTCGCTGATCCTTGCAGAGCGGAGCAAAGCATCATGAGCCTGAAAGCCCGTGTCATTCCGTGCCTGGACGTCAAGGACGGCCGCGTCGTCAAAGGCGTCAATTTCGTCGACCTGATTGATGCCGGCGACCCGGTTGAAGCCGCCAAAGCCTATGATGCTGCGGGTGCCGACGAACTCTGCTTCCTCGACATCACCGCGAGCCATGAGGGCCGCGACACGATTTTTGACGTTGTCCGGCGGACCGCAGAGGCCTGTTTCATGCCGGTGACGGTCGGTGGCGGCGTACGGTCGGTGGAAGACATCCGCAAATTGCTGATCGCCGGCGCGGACAAAGTGTCGATCAACACTGCCGCGGTGAAGAACCCGGACTTCGTGCGCGAGGCGGCCGAAAAATTCGGTGCACAGTGCATCGTCGTGTCAATCGATGCCAAACAGGTCAACGAACCCGGCACTCCCGAGAAATTCGAGATCTTCACCCATGGTGGCCGCACGCCGACCGGGATCGATGCAATCGAGTTCGCCAGGAAAGTGGTTGACCTGGGCGCAGGCGAACTGCTGGTCACGTCGATGGATCGAGACGGTACCAAGGCCGGTTACAATATTGCCCTGACCAGGGCGATTGCCGATGCTGTGCCCGTTCCCGTCATTGCATCGGGAGGTGTCGGCAATCTGGACCACATGGTCGAAGGCGTGCGGGACGGGCATGCGACCGCCGTACTGGCGGCATCGATTTTCCATTTTGGCGAACACACTATCCACGACGCCAAGCAATATATGAGTGATGCAGGCATCCCGATGCGTCTCGATGCCTGACCTTGCCCTTAGGACATAGCCCAATGACCGACTTCACTTTGGAAGATCTTGACGCCATTATCGCTAGCCGTGCCAAGAGCAGCGATGAAACGTCCTATACGCAGAAGCTGGTCAGGAAGGGCGTTGCCAAATGCGCCCAGAAACTGGGGGAAGAGGCCGTCGAGGCAGCTATTGCTGCCGTTCAGGAAGACCGGAAGGAATTGACGGCAGAGGCCGCCGATCTGCTTTATCATTTGTTGGTGGTTTTGAACGTATCTGAAGTTCCGTTGAAGGATGTCATGTCGGAACTTGCCGGCCGCACAGGCCAAACAGGACTTGAGGAGAAGGCATCGCGGCCTAGGGAATAACCTCCGGAGACGCTGGAAAGCCGCGCTGCAGGGACTGCGAAGACGATGGATCAGAAAGTCGCAACAGCCCTGGACATGGATTTGTCCCCCTACCGGGTGTTCACTGAGCGCCAGTGGGCGAAGTTGCGTGCCGACACACCCATGACGCTGAGCGAACATGAGGTTGCGCAGCTGCAAGGTCTGAACGCGCCTGTGTCGATGGAACAGGTAGAAACCATCTATCTGCCACTTTCCCGGCTGCTCGCCTTCTATGCCGAGGCTACCGTCAGGATCCACCAGGCGACACAGGAGTTTTTGGGTCACCGGGAGAACAAGACGCCGTTCATCATCGGCGTGGCCGGATCGGTTTCGGTTGGCAAATCCACGACTTCCCGCGTGCTTCGTGAATTGCTTGCAAGATGGCCTGCAAGCCCCAAGGTCGACTTGATCACCACAGATGGCTTTCTCTTTCCCAATGCCATATTGGAATCCGAAGGTCTGATGAGCAAAAAAGGCTTTCCTGAAAGCTTCGACCGGCCGCGGCTTCTAAAGTTCCTCTCAGACATCAAGGCTGCCAAGCGCAACGTACGTGCGCCGGTCTACTCCCACTTCTACTACGATGTCATGCCCGGTCACGCGGTCACGGTGGACCGCCCCGACATCTTGATTGTCGAAGGTCTGAACGTATTGCAGACACGTGAACTGCCGAAAGACGGCAGAGCTGTGCCGTTCGTGTCCGATTTCTTCGACTTTTCCGTTTATATCGATGCGGATGAGGATCTTCTGCGCAAATGGTATGTTGATCGCTTCATGCGACTTCGTGAGACCGCGTTCCGCGATCCAAGTTCCTATTTTCACAAGTACTCGCGCATAACGGACGAGGAAGCGTTGGCAACAGGCGACCGGATCTGGACTGAGATCAACCTGGTCAATCTGCGCGAAAACATTTTACCGACGCGTCCAAGGGCCGACCTGATCCTGAGCAAGAATGCCAGTCACCACATTTCGAAAGTGGCCCTTCGCAAGGTCTAGGTTTTTCAGATATCAAAACGAAAACACCCGCGGCTGAATTGGCCGCGGGTGTTTTTTTGTTTCAGATAGAAGCGTTCTGTCAGGCAGCTTCGTTCCGTTGCGAGGTAAGTTCGCGCACAGTGTCGAGGAACGAGGTCACCTTGCCACGGAGATCGCTTGCATTGGTTTCAAGGTCACCGGCTGCAACGTCAACGGTCTGAGCAGCTTCCTTGGTGTTGCCTGCGGCGTCCGAAACACCCTGGATGGTGCTGCTGACCTCAACCGAGCTTTGCGATGCCTGCTGTGCGTTTTCAGCGATTTCCTGTGTCGCCGCACCCTGCTCATCCACGGCTGCTGCGATGGACGATGCAATCTCGTTCATGTTGTTGATGATTTCGGTCACCGATCCGATCGCACCGGCGGCCTGTTCGGTTTCGCCCTGGATCGCGGAGATCTGGCTGGAGATTTCTTCCGTTGCCTTGGACGTCTGTGTGGCCAGTTCTTTCACTTCCGCAGCAACAACCGCGAAGCCTTTGCCCGCCTCACCAGCGCGCGCGGCTTCGATCGTCGCATTGAGCGCCAGCAGATTGGTCTGTTCCGCAATCGCTTGAATGAGCGTGACGACCTCGCCAATCCGGCCCGCAGCCTCAGAAAGGCCATGCATGCGCTCGTTGGTCGCCTCGGCTTCTTCGGCCGCCTTGGCAGCAATTTCGCTGGAGGACTGGACCTGACGACGGATCTCGTTGACCGAGGCTGACAGTTCTTCTGCAGCCGCCGCAACTGTTTCCACATTGCTGGAAGCCTGCGTGGAAGAGCTGGAGACAACAGTCGACTTTTCCGTTGTTTGCTCGGCACCGACCATCATGTCGGATGATGCCGATTTCAGGCGATTCACAGACGTTTCGATTGTCTGCATCAGACCGGTGATCTGATTGTCGAAATCCTGACTGATGTCGCGGACCTGTTCACCGGTTCTTGCCGCGATCTCGCGAGCTTCATGCTGGTGGATCTCAAGTTCCTTGCGTTCGGTTTCATTGGCAACAAAGACCTGCATGGCGGTTGCCATCTTGCCGATTTCGTCGCCACGATCCGCGCCTTCAACAACGATGTTTGTATCGCCTTCTGCGAGCGTCCCCATATTGGCGGTCAATGCGCGCAACGGGCTGACGGTCTGACGAACGGCTACCATGGCGATTGCAATAGCGATTGCAGCACCGATCAATGCCAGCGTGATGATTTTGGTCGCCGCGCTCCAATATGCTGCATCCAGATCATCAATGTATACGCCCGTTCCAACCATCCAGTTCCAGGCGTTAAAACCTTCACCCCAGCCGTATTTTTCGATTGGGACTTCACTGTTTGCACGCGGCCAATAGTAAAGCAGCGGGGCACCACCGGCTTTGGCGTGACCGATGAGTTCTTCAACAATCTTGACTCCGGTTTTGTCTTTGAAGTCAATCATATTGGTGCCGTTCAGCGACGTTTTCGGATGCACAAGATTGGTGCCGTCAAAGTCGTAAACGTAAACGTAGTTGTTGCCTTCGAAGCGGATTGCTCCGATGGCAGCTTTCGCAGCGATCTGAGCTTCTTCGCGTGTCATGTCGCCGGCTTTCTCCAACTCATGAAAGTGAGCTGCGATTGAGACGGCGCTATCCGAAATGTCTTCGATTTTTTTGAGACGTTCGGTGAACATCGCTGAATAGAGACTATTCAGACTAACTGCACAGATTGCGACTGTGAAAACGAGGATCGTCGCGATGGGGAGGCTAATCTTCCACGTGATGGGCCAGCGAGAGAAGGACATGATCAATTGATTCCTTTTGTAGGATTACAAACAGAATCAATTCAAAACTTGACCAATTGCTTAATCGCAGTGCAACAAAATCGCCAAATTTTGCTTTATCGACAATCGCTACGAATTACTACTGAGATTTTCTTCTCCTATTAGTAGATCAGTCTTCCAATACACCTTTTAGTACTTATCGCCTTGCGCAGAAAACGTCCCTCAGCCCGGGTCTTGACCATGTTGCATTTTGAACCTGGCCTTTCAGGACATGCCCCTGTGATTCGAAATAGAACGTGTTCGAGCTGCCTTGACGTTGCAGCGTCACCGCCCCATAGCCCATCTCGGCAACCGTCGCAGACTGGCCATCCGGAGAGAACACCACGTTCAAGTCGATGCCGGCCGTGCACAGATAGTCGGCGACATTTGTGCGCGCCTGTTGCTGAAAGACGGGTTGACTGGCACTCCCCACATCTCCTGGAGGGATTGGGCCAGCAGGTTGGCCATTGTTGAACTGGTTGTTTTGCAGTCCCCCTGGCTGGCCAAGATTGCCCGGCTGCCCGAAACCGCCCTGATTGCCGAAACCACCAGGCGTTGCCGCGTTCGGCGGGCCTGAGACAACAACTTCACGATATGGCGTACGAGAGACGTAGATCCCGCGGCATTCACCACTTGCGCCGCGCACCGTCCAGGCGTGCGAGACATAGGTTTGCTGTTCCAGGATCTGTCCGGGCTCGAGGCGGGCGTAAGGCCGCTCTCCGCCACGATAATCGACCCAGTGTACCTCGATCGGCTGACGGCTGGCGTTCCGGAAGACGATTTGACCAGGCCGAACGGCCTCAACCGAACGCACTCGGCCAAGCTCGCTGCAGGAAAGGTCAGATCCGGGCTCTTCTCCAGAAGGGCCGAAACCTTCGTCCGAGACAATCTGCTGTGGCAGGGCGCATGTGGCCACAAAAAGCCGCACCGGATTAGCGCTGCCTTTCAGCGAAACCCCATGAGTGGGCAGACCTTCGACAGCAATCGTCAGCTCGGACTGCTTGATCATGGCCTCCCAAAGCGGATCGGTCATCTCGATATTCACTTCAGGAAGGGAGACGCCAGCCTCATTTGCAGCGGACGAGCCGAAGGCGTTGTAAGTGCCCTGGAAGTCGCCGGCGGTAATCCGCACCGCCTGGGGCATGCCTTCCAGCAGACCTGCGGGAGCCTGTTGAAACGTGATTTTGGCGAAACCGGACTGAGTGGTGCAGTCGGCTCTGAAGTCCCTGTCATCGGTCTGCGGTACCGCGTGCTGAAGGAAGGAGGCCGATCCCGGCTGGCTTCCAGGTTCGGCCAGCCACTGGCGGTTTTCTGAAACACTCACAAGAACGGGCTGCGAATTGCCGGAACCATCCGAAAGGCTATCGCGGACGATGGTTTCCAGATCTCCTGGTACGGATGCCGTTTCCGTCCCGTCCGGGTCAGGTGTCGAAATCGGCGTATCCACCTGTTCCAGTGGCTGCAGACCGTCCCGGTTTTCGGGCGGATTGATTTCGGTGATCGAAGATGACGGCGTCTGACCGGTGTCGGTTTGAGGAGCTGTCGCCGTCGTTTGCGTCTGCGTCTGTGTTTGCGTCTGACTGGCGCTGGTTTCAGCGGTGCTGCCTCCAACCGGTCCCGCTGCTGTCCCGGTATCGCTGCCGACAACCCGCGCGGCTGCTCCAGGCTTGCCGTCGCTGGTGACATCGACCACAACGGTGCTGCCGCCGCAGATATTGGCGTCGCGATGGAGAACACGGCTGTTTTCAAGCGTGACTTCAAGTTTGACATCGCAGGAGGGACGATTGGCGTCGCCGCCTTGCGTATCGATGACTACACCTTGCGCATCCCGACTGATAATCGGCCGATACTTTTTGTTGACGGTGATCGACCGAATTCCTGGTTCAGCCGGCTCCACATTGATGCGCAGGGTTTCCGGGACCGATTGTGCAAAAGCGCCGCCACCAGCGCCCAGGAACGCCAGACTGCAGGCCGCCAGCAGGCCGGATTTCAACACAGGGGAATAACGTACGTAAGCAGCTGCAAGCCGCATGAGCGATCTCCATTGGAGCGCAGGAATACCACCAAGTGGAGTTACTTAGGCAAAGTGGCAGCGAAAGGGCAACCCTGCAAACGGCGAAACTCCCGGATTCTCACCGGGGAGCACGCTTGGCAAGGATACGTTGCAGGGTTCGGCGATGCATGTTGAGCCGTCGCGCAGTCTCAGAAACATTCCGGTCGCACAGCTCGTAGACGCGCTGAATGTGCTCCCAGCGAACCCGGTCCGCCGACATCGGATTTTCCGGCGGCTCAGCCTTTTCTTCCGGCTTGCGCGCCAGGGCTGCAACGATATCGTCGGGATCAGCCGGTTTTGCCAGATAGTCGATCGCCCCCAATTTGACCGCGGTTACAGCCGTCGCAATGTTTCCGTAGCCGGTCAGTACAATTGCACGGGAATCGGGCCGTTTTTGGCGAATCTGCTGAATCACGTCGAGACCATTGCCATCTTCGAGACGCATGTCGACGATGGCAAAGGCAGGTGCGTTGCGTGTGATCTTGGCCGCTGCATCCTGAACACTGTCGGCGGTTTCAGGAACAAACCCCCGTTTTTCCATCGCACGGGCCAGGCGCTGCTGGAAAGGCTTGTCATCGTCAACGATGAGGAGGGTCTTGTCCTCCGATGTATTCATGGCAGTAATCGAGTCCGTCATTGCGCGTTACCGTTTTTATTCTTTATGACATGTTGCAGAGGTCGGATTTGGCAATATCGTCAACCGTCTGTTTCCGTCAGTTATTGTCGTTATGGGGTGAAAATGACGTTTCGTCCACTCTGTCTTCAGATTCAAAGACCACGCGCGGCCAACTGACACGTATATGTGCGCCTCTCGAAGGAGGTGGCAAATTTTCCAGATGCAACTTTGCGCCCGTGCGCTCCAGCAGCGTTTTGGCGATGAAAAAGCCAAGGCCGAGACCGCCACCAGTGCCTGCTTGATGAGCCTTGCTGCCTCTGACCGAAACATACGGGTCACCGATCTTGCCCAGGATGTCCATCGAAAAGCCGGGACCGTCGTCCTTGATGGAGATGGACAACGTGGTCTCATCCCAGTTCGCTGAGACATCGACGCGGTCTTTGGCAAAATCAACCGCATTTTCCAGAAGATTGCCAAGGCCGTAACGAATGGCGGCGTTGCGCGTTCCAACCGGTTCGCTGCCGTCACCCTGGTGAGTTGAGTGGATGGCAACACCCATGCCGCGGTGCGGATCGATCACGTCTTCCAGAAGCTGCGAAACCGGAATTCGCTGATAGGTCCTGTCTTCGTCGCTTGAAAGGCTCGTGAGCTGTTGAAGAATTCCACGGCACCTTTCGGCCTGCGAGCGGATCAGCGCCACATCTTCTCCTCGGGTATCACCGCTTTCGAATTCGTCCGTCAGCTCTTTGGCCGCCAGATAAATGGTCGCAAGCGGTGTCCCGAGTTCGTGCGCCGCCGCCGTTGCCAGACCATCGAGTGCGTTCAGATGTTGCTCGCGCGCAAGCACCAGTTCGGTTGCCGCAAGCGCATCTGCCAATTGCCGGGCTTCCTCGGCCACCCGGAAGGCATAAATCGCCATGAAGCCGAGTGTTGAGACAAGTGCGATCCAAAGCCCAATAGAATAGACAACAGGCAAGTCGAACTCCGCTCCGACCGGCCAAGGCAAAGGCAGATGGAAAACCGCAAGTATCGTTGCGCTGGCAGTCGCCAGAATACCGAGCATGACCGTATAGCGGGCGGACAGGCCCGTGGCCGATACCATCACCGGTGCCATCAACAAGAACGCAAACGGATTGCCAAGGCCACCGGTCAGGAAAAGCAATCCACTCATCTGCAAAATGTCATAGGCAAGTTGCATCGTCGCGGCCCGTTCCGACAGGCGCGTGACAGCAGGTGAGCGGATCCTCAAAAAGATATTGAGCCAGGCAGACAGAGCCACCATGGCAAATGCCGGACCGATCGGAAGCGGGTAGGCAAGTCCCACATGCACCACAAGCAGCGCAGCCGTCTGGCCCCCCACCGCCAGCCAGCGCAGGCGTACCAGCGTGTCAAGTTTCAATCGCCTGTGAGGCAGGGTGATGTTTGAGGTCAGAGTTTCAGGCATGTCGGTTTCGTTAGCGCAGAAGGTTCCTTCTTTTGAAGCGGTTTGGCGCCTCTGGCAAGGCTGCGCCCTTGTGCCGGAGGGATCTAGATGGTAGCCCACCGCTAACAAGGTTGCCCGGGTCACGCGGACCGGCAACCAGGCGGAGCGTTTTTGGGCTCTTCATTTCAGCACCGCGAGACGGAATTGACACGATGACCGATATTAATGAAGGCGGCGCACAGCCGCAGGCGGAAGGCGCCGCAGCGCCGGGCATGCACATCCTTGGCCAGTACATCAAGGATCTGTCTTTTGAAAATCCGAATGCTCCGCGCTCGCTGACGCAAGGCGACCAGCCGAAACTCGACATCAATGTCAATGTTGGCGCTCAGCAAATGGGTGATGACCAGTACGAAGTGATCCTGACACTGACTGCCAAAGCCGAGCGTCCGGATATGGTCATGTTCAATGTAGAGCTTGTCTATGCCGGCCTGTTCAAGGTTACCGGCGTACCGCAGGAACACATGCATCCCTTCATCATGATTGAATGTCCGCGCATGATTTTCCCGTTCGCGCGCAATATCCTGTCCGAAGCAACCCGCAATGGTGGTTTCCCGCCGCTTATGCTCGACCCAATCGACTTTGCGCAGCTCTATCGTCAGAACATGGCGCAGCAGGCAGCGGCCAAGCAAGGCGAGGGCGAAGGCGAGCAGAAGCCGAACTGATCACCTGACCTATCCAAAGGTGTAAAAAACCCGCGCAGCTTAGCTGACGCGGGTTTTTTGTTCCTATTTGCCACACAAAGGAAATCCTTCGGACATGCACAGGCGTTGAGCACATCCCTCCTATTCAATGAGCGCGTCTCGATTTAGACTTGACGATTACGTAAACGGCATGTTTCAAGAAGCCATGTGACGCATGCCAACGAACATGGGAGACAAATATGTCCTTGGAACAACTTACCGAAGGTGTCCGTGAAAAAGTGTCCAGCGGCGGTATTGAAGAAAGCGTCAAGTTCGATTTGGGTGATACCGGTCAAATTTTTCTTCAAGGCTCCGACGTTTCCAACGAAGACGCAGAAGCCGACTGCACTATCAAGATGACCTCTGAAGACCTTGCTGATCTCCTGAGCGGCGATCTTGACCCAACAGCTGCATTCATGGGCGGAAAAATGCAGGTTGAAGGCGACATGAGTGTCGCCATGAAGCTTGGCAGCATCGTCTGAAGACCATCGCCTGATTGATACCTCGACTTAGTTGCCGATCCTGGTGGACCGGCAATTTTTCTGTGGTCACCAGAGCTCGAGCTCACCCTTTTCTTTCAGGGATTCGAACCACTCTTCAGGACGCATGGCAATTTTCGCGTGCTTCACCATAGCTTCGTTCATGTCCGCAAGCCCGGCCGTATCGGGCCACTTATCCGGCTGCCAGAGCCCGGAGCGGAAGACGCACTTCGGACAATGCATGAATGCGCTTTTGACATGAACCAACAATGCCAGTGCCGGGTCGCGCCCATTGACCGCCATTGTACTCAAGAGGTCAGCATCTTTGGTAATCTTGGCCTCGCCCCGAACTCTGAGTGTTTCGCCTCGGCCTGGAACAAAGAAAAGAAGTCCGATCCGCGGGTCCTGCAGCAGATTGTGAAACGAGTCCATGCGCCGGTTTCCGGGACGGTCCGGAATGGCCAGCAAACTTTCATTGATCACTTTGACGAAGCCAGCCGGGTCGCCTTTTGGTGATAGATCCAGATGACCGGATGGACTGGCGGTTGCGAGGAAACAGAATGGCGACCTTGATATAAATTCCCGGCAGATATCGTCCAAAGCTGGAATTTCCTTGTCCGCCGCCTGCGGCATGGTTGGCCCCGAAACAGCTTCCAACTCATCCACACTGGTGATGAAATCTCCAAATCCGGAAAAAGGGTTGTCGCGTCTGGTCATGGTTTCCTCCGCAAGCCTGCAGAAGACTATCGATCCGTCCAGTTTCACCGTCAACTGTGACGGCGTCCGAACGCAAACGGCCGGAATGCAATTCCGGCCGTTTACAGTCATTTCCCTTGATATCACCTACTGGGTGATGATTTCCGGTCCCATCAATGTATAGGGCAGCCATGTTGAGAGTGCCGGGACATAGGTTACCAGAACCAGGAAGAGCAGCAGGACCAGCACGAATGGTGCTGCAGCCTTGACGACCTGAACCAGACTCATCCCGGTGATACCGGACGTCACAAAAAGATTCAGGCCAATCGGCGGTGTAATCATGCCGATTTCCATGTTGACCACCATCAGAATACCGAGATGGATTGGATCCACGCCCAGCTCCAGACCGATTGGGAACACGACTGGCGCTACGATTAGCAGCAAACCGGACGGCTCCATAAATTGTCCACCGATCAGCAGAAGAATGTTAACCGCAATCAGGAAGGTGAACCAGTTGAAGCCTGCTTCGACCATCCAATCGGTGATCACTTGCGGGATCTGCTCTGCTGTCAAAGTATGCGCAAAGAGCAGCGCATTGACGATGATGAACATCAGCATGATGGTCGTCTTGGCCGAGTCTGTCAGGACTTTCTTGGTGTCCTTGTGGAACATGGCCGGCAGGAACTTCCAGGTGATGATCCCGAGATTACGGCCCCAGACACGGCCACCGGCGCCATAGGCAGCGGGCAGAGCGGCAGGTGTGATACCACCTCGAAGGAGCGGATAAGCTAGCAAAGCTATGATCAGAACGATGGCACTGTCCAATCCGAAGAACGCTCTTTCCGATACAAGCGCGGCAATACCGGACCAGACGAACATGGCAACGACGGAATAGGTAATGGCCTTGAAACCGGTCAGAGCCAACGGCCCGTCATTGTCCTGGATCCAGCCGATACCGGACAAGGGGCCCATGTCACGATACACAAACAATGCGATCAAGCCGGCATAGACGGCTGCAACGGCAGCGGCCTCCGTCGGAGTGAAGATGCCAAGATAGATCCCGCCAAGAATGATGACCATCAGGAACAGGCCCACGGCTGCCTCGGACAGCGCGCCCCAGATTTCCTTGAACCCCGGCCAAGGCTGCGCAGGCAGGTTCTTGACGCGAGCCATGACATAGATCGCAATCATCAGCATCAGGCCGGCAATGAGGCCCGGGATGACCCCGGCCAGGAACATGCGTCCGACAGAAACGTTTGTGGCCGCGGCATAAACAACCATCACGATGGAAGGCGGGATCAGGATGCCGAGCGTGCCTGCGTTGGCGATCACACCAGCGGCAAACTCCTTGGTGTAGCCTGCCTGGCGCATGCCCGCGATGGCAATGGTGCCGATGGCAACAACCGTTGCCGGAGACGATCCCGACAGGGCCGCAAAAAGCATGCAGGCAAAGACACCGGCAATTGCGAGACCGCCCCGAATAGAGCCGACTGTCGCGATTGAAAAGCGGATAATCCTGCGCGCAACACCACCGGTCGACATGAAGCTGGATGCCAGAATGAAGAACGGAATCGCCAGTAGCGTAAAGTTCTGTGAGGCGTTGAAGAGCTGCACCGCCACGGAGCTCATGGAGTCATGGCTGAACAAGGCGATGTAAAGAACGGCAGATAAGCCGAGCGAAACCGCAATCGGTACACCCAGGAACAGGAAGCCGAAGACGAATATGAAGAGAAATGCAGTTTCCATCGGGCCTTAGTCCTTCAAGACGTCTTTGTTTTCGGCCACCAGTTCTTCTGCTTCGTGCGCAGCGATGATGGCGTCTTTTTTACCCATGAGAATGAGCACGAAGGCCTGTGCGGCACGGAACGCCAGCAACAGGAGGCCAATTGGCAAAATGACATACGGAATCCAGCGCGGAACGCGTTCCTTCACGTCAAACCACTCCTGGATGAAGACTGGCCATTTCAGGTCTTCCATACCGATGGGGAGTTTGTAGAACTTGGCAACGTATGCGTAGGCGCCGCCAGAAGACCCCTTGTTCTCCAGTCCGAGAAGCGCACCGAACCAAGTCGCATCGAAGAGGAGTATCGCGTACAGAACAGTGAGTGCGGCACCCAGCAGGGCAGCCAGCCGGAACATGGGTTTCGGCAGAAGATTGATTACAGCGTCTACGCCCAGATGCGCACCGATCTTGATGCCATAGCTCATGCCGAACAGGATCAGCCAGGCAAAGAGGACGCGGGTGAATTCCAGTGCACCGCCCCAGCCCGAGTTGAACCCATAGCGGGCCACCACCTGAGTGAAGGTTACGATGGTCATCAACGCCAATATCAAGGCGATGATGTTTTCCTCCAAGGAATCGACGAACCGTCCGACACGGGACATGAAAGCCTCCCCATTGCCGGCGCGCACTCGCCCCGGCTCCGCACCCTTCAAGGCGCAGCAAGATGAATTGAATGATTTTGTTTAAGAGGATGGGTCCGCAGCGCGAACCCATCCATTCAGACCTGAAGGTCTTAGCTTGCCTTGTTGGAAGACACGGCAGCGTCGATGACATCCTGACCGATGTCGTCGCGGAATTTGTCCCAAACCGGCTTCATGGTGTTGACCCACTCGTCGCGCTGCTCAGGTGTCAGCTGGCGAACAACGCCACCGTTTTCGATGATCTTCTGCTTGTTTGCTTCGTTGATCTCGGCGGCACGAGCGTTGTACTCGTCGGAAACCTCGTTGAAGATCTTCAGGAATTGGTCACGTGTGTCAGCTTCCAGGCTGTCGAGCCATTCCTGAGAGGTCACGGCCAGGTAGGTCAGCAGCTGGTGGTTGGTTTCCGTTGTACCGTCCTGAACTTCAAAGAACTTCTTGGTGTAAATGTTGGACCAGGTGTTTTCCTGACCGTCCACAACACCGGTCTGCAGCGCGCCATAAACTTCCTTGAAGGCGAGTTTTTGAGCGTTGGCACCCATGGCTTCAATCATGGCCACAGCCACGTCAGATGTCTGAACGCGGAACTTGAGGCCTTTGGCATCGCTCGGAACCAGCAGCGGCTTGTTCGCGGAGAACTGCTTCAGTCCATTGAAGACATAACCAAGACCGACAAATCCGTAGTCGGACATTGCGCCGAGCAGTTCCTGACCCTTGTCGCCTTTGGTGAAGGTGGTAACCGCATCCATGTTGGTGAACAGGAACGGAAGGTCGAACACACGGTATTTCAGGGTGTAGGATTCAAACTTGGACAAAGACGGAGCCGCAAGCTGCACGTCACCCAGAAGCAAGGCTTCCATCACCTTGTTGTCGTCAAAAAGCTGAGACGACGGGAACACCTGCATGCAGGCCTTGCCGTCCATTTCCGTGTTGATCCTGTCAGCAAGTGCATTCGCCATTTCACCTTTCGGGTGACCCTGTGCAGAAACGACGTGGCTGAATTTGATGACAACTTCGCCGTCGCCGCACTCGTCGGCCGCATGAGCCGCGGATGTCATGGCAAAAGAAGCTGCAGCAGCAGCGGCGATCACAAACTTTTTCATCTGATGTCCTCCCAGACATTTCAATATGGCGGCCGGTTGATCGGCCGGACAGCACCGGGGCTGGTCGCGAGTCTTATGGCAAGGCCCGTGCCAAATCGCATCAGAGGTCGATAAAACGCAGATTTCTCTAATTTTGGAATGCGCAATAGACACTCATCTTCGCGGAATACCCTCAAATGTGGGTCGGTTGCGACACAGACACTTCTTTGAATGTGTCGATTTCGACACATTTTTTGCATCAAAATGCCTTATTGCCAAAGCGCGCCGCTGTTCGGATCGTGATGAAGCGGTGTTGCCAGGGCCTTCAACTTCTCCGGATTACGAACAACAAATATGCCATCTATCCGTCCGTCCCCGTCGTAGCTCAGTGTCAGAGCAGTTACGACGCGCATGTTTTCCAGAACGACAATCCCGCGAAGACCGTTGATGCTGCAAGGTAATACAGGGGCACCTCCCCACAAGCGCCGAAGGATCAGCGCAACATATTTGGCCACATCTCCACGCCCCTCTAGGACACGGCCCAACGCGGTCGTCTTGCCGCCGCCATCAGACTGAAACCGAACCGTTTCTGAAAGCAGACCGCTGAGCTGTTCCGTAGACCCGCTTTCGAGCGCTTCCAGAAAAGCAGACAACATGCGTTTTTGATGGTCGGGGGGTGGCACAAAACGCGAGGCCGGGTCCTTGATATGCTTGGCAGCGCGAGACACAAGCTGTCGACAAGAGGGCACGCTGAGGTTCAAGGTTTCAGCGACGTCCTCATAAGGGGTGCCAAAGACCTCACGCAACAGATAAGCGGCGCGCTCTTTCGGGCTTAGCCGCTCCAAAAGCAACAGAAATGCTGTCGTCAATGATTGCGCCCGGTTCAGGTCTGCCTCCGGATCAGTGTCGCCGGCCAGCTGAAGCGGTTCGGGTATCCACGGACCCACATAGTCGAGCCGTTTTCTATGGGCTGCCTTCAAACCGTCCAGACAGCGGTTGGTACAGATTGTCGTCAGATAGGCATCTGCGTTGGCCACAGATGCCTTGTCCAGTTTCTGCCAGCTCAAGAACGTGTCCTGAACGGCGTCTTCGGCATCGGCCATGGAGCCGAGCATGCGATAAGCCAACCCAAGCAGGCGCGGGCGGGCAGTTTCAAACATGTCCATGTCCGATGCCTGTCTCATATCAGTGGTTTGAGACCTGAACCCGATTCCAGAGGTTTATCATGGCAATAGCCGCTGTGATTGCGCTGATCTGGGCATCTTCGAAGTGATTGCGCAAGTCGGCACGCAAGCGGCCATAGTCGGTGTCCGGGTTCAAATCGGTCAGGGCTTCCGTCCAGGCAAAGGCTGCTTTTTCAGCCGGCGTGAAATCGTCGACGTGACGCCAGACAACAAGTCTCTGCAACCGCTCCTGGCTTTCTCCATCTGCCAATGCTTCTTCCGTGTGCATCTTGACGCAGAATGCGCACTGATTCATCTGGGACGCCCGCAAGTCAACCAGATGGCGCAGTTTGGGAGCCAAGTCGGCATTTCCGATTTCACCGCTGGCGGCTATGAAGCTCTTTGCGACTGTGGGGATGTTCTGGTGGTGATTGACGGGAGTAACGTTGGTCATAAGTGTCTTCCATGCAATTTTGTTGGGACTACACACTGATGACGATCAAGCGACTGTGTTTGTGACATCGCAAAAGAAAATCTCTCAAAATGCTGCAAGTTCGTAAAATCCGGGAGCCTTGGAAGTTCCCTGATTGTTGGACTAAGCCGACAGCACTTCGTCTTTTCCGAGCTCGTATTTTCGCATCTTTTCATAAAGCGCCTTGCGGGACAGGCCCAGGTTTTCGTAGGTCGGCTTGATGGCCCCATCATTGCGTTTGAGCTCCGCAGCGATCAGCGTTCGCTCATAGCTGGCAACCTGCTCAAAAAGGGTAGCGCCGGCTCCGGACTGCACCTCAGGCATCTGCTCCAGCCCCAGAACGAACCTGTCTGCAACATTGCGCAGTTCACGCACGTTTCCGGGCCAGTCCCGCGTCATCAATCCAGCCAGATAATCATCCCCGATATCCGGGATTTCCCGCCTGTACCGTGCTCTGGCTTCAACTGTCAGGTGACGAAAGAGCAGAGGAATATCTTCCAAACGGTCGCGCAGGGGCGGGATCGCGACGTTGACGACATTCAACCGGTAAAAAAGATCAAGCCGGAAACGCCCTTCCTTGCCCGCCGCCTCCAGATCCTCTTTGGTTGCCGCGATAAAACGCACGTCGAGTTCAATAGGCTTGTTGGAGCCAAGCCGCTCGATCGTCCTGTTTTCGATGACACGCAAGAGTTTCACTTGAAGCTCCAGAGGCATCGATTCGATTTCATCCAGGAAAACCGTGCCGCCATGGGCATGTTCCAGCTTTCCAATGCGTTGCCCGCTGGCGCCTGTGAAAGCGCCCTTTTCGTGACCGAAGAGCTCCGATTCTATGATTTCCGCAGGCAATGCGCCGCAATTGAGCGCGACAAACGGTTTGTCCTTGCGCGGCCCTTCATCATGCAGAGCTCTTGAAACAACTTCCTTTCCCGAGCCGGTTTCGCCAAGGATCAACACATCCGCGTCCGTGGCCGCAAGCGCCGTCACATTTCGGCGCAGCAGCTCCATTGCCGGAGTCCGGCCTACCAGACGGCTCTCCAGACCAGTCCGGTCTGCGAGCTCTTCTCTGAGTTTCCTGTTTTCCAAAACAAGGCGGCGCCTGTCGAGCGCGCGTTCGACAACGGAGGCCAGGTGAGAAACCGAGAAGGGTTTTTCCAGAAAGTCATAGGCGCCCGCGCGCATGGCCTCGACCGCAAGCGGGACATCACCATGTCCCGTAATCAGCACGACCGGCAGCGCTGGATCAATTTCGAATGCCTGTTTCATAACCTGGAAACCGTCGGTTCCGGGCATTCTGATATCCGTGATCAGCACACCATAAAAATCGCGGCTGATCCGTTCCAGGGCCTCTTCGGCAACACCCGTCGCAAACACATCCTGGCCGGACAGTTCCAGGCCTTGGCCAAGGGATCTGCGCAGATCCTCTTCATCATCAACCAGCAAAACGGTGGCGTGGTCCATAAACTGCATCTTCCTATTCGGCCGCGAGGACAGTTTCGTCCGCCACCGGCAACCGCATTGTGAACACCGCGCCGCCGTCGTCGAGATTTGACGCTTTCAGCGAGCCGGAAAAGTCATGGACGATCTTGTAGGCGATCGACAAGCCCAAACCGAGCCCGGCCCCGACCTCCTTCGTTGTGAAGAAAGGGTCGAATATCTGCGGCAACACCTCGCCATCTATTCCCGGTCCATTGTCAGACACGGTCAGCACGGCCTCGGTACCCTGACGATGCAACGAGAGTTTTACATGAGGCAGTGGATTTGCGCCGACAGCATCCACGGCATTGGAGAGCAGATTGATCACCACCTGCTCAAGCCGAATGCGGCCCCCCTTAACGATGATGTCCTGTTCGGGCAGGTCGAGATCAAGCCGCACTTCTTTCTGCTTGATCTGCGGCTGAAGAAGCAGCGTTGCCTCATCGATCACCTGCCGCAACGAAACCGGCTTGATGTCTGTCCCCGATTTGCGTGTGAAGCCTTTCAGCGTTTTCGCAATTTCAGCCATCCGTGCCACCATGCCGCCAATCCTGGAAAGATTGGTTTTGGCCTCATCGGCCCGGTTCCGATCGATCAGCATGCCGGCAATTTCGGCATCGGAACGAATGGCGGCAAGCGGTTGATTGTATTCGTGGCTCAAGGCCGCCGACATGCGCCCGAGCGTCGCCAGTTTGGCGGCCTGAACCAATTCAGCCTGGGTCTGGCGCAGATTGGCTTCTGCCTGTTCGCGCTCCCGGACTTCCTGTTCCAGCAACACGTTCGTCTTGCGGAGGTCGGCCGTTCGGCTCTGGACCCGGCGTTCAAGACGAAGGGCCGAGGCCCTGTTCCTGCGCGCCTGACGCATGAAAGCCTCGCGCCTCGCGATCAATACCCAGATACCGCCCGCCGCGATAACGCACACAAGCAGGGCGACCAGCATGGCCCACCCGGCGCTCTGTCTGGCGTCCTTGATGTCGACCAAGGTTCTGACTTCCCAGCCCAGAACAGGCAGGTCTTCGGCAAGCTGCATATGCAAACCTGCATTTCGAGCTGCGGGCAACAGCAACTCGAGACGCCCCGGCAAGGTCAAGTCCGCAATATCAGAACCAGGATCGATATCATCGAACTGTTTCCCACGCCAAAAGGGTACATTTGTAACAACGACCCTGCCCGAACTGTTAATGGCAACAATCGGATCCTTGCTGAGGGCCCAGGCCTGTTCAACATCGTCGAGGCTGACCCTGACCGCCAAAACGCCGACCAGAGCATTGTTCCTGCGTAACGGAGACGCGAACACATAGTTGGACGGTGAAATGGGAGTTCCCGGGATCAATTGACGACCAAGTTGCCCCTGACGCGCTTGTTCAAATGCAATCCGGATGGTCTCGCTGCCACCGATAGCGCCAGCCGGAACGCCGCTCCTGCTGGAAACGGACACATTGCCTTGCGGATCCATGATCCAGACTTCCTCAGCCCCCGACATGCCGGCGGCGATGGCGGCAATACCCGGATCGGTGTTGTCGTGCTTTTCCAACAGCAACTGCGCGACATCAGGCCCACGTGCGAGCAAGGGAGACAAGAGGCGAAACTTGTCGAGAAGACGTTCCAGAACGGCAGACTGCACAGCCAGATTGGCCTCTGCCCGGGTTTCCTGCTCTGCAAGGGTAATGCGCAAACTCGCAAGCCCGGTCAGCCAGATAAGGGCAAGCGTGGCGACGACCATGACGGCCCCGATCGCAAATTTCAGCCTTTTCGAGGCCGGACGCTTGGTTCTGCTTATCATTCGGCCAGTATAACCAAGGATCTGCAAGCCGAAAGCCTGCCAATAGAAGCAGAAGGCACGCGAATTCTTCTAGAGTGTCAATTCGGCCTGGCTCGCAAGAGCTGGCGCTCTTTGCCGGCGGTCGATGGCTACACTCTTGATGAGAACGCTCACTCTTTTGCCTGCTGAGAGCCCGAGATCAGCAACAGATGCTCTGGTTATGCGGGCGCGCAATGTCTGTCCGCTTACAGAACACAGAATTTCCGCGTAGGGACCGGTTTCTTCAGAAATGCTGCTGATGGTTGCCTCGAAGCAATTGCGGATCGACAACCCTTTGGGCGGTGATAGCGCCAGAGCAACGTCCCGAGCCCTGATACGCAAGCGCACGGCATCGCCGATATCACCGACCTTGCCGGGGATCTGAAGAACCGCGGATCCGATATCGACAAGGCAAAGTCCCCATTCCTGGTCGATTCCTGCGATTTTTCCTTCAATAAGCGCACCGGCCTCGTGACGACCTGTTGCCCGACCAAGGTCTGTTCGCGTCAACATTTCGGCGACCGGACCGTAGGCTGGCGTTTGTCCGTCGGACAAGATCACCAGTGTGTTCGACAATCGCGCGACTTCTTCAATCGAGTGGCTGACATAAAGGATCGGCAATCCTGCTTCCACGCACAAGCGATCAAGATAGGGAAGAATGTCGTTGCGACGGGCCTGATCGAGATTGGCCAGAGGCTCGTCCATGATCAGCAGACGTGGATCTGAAAGAAGAGCCCGTCCGATTGCCACCCTCTGTCTTTCACCACCTGACAGCGTTGCCGGCTTGCGTTCAAGAAGGCTTTGAAGGCCCAGAAGTTCGACAACTTCACCAAAATCCCGACCGGGCGTGCGTCTTCCTGCCCAACGGGAATAGGTGAGGTTCGACTTGACGCTAAGATGCGGAAACAGGCGAGCGTCTTGAAAGACGTGACCGATCCGCCTTTGTTGAACTGGCAGATCGATACCGTTTGACGAATCGAAGACCACCGTGCCGTTGACGACAATGTGGCCCTTCTCCGGCTTGATCAGCCCTGCGATCATATTGGTCAGCGTTGTTTTGCCCGCGCCGGACTGGCCGAACAATGAGGTGACCCCGCCGGCACTTTCAAAGCAGGCGTTCAAGTCCATTTCGCCGAGTTTGCCAGTGATGTCGACGCTAAGCATCGGCACCCCCTATTCTGTTGCGCAATCGGCGCGCCAACAGTTCAGAGGCAATCAGTGCGGCAAATGCCACGAAGGCTGCAATCAGTGTCAAACGGAAGGCTGCAATGTCTCCGCTGGGTGTTTGTGTTGCCGTATAAAGCGCCAATGCCAACGTACGGGTCTCACCGGGAATGTTGGAGACAAACGTAATCGTAGCGCCAAATTCCCCCATCGCCTTGGCGAATCCCAAAATCGCGCCTCCAAGAATACCCGGAAGAGCGAGCGGCAGCGAAATAGTCAGGAAAGCCGTGAGCCGGCGCGCGCCAAGTGACTTGGCCGCATCTTCCAGCTTGGGATCAACTGCCTCAAATGAAAGGCGGATGGGGCGGACCATGAGCGGAAACGCCATGACGCCTGCGGCAAGTGCCGCACCGGTCCAGTTGAATGCAAAGCTGACGCCAAAGGTGTTGTCGAGAAAGGACCCGATTGGTCCCTTTTTGCCGAATGCCAGAAGAAGCACATAGCCCGTGACAACAGGTGGCAGAACAAGGGGCAGATGCACAAGGGCGTTGACAACACCGTGGCCGGGAAACCGAAACCGCGCAAGCAGATAGGCAACAAGAACGGCCATCGGAAGCGCAAATGCCAGGGCGACGCTTGCCACCTTGAGGGTCAGGATCAGAGCCTGCCATTCGGCCGGTTGAAGATCGAAAAAATCCACGTGCGCCCAGTCTGTTGGATCCAATGGCTGCGCCCGATCCGCAGCCTAGCCTTCCTTATCGGTTAGAAAGCCCGATGAGTGCAAGATCTCTTGCGCGACAGGTCCTGCGAGGAACTGAAGAAACCGGTCTGTGTGCGCATGTGACCCATTCACTGTTTGCGCGGCCAGATACCGGATCCTGGGGTGACGATCTTCGGGAAATTCGTAAACGACCAGCGCGTCGGGTGCGACAACTGCATCTGTCCGGTAAACAAGACCAAAAGGAACGTCGCCGCGAGCCACCGCAGCCAACACGATACGCACATTGTCCATTGGCGCGAGATGCGACGAAACACGATCCCAAAGCCCGAGGGCTTGAAGGGCAGCTTTTCCATATCGGCCAGCGGGGACAGTTTCCGGGTCCGCAATTGCCAGACGCTCGCCCTCCAACCGCACTGGAAGGTCGGAAGCGCCAGGTTTGAGTTGTGGGCTGCCTGCCGGTGCCAACAATACAAGCCGATTGGATGCGATTTCTCGAACGGACCCCAGCACGACGGCCTGCCGATCAACGACATAGTCCATCCATTCCGCATCAGCTGATACGAACGCATCGGCGGGTGCACCTGCTTCTATCTGGCGCGCAAGCGTTCCGGTTCCGGCAAAGGAAAAGAGAACACTCGTTCCGCTTTCTTCGGCGAAGGCCGTACCGATTTCTTCCATCGCCTCGCGCATGCTGGCCGCCGCAAATACGGTGAGTGGCTGATCGGCCCGCGCAGGAACAACCAGCAAGATCGACAGTACAAGGGCTTTTAAGATGTCCAGCAAGCAGTCACCACTTTTTCGATTTCACGATGCATCAGCATTTATGCACCATCCAAAAACGCATCAATAGGCCAGCCTGTTTCTTCTGAAGGCGATTTGGGTTGTTCACGCGATTGTCTTCGCCTGCTTCAACTTGAAAAGACAAGAGCGCCAATCAATTCTGCCTTTAGCCGGGTCGGGCGAAAACACAAGTCATTCGGTAACTTCAGACGAATGCGAGAGGAATGACATATGACAATCGAACTGGTTTCACAGGTCCCTGATGTCGACATCTATCTGCAACTGCGCACGAATGGTGGCCTGAGCGGTTATGACCGGAACGCTGCCGAAATCGGATTGAAGAACAGCCTTTTCTCCGTTCTGTTGCTGGACGAGGGAACACCGATTGGCATGGGACGCCTGATCGGCGACGGCGGCTGTTTCGTTCAAGTGACCGACATAGTCGTGCTGCCCGCGTACCAGGGCCTGGGATTGGGGAAGCGTATCATGGCAGCCCTGACCGAATTCATAGAAACCAGACTCCCACCGACAACCTATGTCAGTCTGATCGCCGACGTGCCTGCAAACAAGCTTTATGAACAGTTCGGCTTTCGTGAGACCGCCCCAGCCTCTATTGGCATGTCCAGGCGGTCAAGCTGACCCTGTTTACGTAATTCTTACGCCTGCACCACTAGAATGAAGCTCCATCGGCTCCGGGGTTTTTGCAAGTGTCCAATCAGGTTCAGCGCAATCTGGAAAACGCATTCCTATTCGTTTTCAGGACAACTCGCGCAGTGTACCGCCCGCTCAAATCCTGGATTGGGGCCGGATTGCTCGGTCTTTTTATCCTGATGACAGCCGCCGTGGTGCATGTTTTTCCGCTCTCCAACTGGGATATGTTCGCCTATACTGCGGTCATTCTCGAACCAGCGGCGGAAGACAGAAACGATCTGCATCGGCAGACATACGGGTTTGTGAGGGAGAACCTTTCGGAGGGTGAATTCCTTACGCTGACACAGGACAGGCCCTACCGGATCCGTCAGGCGCAAGATCCGGACGCTTTCGTGACGATGCTCAGCTTCTATCGCCTGAAGATCCTATATGTTGAAACGGCAAAACTGCTAAGCGGTTTCATGGATCCGGTGAAGGCGTTGCGGCTTGTTTCATTTGTGTCTGCCATTGCCGTTGGAGCACTCCTGATGATTTGGCTCGCCCGAACGGGTACGCTGATGTATGGACCGGTTATCGTTGCTCTTTTGATCTTTGCGGATTTCGGCGGTACTGCCCAGCTGATCTCACCGGATCTTTATGCCACGGTTTTTCTGCTCGCCGCAGCGTTCCTTTATCTGGAACGGCTAGATATTGCGTCAGCCGCATGCCTGGTTGCGGCCTTTTTAATCCGACCCGACCATCTGGCCTTCATCGGTGTCTTTTTCGTCTTCGCCGCCATTTATGGCCATGGCCGATGGACCATGACGGGCTGTTTTGTTGTCTGCTTCGGTATTTATTATTGGCTGACACGCGTATCCGATCATCCCGGCTGGTGGGTTCATATGTGGTTCACCCACGTGGAATATGTTCCAACGCTTGAAGGGTTCGACCCTCCTTTTTCTCCAATTACTTATGTTCAGATGCTCGTGCGTTCGACGGTCAGGTCGTTGATGAGCCAAACGTGGCTTGCGCTGCTCTTTGCCGAGATGCTGTTCTTCGCCAAATGCATCACGCTGTCCGAACTGCGTGACCGGGAACGCGTACTACTCTATGCCGTCGTTGCATCTATCTGTGCCAAATATCTCGTGTTTCCGCATTTCGAGACGCGCTTTTATCTGCCGTATCTCACGATCATCGGCATGGTTCTGTTGGTTGCCTGGCATCGCCAAAGGGAACCCCGCGCCAATGTCAGTCCCTGAGTCTGACGAACTGCTCGCAAATCGGGTCGTTTCCGGAAAAGCCCCCTCCTAATGTTGTTTCGAACTACTAGGAGCCCACCATGTTTCAGATACACCCACTTCCAGCAAACGAGTTCTCGCACCTTTTTGGCCTTTCAGACGCCCAATTGGCCGAAAAGAAAGTCCAGGTGCTCATTTCCGACGGCGCTTTCCCTTGCCGCGTATCGCTCACCGATGTTGCAGCAGGAGAACGGGTTCTTCTGCTCAATTTCGAACATCAGCCCGGCGATACTCCCTATAGGTCGCGTCACGCAATTTTTGTCAAAGACGACGCCCATGAAGCCGAGCTGGAAGCCGATGTCATTCCCCAATCCATTGTTTCCCGATTTCTGTCCGTGCGTGCCTTCAACAGGCAGCATGAGATAATCGACGCAGACGTTGTGAAGGGAACGGAGGTTGAAACCCTGATAGCTTCCTTTTTTGAAAACCCCGATGTCGACTATCTTCACCTGCACTATGCGGGACGCGGCTGTTTCGCAGCCAAAGTGACCCGCGCACAGGCGTAGGCACCAGCGGGCAAGCTTCGAATTTCAATCGTCCTGAAAGGCTCTTGTTGAGTTCTTCAGGACGATTTTTTGTGTTTTGTCCAGCGCAGTGTATGTGGACACGTTCGAAAATGGCCTCAGGCCCGGGAAATTGACGCCCCGTGCAGCGAATTGGCGCATGCAAGCCCTCGACCAACGCTCCAATTGGCGCCCTTTTTCAGGTTAAACTGGATCTTACGCGGAACGCGCCTCACCCGCATAAAGGAACGAAATGCCGTTTGAAACTTCAGGTTACTCGTGTAGCCTGATACTATCATAGGGAGTATTGCGTCATGCCAACTGCAGCCAGCCGCCGCACCGCCTTCAAAGCATTGCACGAAAAAGGCAGAGCCTTCCTCATGCCCAACCCTTTTGATATCGGTTCTGCCCGAATTCTCGATGGTCTGCGTTTTGACGCAATGGCCACGTCGAGTGCCGGCTATGCGTGGACACAGGGTGTGCGCGATGCTGAGGGACTGATCAGCAGGGATGCTGCGCTGGCACATGCTGCGGACATTATCGGGGCCTGTGGTGTTCCGGTAAACGGCGACCTTGAAAACGGCTTCGGCGACGCACCCGAAGAGGTCGTGGAGACTGTGAAAGGAGCCATAGAAGTCGGCCTCGCAGGCTGCTCTATCGAGGACTACACGACTGATCCCAAAAACCCCTATTATTCACTCGAACTCGCAGTGGAGCGTATCAAGGCGGCAGTTGATGCAAAAAATGCGATCGCTCCAGACTTTGTTCTGACCGCGCGCAGCGAAGGTCCGGTCAAGACGGATCACGAACTGGAAGAAACAATCAAGAGACTGAACGCCTTCGTCGAAGCCGGGGCCGATTGTGTTTATGCACCCCAGCTGAAGGACAAGGACCAGATCGTGCATGTTCTGTCCAAGGTCAATGCGCCGCTCAACATCCTCGCCGGGCGGAAGAACTTTCATTTAACGCGCAAGGAACTCGGTGACCTCGGCGTTACCCGCGTTTCAATCGGGGCTGGTCTTGCCCGTATTGCCTATGGTGCCTTCATCGCCGCCGCCGAAGACATGAAAGACGGAGGTTCATTCGGCAGTTTCGACCGCGCTGACAGCGTCGCCGACAGTACGGTCGACTTTGAATCCTTCATGAAAGCCCGTCCTTGACAGCATCTCAAAGACATTCGTCTGCAGGCGCACCAACACGTGCGGCTTCAGGCGACGGCCCAGAGATAAGCGACTTGGCGCATAGGGCTTTTGAGCACTATGTGCCCGTCATGAACGCGATCCCCGTGCCGATGTCTGCTGACTACAGTGCAATGATCCGGGAGCACGAAGTCTGGGTTCTGCGGGACGGTCACACCATTGTTGCGAGCCTGGTGCTGATCTGGCGCTCCGACCATCTTCTGCTTGAAAGCGTGGCCGTAGATCCAGGCAGCCAGGGCAGCGGGTATGGCAGAAAGATGCTGGACTGGGCGCTGAAACGAGCCAGGGAGGCCCCCGTGCCAGAAATTCGCCTCTACACGAATATCCTCATGGTGGAGAACAGAGATTGGTACCTGCGTGCAGGTTTCGTTGAAACCCACGAGGAACAGCGCGGCGACAAGCACATCGTGCACATGAGTTACCGACTTTGATGCGTTTGCTCAGAGTTTCGTACCGTAGGTGAGTACCAGCGGCAGTGTGATCAGCGTCAAAAGTGTGGAGACAAAAATGAAGCCTGCAACACCGGAAGCTTCCTCAGTCTGATATTGAGAGACGGCCAGATAGGTAGCGACTGAAGGCGGCATGAAACAAAGCAGCACAATGACGTTCTCGACCTTGGAATCCAGCGCCAGAACATACGTCAACGTGAAGGCTGCGACGGCTGCCATTCCGACATGCAACACCGACAAAAGAACCGCACGGGACAGATTACCCAACTTGAGAGTTGCCAGGCTGAAACCGAGCGTTAACAGCATGATAGGGATGGCAAGTCCCGCCAGTATATTGAGGCTTTGATCCAGGGGCTGGGGAAGCTTGGCTCCACTGGCCATCAGTGCCAGAGCAATGATCACCGCATAAATGACGGGCTGACGCGCCAGCGCAGCGAAATTGGGCCGCCCCATGGGCAGTGCAACGCCTATTGTGAAAATAGCGGTCAAAACCACAACGATAAACCCGATTGCGACCGCGGCACCTTCTGCTCCAAATGCCAGTGTCGAGACCGGCAGCCCAATATTGCCCACATTGGTGAGCATCATCGGCGCTAAATATGCCTTGATCGGGATCTTCAGGAGCTTCAAAAGCACAAAGCCGACGCTGCCAAATATCAGGATCATCCCGATTGCCGCGATCACGACCGTCAAAAAGGTGCCGACCTGCACGTGCTCCTTGGCAAGATGTGACAGCACAAGAGCCGGATAGCCGACATTTGACACCAGACTGCCGAACAATTTTGTATCAAATGGCGCTTTGACGATGGCGAGCGCATAGCCAAGCAAAACGCACAGCATGACCGGAAGCATGATGTTGACGATATGGCCGAGGATTTCCGTCATGCCGAGTTCCAGGATTGGTTTGATTGGCTGAAAGACTATCTGAACAGCACGATGACGGGAATCCCAGCCCTTAAACCAAAGAGACCCGGCGCTCTTGTGCGACAAAGCAAAGAGTGCCGGGCCGTGTCGGCTCACGAGCGATGGCCGGTTGCTAGGAATCGCCCCAGTTTCGGGCGCCCTTATCCTTCATGATCCGTCGAACCATCTTGCCGAATGTTTTGTCTTTCGATCTGCGCTCGGCCAGGCTAGAGGAGTTGAAAGCCTCTTCAGACTTCAGTTTCCGCCATCGTTGAAGCCTTGAGGCGTCGAGTTGTCCTTGCAAAATGGCTGCCTGGACGGCGCAACCGGGTTCCGTCTGATGAAGACAGTCCCGAAAACGACATGAGGCAGCCAGTTCGTTCAGATCCGAGAAGAGTTCATCAATTCCGGCAGCAACATCGGCTAGCTGCAGTTCGCGCATGCCGGGCGTGTCCAGAACAAGGCAACCGCCTGGAACAAGATGCAATTGTCGGCGGGTCGTCGTGTGACGCCCTTTTGCATCGTCTTCGCGGATCGCTCGTGTCTCGATCGCGTCGGACCCGGACAAGGCATTGGTCAACGTCGATTTACCGACACCCGAAGATCCCAGAAACGCGACCGTCCGACCGGCTCTGCACCAGTCGGCCAGCTTTGCAACCGGCTCATCGCCGCGTGCATCCAGGGTCACGACAGGGACCAGATCAGAGACGCGTTCGGCTTGCCGGACAAAGTCGGCAGGATCGGTAACAAGGTCCGATTTGGTCAATACAATCACAGGCTCAATTTCAGCTTCAAAGCAAAGTGCTATGTAGCGTTCGAGCCGTGCAATATTGAAGTCCTGGTTGCAGGACGACACAATGAAAGCCGTGTCAATGTTGGCTGCGATCAGCTGGATCTGGCGATCCGTTCCAGGTGCGCGGCGCTTCAGCAGGCTCTTGCGCTCCAGAAGTCGGCTTGAAGCCAAATGGACTTCATCAAGAAGCAGCCAATCTCCAACTGTTGCGTCGGAACGTGGCGGGATCGTCTGATCCGTTCCGTCTCCGAGAACATGCAGACCATTGCGGTGCACTTCGACGACCCGGACAGGTGGTGTCCTGATCAGGTCATCAGCACTGAGCTGCTGAGCGAAATGAGATTGCCAGCCAAGCTTCTGAAGCGATGAAATGGGCTGATCGGACCCACCGCTTTTTGGACCGGAGGGAAAAAAGTCCGAATAGTTTCGTGTCATTTGAGGTCTCGTGATTTAAACACACTTCATCGGGCGCCCAGCAGGGCACCGTTTCATGTATTTGAGGCTCTCTGAATTCCAGAGCGCCTGCTCACGCAAGCTCTGACATAAAAACTCCGTTGCACGCCGACGTTGGCGCTTCTTGAAGCTAAGGGCTGAGGCCCCGGGATTCAAGTCAGGTGAAGACGGTACATTTTTGAAGCTGTTACTCCGGCCGCTCACCAACGTAAGCTGCCCTGGGTCGGATTTGCTCATGGGAGGCATATTGTTCCAGCGCATGAGCGATCCAGCCTGTGATGCGGGCGGCGCAGAAAATGATCTTGCCGGCATCTCTCGGAAGGTCATAGGTTTTCTGGATTGCAGCCAGAGAAAAATCGACATTCGGCGAAAGGCCATAAAGATCCCGAGCTGATGCTATCAGGCTGGGCAAACGGTCCACAAACGGGTGCCTCGGTTCGTTCTGACACAGCAAATCGAGCAGGCAGTCCGCACGCGGATCTTTGTCACCGTAGATGGAATGACCGAAACCAGGCAACTGTTCCCCACGGCTGAGTCGATCGGAGAGAGCGGCTTCAATATCGCTTTCCGGCCCAATCTCCGACAGCCATGCACTCGTGCGATCAGAAGCGGCACCGTGACGAGGTCCCGTGAAAGCACCGAGACCCGACAGCAATGCCGCGTGCAGCGGCGCTCTTGTCGAGGCTGCACACCGCGCCGCAAAAGCGCTTGTGTTCAGTTCATGATCGGCGCTGAGCACCAATGCTGAACGAATTGCGTTCTTTGCGTTCGACGATGCTCCGAAACACTCGGCAATTTGCGTATGGATAGGTTGAGCACTTGGCTTGGTATCCAGCAATGCGGCAACACCGAAGCGCAGCAGTGCAGCACCCTTGATCTTCAAAAGCTTCGGGGCCTGGGTGAAGGCTGCCTTATCCTGCAAGGGCCAGGAAGCAAGCGCCATCATCAATCGGTCAAGAGGACCCAATCCCTGGGGAAGGTTCGGGAGGTCTGCCGGAGCCGCTTCCGCAAAAGGATCCTCTTCGGAGCTCCACAACAGTGTGGCGACGGTTTCCAGTGTCGAGTTCCTTGCAAGGTCACGGGCAAGGCGCCCTCGATAAACCGGCCCATCTTCCGAGATAAGCGTCAGCTCGGTTTCAAGCACCGGATCACCCGTCAGAGGCCTGGATCCTGCAGTTTCTTCAACCGACTTGCGCCCCTTGAGCCTTCTGACATCGCCTGCGTCATAGCGGCGTTGTTTGCCTGGTCCGGCGACAGAAGAAATCAATCCACGGCTAACATAGGCGTAGAGCGTGGCCGGTTGAACGCCGAGCTCTGTAGCCGCCTCGCGGGCCGAGAGATAGACAGGCTTTGACATGTATTGATTGTATTTATCAATATTGATCAATGCAAGGCACTCTTTCTACATGTGCGTGAACCAAAAAGGAGATGCCCATGACAGAAGCCCCAAATCCCGCCCGGATGACGCCGGACCCGATTGCCGGACTTGAAGGGGTTGTCGCCGCGACAACGCATTTGAGTGACGTTGATGGTGAAAACGGCGTGCTTGTTCTTCGCGGCCGCCGCATAGAGGACCTTGCTGGCAAGATGCCATTCGAGGCCGCCGTTCAACACCTCTGGCAAGATCTCGAGGTGTCAAGAGCCTTTTCGCTTCAAACGGATTTCGCACGGGCGCGCCGCGCTGCCTTTGCTGTCGTCCCGATACTGGAGAAAGCTGCTGCAACGTTACCGGTCTATGAATACATGCAGCTCGGCCTGGCTGCGCTACCAATGACCGACGATATCCCCGAACCGATTGCGATCAGCGGTGCGTTGCCCGTTTTTCTTGCTGCAGCGTACAGGATCTCTGCAGGTGAAAAACCAATCGCGCCGGACCTTTCTGTTGGATCAGCTGCCGATCTCCTGCACATGCTGACAGGCGAAGAGCCGACAAAATATTTCGCCGATGCGCTGGACCGCTATCTCGTTACTATCTTAGACCACGGACTGAACGCTTCGACCTTCACCGCAAGGGTGATCGGGTCAACTGATGCGGGTTTGAAACAGGCCGTACTCGGCGCAATGGGCGCGCTAAGCGGCCCTCTTCATGGTGGAGCGCCAGGCCCGGTCCTCGACATGATCGACGCCATCGGCACGCCGGACGCTGCCGCCGGGTGGATTGACGCGGCGCTTGCCCGCAAGGAACGCCTTATGGGGTTCGGTCACCGGATCTACCGAACCCGGGATCCGCGCGCCGATGTCCTCAAAGACGGGTTGCGCATTCTTGGAGAAGAGAATCCGAAAGTCGGACTGGCGGAAGACATCGAAGAGGCCGCCCTCGTGGCGCTCAAAAGAGCAAAGCCGGACCGTCCGCTGGACACCAATGTCGAATTCTATACGGCCGTCCTGCTTGACGCCGTCGGTATCGATCGAACGTTGTTCACACCGCTCTTTGCCGTCGGCAGAACTCCAGGGTGGTGCGCCCATGTTCTGGAACAACAAAAATACGGCAGATTGATCCGGCCAGCGTCACAGTATGTAGGACCAGCCCCGGAATAAGCTTGTTGGCGAAACTCACATCGCCAGAAATGAATAAGGCCTGACGTCAAGCGTCAGGCCCATGCTTCAAAACGGCAGCAAAAGGGTCTCTTTTGACCATGCTTGCCTAATTGGCCATCTCGGCCTCTCGCACGGCGAGTTCGATCTCATCGACCAGACCAGCTTCAAGACCGAGCCGTGCGGCCAGCATCTGCAGATAAGCCTGTTCGGCCGGGTGGTCGGGATCAATGGCAATGCGGGATGCAGCATAGATCTCCGCCGCAGATTCGGGACAGGAGGCACTTGCCACCACCTTGTCGAGATCGAGCGGGGAACGCAGTTCATCCATAAGGAAGGCCTTCGCTTCGCTGTCCAGACCGGCCTCATCGATTTTCGCAAAAATCCGGTCTTGCTCTTCCCGGTCGATATGACCGTCGGCTTTAGCCGCCGAGATCATGGCCGTCAAAAGAGCAACGGCAAACTGGTTTTCGCCACCTGGTTGCTGCGCCGGATCAAAGGCGGTGCCTCGCGGCGCTTCCAGCGGAATGGGTTCGTCCTGCGGATATTGCGGGCGTGGCGCATTCTGCTGGTTGGCCTTGTGGCCCTGATAGGCTTTGTAGGCGAGACCGGCAACCAGAGCGAGGCCCCCATAAGTCACGGCCTTCTTGCCCATCTTCCGACCTGATTTTGAACCGAGCATCAGGCCGGCCAGACCGCCAAGTGCAAGTCCACCTCCCTGGGATGACAGAAAATCCTTGCCTTGGGACAGCAGATCACCTGAACCGCCACGCTGAGCCGTGGCACCACCGCGGCCTCCATATTGGTTCCCCGGTTGACCGCCACCCTGGCTTCCCAGAAACTGATCCAGCAAGGATTTTGCGTCAAACATCAATTGGCTCCTTTCAACAGCCCCTATCGGGGCAAAACGTATTTGCCCTATCAAATGGGACTTTCTTCCGGAGGCGCAAGATTAGGCTACCATTCGCGACACAATTGTATCGACCAATTCACAACCGGGTTGCACACGAAACACATTCGCTGCTTCTCGAGAATTCAATCCGCAAGACTGCAATCGTGATGGTCTTGGCCCTGTTCGCAGTGAGCGGCACGGCAACAACCACGCTGGCCGCAGACGGTGCAGTCGATGCCTATTTGCCCGTCGCCGATGCGACACTCAAATCGTCTTATGCCAAGCTGATGGAACAGGAAAACATCAGTTCGACAGACAAGCTATTTGCGCATCGTATCGATGGGTGCATACGAGGCTCGAAACACAAAACCATTCACGCCGTTCAGGACCGTGGTTTGCCGCGCGGACCAGAGTATCCGACTTTCGTCTTCGTATCCGAGCCCAACCACGACGATATGCAGCTCATCCAAAAGGCTTTTGCAGGCCGGCATCTCTATTTCCTTGACGAAACAGCCTGTCGGCCCGATGCCTGTCTCCTGTCAGCAGAAAAGGGCTATTCGGATATTTGCCTTGCCGACGGCTCGGGAAGTCCGGGTGAGAATCTCCCTGGCCTGCGCCAGGATTTCTGGTCAGATCTGCTCAAACTCTTTGGGTTGTGAAAACCTCAAGACCGTCCAAGCGGCAACAGGTTGTCGTCTTTCAGAGTTTCCATGGCGATCGATGATCTGACATGATGGACAGCCTCCTGGGGCAACAGTTCGTCATTTATAACGTGGCTAAGTGCTTTCAGGTCTGGAACGACGATCTTGAGCATATAGTCCTGGTCACCTGTCAGTGTATGAGCTTCCTGCACTTCCGGCATTGCCTTGACCATGTTGCGAAAGCGGCGGGCATTCTCCTTGCTGTGGGCACCCAACGTTACGCCGACAAAAGCAGTAACCGTCAAGCCCAGCGCCTCGGCATCCAACGCGGCCCTGTATCGACGGATAATCCCCGCTTCTTCCAACTTGGCCCTTCTGCGTGAAACCTGACTCGCAGACAGATTTATCACGTCGCCCAGCTCGGAATTGGTGAGCGCAGCATTTTCCTGCAATGCGGCCAACAACTTCACATCATATCCATCCAACGCAACTGTCATGCGTCTTTCCTTAATTTTCTGCAAGAACCATGCACTAACTTACGCGAAATCACGTGCTTTGCACACACACTGCGCATCTTTGCCTCCATCCTGCTCTCAATGACGAAAGCTCCAGAGGAGGCTCTTTTATGGGACCGTTTCCACATGATGCACCACCTGCTCAAATAAATGACCAGAATCCTGCTGGCACCGATGGTTTCGAGTTTGTTGAATTCGCCCATCCAGAGCCAGAGAAGCTCGACGCCCTGTTCCGCAAGATGGGATATGTCCCTGTTGCAAAACACAAGAGCAAGAACATCACGCTCTACCGTCAGGGCGATGTGACCTATGTCTTGAACGCGGAGCCGGGCAGTCACGGCATGTCATTTGTCGAAACGCACGGCCCTTGCGCGCCGTCCATGGCCTGGCGTGTTGTCGATGCGCAAAAGGCTTTTGACCATGCTGTCGCAAAAGGTGCGACACCGTATGAAGGCGAGGGCAAGGTTCTGGAGACACCGGCCATCGTCGGCATCGGCGGATCGCTGCTCTATTTTGTCGACAGATATGGCGGAGCTGGCTCGGCCTATTCCGCAGAATTCAACTGGCTGGGTGAAGAGAATCCAAGACCGGGTGGTGTCGGCTTTTATTATCTCGACCATCTCACCCACAATGTCTATCGCGGCAACATGGACAAATGGTGGGATTTTTATCGGGACCTCTTTAACTTCAGGCAGATCCACTTCTTCGACATCGACGGTCGCATCACGGGTCTCGTCAGCCGCGCGATCACGAGCCCCTGCGGGAAAATCCGTATTCCGTTGAATGAATCCAAGGATGACACCAGCCAAATTGAGGAATACCTGAAAAAGTACAACGGCGAAGGCATCCAGCACATTGCTGTGGGAACCGACGACATTTACGACAGCACGGACAAACTTGCCGCCAACGAGCTGAAATTCATGCCTGGCCCTCCGGATACCTACTATGAACGATCTTCTGAGCGCGTTCAGGGGCATGAAGAGCCGATCGACCGGATGAAAAAACATGGCATTCTGATCGACGGCGAAGGAGTGATCGATGGCGGCACCACCAAAATCCTCTTGCAAATATTTTCAAAAACCGTGATTGGTCCGATCTTTTTCGAATTCATCCAGAGGAAGGGCGACGAAGGCTTTGGTGAAGGTAATTTCCGCGCTCTGTTCGAATCCATTGAAGAAGATCAGATCCGCCGAGGTGTGATTAAAACTGAAGCCGCCGAGTAAACCCACTTGCCGGTCGCTCTGGAAGGCCGCTTTCTCCTGATGAGAGAGCGGCTTTTTTTGATGCAGGCATTCTTTAGAAAGCTCCACCAAGTCCTTCCTGGAACAACAACTTTCGGTATGTTTGAAGGGCGAGTTTACGGTTATCAGATTTTTTCGCGATTTTTTTTGCAAAAAATTTTTTGTCGTAAACTACTGAAAGATATGTGAGTTTTTGAACAACTTCAGCCTTAAGAAACATTCTCAAGACGTTTTTTGAAAAAGCTCGGGAACAAGGCCGGTTCCAATGGGTTTTACTATCAGAGGCTGCCGAGTAGGCCCTCTGTTGCATTGTCTAAGCACAAACTTCTAATACCTCTGCGCATTGCGTAGAGGTTTTTTTTTGCTCGTGCAATTTCCCTAGGATTTGACCTTTGCTTCGAGCACATCCCAGACCTTGCCCGCAACATCGGGACCGCCGAGTTTGCGGATTGCCCTGATGCCCGTGGGTGCGGTGACGTTGATCTCCGTCAGCAGGCCGTCAATGACGTCGATACCGACCAGAATGAGACCTTTCTCTCGCAAGGAAGGGCCCAGTCGCGCGCAAATTTCGCGCTCGCGATCTGTCAAGTCGCTGTCAGTCGGCGCTCCACCACGCACCATGTTGGATCTGAGATCACCCTCCGCCGGAACGCGATTGACCGCTCCCGCGAACTCACCATTGACCAGCAGGATACGCTTGTCGCCGTGTTTCACATTCGGCAGGAATTGCTGAATCACCCATGGTTCCCGGAAGGTCGCATCGAAAAAGTCATAGAGGGAGCCGTAATTGAGGTCATCGTTGGTGATGCGGAACACGGCTGCGCCACCATGACCAAACAGCGGCTTCATGACGATGTCGCCGTACTCCTGGCGGAACAGGTCTATTTCCGTCCGGTCCTTCGTGATCAGCGTCGGAGGCATCAGGTCTGCAAATTCGGTAACGAACAGTTTTTCAGGTGCGTTGCGCACTTCCCTGGGATCATTGACGACCAACGTGGAAGGATGGATTTTCTCAAGAATATGCGTTGCGGCGATGTAAGACAGATCAAATGGCGGGTCCTGACGCATCAACACAACGTCCATCTCGCGCATGTCGACACGCCGCTTTTCGCCAAGTGTGAAATGATTTCCCTTCTGATCGCGAACCTCGACATGTTCGAGCGCACAGAAAACCTCATCGCCCCGCAATGCCAGCCGTTCAGGCGTATAATGGTATAGCTCATGACCCCTGGATTGAGCTTCAAGCATCAGTGCAAATGCACTGTCACCTGCAATATTGATGGTCGAGATATGGTCCATCTGGACCGCAACTTTCAAAGCCATGAGGTAACTTCCGGCGGGCGCGCATCAGCGCGGAGGGATTTTAGATCGGGTGGTCCAGATATGCGTTCGGTTTACGGCTTTGTCCAGAGGGGACCTCGTTTGCTGCAATCCTTCACTTTGGCGAAGTCCGCCAGAACCGGATGGACGGTGTCCGGTCAGCGTTGCCAGGGCGTCGGCTAATCCCGAGCCTCAAACGCGTTTTCAATCCGCTCAGGCAAAGCCCAGGGACGCACAACCACAATATCGAAGCGGAGCGTAAAAAATCCTGCCTTTGGATGCTGTGAGACAAAAATCTTCGCGGCCTTGGCAATGCGCTTCTGGCTTGCCGGGGTCACAGCTTCCAGCGCCGCATCGCGGGTCTTGCGCGCTTTGACCTCAACAAAGGCAACCGTCTTGCGTTTTTTGGCAATCAGATCGATCTCTCCTGCCTTTGTCTTGTAGCGCCGTTTCAGGATCCGCCATCCTGTCAGGCGCAAATACCAGGCAGCCCAGGTCTCCGCTGCCAGTCCGCGCTTGTGTGCCCTTTGCCGCTTTGCCTTTTTGCTCTTTTGACCGGAAGCGGCCATCAGTTGCCGGCTCCCTTCAGTTCAAGCGCGCGTTTATAGACGTCGCTGCGCTCAAGCCCGGTCGCCTTGGCTACCTTCTTTGCTGCTGCACTTACTGGCATTTCAACGAGTGCTTTGCTCAAGAGTGCATCCAGATCGGCCGCGTCTTCTTCTGGCGCTTCTTCCGGCGGGCCAACAAGGATGACGATCTCTCCCTTGACGGTCAGTTCCTGAAATCTTGCAGCAAGCTCACCGAGTGTTCCGCGCTCAAATGTCTCGAAGCGCTTGGTCAGTTCGCGCGCGACGACCGCCTCACGACCATCTCCCAATGACGCCGCCATCAATTGCAAGGTGGCCCCGGTTCGGTGTGGCGATTCAAAAAAGATCAATGTTGCCGGGATTTTCGCCAATTCCTCCAGTCTCCTGGATTTCGGTCCGCCCTTTTGCGGCAAGAAACCGGCAAAAAGAACTGTGTCGCTCGGCAGGCCAGCAGCAACCAGGCCACTGAGCGGAGCCGATGCGCCTGGGATAGGAACGACCTTGTGACCGGCGGCAACGACATCTCGAACCAACCGGTATCCGGGGTCTGAAACGAGCGGTGTTCCAGCATCGGAAACAAGTGCCACAGCTTTGCCGCTGTCCAAGGTGTCCATGATCTTGGGGCGCTGTTTGTCCGCGTTGTGCTCGTGATAAGGCATCAAGGGGGTTTTCAAACCGAACTTCTGCGTGAGCGTGGACGTGACGCGCGTGTCTTCGCAGGCAATGACGCTGCTCGCCGCCAGAGTTTCCAGTGCTCGAACGGTAATGTCACCAAGATTGCCGATCGGAGTTGAAACGATGTAGAGCGCCGGTTCCAGATTGGGGGCGGAAAAGACGTGTTCGGAGAGGCCATAGCGGTTTTTGTCGCCGGACGGAGCGGGTAAATCTGTCGTCATGGCAGCTCCTTTCCACCCGGCGACACTGGGAATGGACCCAACGCCGGGATGCTTCATGCCCTTGCGCTATCGCCTGAGCACACCCGATGCAAGGCAAATCCACTGTTGATCAGATGGATATGCTATTGAAACGCCATCTAAACTGGACAGGTTCGAAACGAATACGTAAGTCTTTCCCAAAGGGTGGATTGACAGATATGGCAAGCGGAATGCGGGGCGACGACGCGCAACAGCGCAGACGGTTATTCTTGAAAACGGCGCTGGCCGGCACCGGTACCATGCTGCTTGGCGGGTGCATGGGGTCGACCCTTGGGTCTTATCCGGGCAATCAAATACAACCCGAAGCACAGCCACAGATATCAGGCGAGGTGATTGGGTCCGGCTCGGTGCGCATCGGTTTATTGCTACCGCTGGCGAGTACCAGCAATGACACATCTGTCGGCACCGTCTTTAAAAATGCCGCCGCCCTTGCCCTTCAGAATTTTCCAAGTGCCGATCTCCAACTGCTGGTCAAAGACACGGGCGGAACCGCGACCGGCGGGCGCGCTGCCGCACAGGCAGCCATTTCCGAAGGCGCTGAACTCATCCTCGGCCCCGTGTTTTCTACCGCGGTATCAGGGGCCGCACAGGCAGCCAGATCCAGTGGCATTCCCGTAATCGCGTTTTCAACCGACACGTCTGTTGCTTCACGAGGCATCTATCTGCTGAGCTTCTTGCCCGAAGGCAACGTCAAGCGCATCATCGGATACGCCAACAGCCAGCGCAAAAGCTCTTATGCAGCTCTCATTCCGGAGAGCCCGTACGGTGCCGTGGTCGAAGCAGCGTTTCGCCAGGAAGTCGGACGTGGTTCGGGGCGGATCGCCACGATCCAGCGATACAAGCAAACCGGCTCGGATACGTCCGACCTGGTCGCCAAAACGTCGGCCTTGACGTCGGTTCTCAACAATATCGATGCGTTGTTCGTGCCTGCTGGCGGGTCTGCTCCAAGCACTGTCGTTCAGACACTCGTTGGGCAAGGCGCTGATTTCGGCAGGATCAAGCTGCTGGGAACCGGGCAATGGGACGTTGGCCAGATCAAAAGCAATCCGGCTCTCGCCGGCGCATGGTTTGCCGGCCCTGAAGAGCAGAACTTCAACACCTTCGCGCAGCAATACCAGAAGACCTATGGCTCCGCACCGCCACGCAACGCCAGTCTTGCCTATGATGGCGTAACGCTGTGCGCCGGCCTTGTGCGCGCGGCCGGTCAGCAGCGTTTTCAGCAGAATATATTGACCAATCGCGACGGTTTCATCGGTATTGACGGGCTATTCCGCTTTCAGTCCAATGGTCTCAATCAACGCGGGCTCGCCGTGTTCCAGCTCACTGGCGCGGGTGTACAGGTGATATCGCCAGCGCCAAGGGACTTCAGGTCCGGTTTCTAGCGTGCCGCACACGTTCAGGATGAACCGAACAGCTGTCGGGGGTAAAAAGTCAAGATGCTGAGCGGCAAGCAGATCGTTCTGATCATCAGCGGTGGCATAGCCGCCTACAAATCTCTCGACCTGATCCGGCGTCTGAAGGAGCGTGGGGCGCGTGTCGTTCCGGTCATGACGAGAGGCGCTCAGGAATTTATCACGCCTCTCTCTGTCGGTGCTCTGTCAGCTGAAAAGGTGTTCACAAGCCTCTTTGACCGGGAAGACGAGCACGACGTTGGTCATATCCGGCTTGCACGCGATCACGACCTAATCCTGATCGCGCCAGCCACTGCCGATCTTATGGCCAAGATGGCGCACGGTATTGCCGACGACCTGGCAACTGCGGTTCTGTTGGCAACGGACACTCCCGTGCTGGTGGCACCGGCGATGAACCCCAAGATGTGGCAAAACCCTGCGACCCTACGCAATCTTGAGACACTGAAACAACGGGGCCTGACCTTTTGCGGTCCGGCCTCGGGCGAGATGGCGGAAAAAGGAGAGGCCGGCGTCGGGCGCATGAGCGAACCGCTTGAGATCGTCGCAGCTGCAGAGGCATTGCTAAGGGATACGGACGCCAAGGCCGGCATGCTGCCGCTGACTGGCAAGCATGTGCTGATCACATCCGGTCCGACCCATGAGCCGATCGACCCTGTGCGCTACATCGCCAACCGCTCATCCGGCAAACAAGGTCACGCGCTGGCAAAAGCCGCCTTTGCTGCCGGTGCGCGCGTCACGCTTGTGTCCGGACCTGTGACATTGCCCGATCCGGATAACATTGAGGTTCACCACGTAGAGAGCGCTGCAGACATGCTGCAAGCGGTCAACGCCAGCCTACCTGCCGACATTGCGATCATGGCAGCAGCCGTTGCTGACTGGCGCGTGACATCCGAGGGGAAGCAAAAGATCAAAAAGGATGGGAGCGGCAAGCCTCCCAGGCTGGATCTTGCTGAAAATCCCGACATCCTGAAAACCATCGGGCACCATCCCGACTTGCGCCCCAAGCTGTTGATCGGCTTTGCCGCCGAAACGAAGGACCTTGTTGCCAATGCGCGTGCCAAACTGGAACGCAAGAATGCCGACTGGATTGTCGCCAATGACGTCAGTCCCGAAACCGGCATCATGGGCGGTGACGCCAACACAATCCGGCTGGTCAGCAAAGACGGCGTGGAGGACTGGCCGCAAATGAGCAAATCGGACGTTGCAGCCAGGATTATCGCGCGGGCAGCTGCCGCTTTGACTTCCTGAGCCGGTCCGAACCTGCGCTTCGGTTATGTACCGAAGTCGAAGTAGCTCATGCTGATCGACCCATATTCATAGCTCCGATGCAACAATTTGGGCTTGGTCTTTGGCTCACCCGCTCCAAACGCAAAGAAGAGCGGCAGAAGATGTTCTTCGGTGGGATGGTTCTTGCGGAAGTCCGGCGCGGCTTCCAGATCCTCAAAATATTCGATGGAACCTGCCTCCAGTCCCTGGTCCAGCCAATTGTCAAAGCCGGAGACCCAATCAGGAGCAGGAGACCCCTGGGGTGAGATGCGTCGCAGATTGTGGGTCGTGCTGCCGGAACCGACAATCAGATAACCCTTTGTCTTCAAAGGCGCGAGATCTCTGCCAAGCTTAAAGAGAGTGGCCGGTGTGCTGCCGAAAGGCAGAGACAGCGCGATGACGGGGATGTCGGCTTCGGGATAAGCGAGGGACAGCGGAACCCAGGCGCCGTGGTCAAGGCCCCATTCGCTGTCAAGGATGACGTCGTGACCTTGATTTTCAAGCAGGCGAGCGACCTCGTCGACCTGATCTTCATCCGCGATTGCAGGATAGTCGATATCGTAAAGCGCTTTCGGGAAGCCTTGAAAATCATGGTAGGTGCGCAGACGACCCGGAGCAGAAAGCCTCAAGCCCGGCGTTTCCCAGTGAGCGGACAGGATGACAATTGCTTCCGGGGTGGGCGTTACATCCGCAAACGACTTCAAAAAACGGCTGGCCGCCGTATCTTCCAGAGCAAGGGTCGGTGCGCCATGTGCGAAAAACACCGACGGGGTCTTGGCCTCCTGCATCTCGCTTGCTCCATTCATCCGTTTGGTTCCTACAGGATGAACATAGGCCTGGCAGGCATCTTCATTAATGCCTGGATCGGAGAAGGCGTGTTCCCGGATTGTGAACAATAAAAAGCCGCCTCCGGGTGACCGGAAGCGGCAATCTTGCAGCACCGCAGTTGTTATCGGTAGCCAACATTGATGAGCTGAACGCGGCGGTTGATCGCAGCGTCCGGCTTAGATGGCTCACGAAGCTGTTCTTCACCCATACCCACAGCAAACAGGTACTGGCTGGGAACCTGGAATGTGGTGACAAGCGCTTCCCGGACGGCCTTTGCTCTCCTGATGGAGAGTTCAAGATTGTACTCGCGATCACCTTTGGCATCCGTGTGCCCGACGATAAAGAAGGTCTGGCCCTGCAGATAAGGCGTATGCAGCGCATCAGCGATCAGACCGACTGTCTCGTAGGACTCAGGCTTGATCCGCGCAGAATCAAAGTCGAACGTGATTTCGATGTTGAACTGGCGCAATGAAGCCAATTTGTCCCACAGAGGTACGCCCTGCGGCGAGTTGGCACCTGGATACTTCTGGATGTTTTCAAACGCCGCCTTTTGCAACGCATCTGCGCTGACATCCACTTTTTGCTGAGCGCCTTGAAGTGAATTGATGATCTCGTTCCGGTTGAGTTGTGTCTGCGCCGACGACCCCACGACCGCGGCTGTCATTACAGCAGCCGAAAGACCGGCCAAAAGAAGCTTTTTCATTTTTCGTCTCCCAATCCGGTCTTAGCGGTAGCCTGCAAGATCAATTGCCGTGTTACATTTTTCGCCGACAGAACGCTGCGCTTTCAAAAGGCAGCGCAAGACATGGCCCGCACCTTCCTTGACACCCTTGCACAGACGGCGCGCGTCATTGGTGCAGATCTTGGGAGCCGCGGCCTGAGCAGCAAGACGTTCCTGAATGAGTGATGCGACCACTGCGCGGTCTGCATTGCATTTTTGTGAAACCTTTGCCTCGTTCTGAGCAAGGCATTGACCGATGCCGTTGTTCGCAAGCGTGGCACTCTTGCAGTATTTTTCGATGTCCGCTCCGCAGCTGGCAGACAAAATCTTGATTGCTTCCGCGAAGCCGACGGTTTGAGCGGCGGCAGGACCGCTTGCCAGCAATAGCGTGGCCATCAATGCAAAAATCAAACGTTTCATGTTGTGAATCTCCCAACCAGGGGCAAAAGGGAAAAAGCCGCCTGCCCCAGACAACATTACGACACGCAAGAGTGTTTCAGGAGAATTCTGCGACCGCAAGTATATCTTTGATTTTTCTGGTTAATGAGCTTTTCACCATTGCCAATCTTGACAGCGCTTTGCGAATGTCGTCCCTCGGCACAAATCAACACCCGGAACCCAAAGATGCCCGTTACGTTGGAACTCAAGCGCCTGGAGCATGGGCTGGATCTGCCCTTGCCAGCCTATCAATCAGATCTTGCCGCCGGCCTCGACCTTTTGGCAGCCGTTGATGACCCTGTCACGCTGGCACCGGGTGAACGTATGCTCGTGCCGACAGGGCTTTCCATGGCGCTGCCCGCGGGTTTTGAGGCACAGGTCCGACCACGCTCGGGTCTTGCTGCAAAACATGGAGTTACGGTCCTCAACACGCCGGGTACCATCGACGCAGATTATCGCGGCGAAGTGAAGGTCATTCTGGTCAACCTAGGCCAGGAGCCCTTTCTCATTTCCCGCGCCGACCGGATTGCACAAATGGTGATCGCGCCGGTGTTGCAGGCCGAGATTGCTGAAGTTGATATTCTGTCTGAAACAAATCGAGGAACCGGCGGCTTCGGTTCAACGGGCCGCAGCTAAAAACCGGGAACGACGAGCGCATGACCCCCAGTCTCGTAATTTTCGATTGCGATGGTGTTCTGGTCGACACCGAACGCATGACCAATCAGAACATGGCTGATCTGGTCTCCGCACTTGGATTTGAAATCAGTGGCGCGGAATGTCAGCGCCGCTTTATGGGCCGTACGCTGGAGAACGTGAAGGAGATGGTCGAAGATCTGATCGGGTACAAGCTGCCTGACGACTGGCCAGATCAGGTTCGCATGCGTGATCTTGAGAGTTTCAAGTCGGGCGTTCCAGCCATCAAGGGCATAGAAAGCGTTCTGGATGAGCTGGACAGGCGCGAGGTCCCTTACTGCGTCGGGTCTTCGGGTAAGTATGAAAAGATGCACGCAACGCTTGGCAGTTCCGGCTTGCTGCCTCGCGTCAAGGGCCGTCTATTCTCCGCGCAGGACTGTGAACGGGGCAAACCTTCACCGGATGTCTTTCTGCTAGCCGCGAAAAAAATGGGGCATCCACCAGAAACTTGCGTCGTCATAGAAGACAGCCTGCCAGGCGTCCGCGCAGCTGTTGCCGCCGGAATGACCGTTTTTGCGTTTGCAGAAGATCCTGCGTCTGACAAAGAAGCACTGCGCGCGGCGGGTGCCATCCTCTTTGAGGAAATGGCCGACCTTCCCGATCTTCTCTTTTCCAATACTTAAGTAGTTCCTAGAAAATAGTTCCGCGGTTCAGCCCGGATTGGCGATCTGCACCCCTTATATCTTTGCTGGACGCATACTATCTTATCGCACCAGACCAAGGATACTGCCGGAAACGCGAATTGCCCGGCCAAACAGGGAGATTGCCATGTCTATGACGACCAGCGGCCGCGGAAAGATCTATTCCTCGATTACCGAAACTATTGGCGATACACCGATCGTGCGGCTCAATCGGCTTGCCCAAGCACACGGTGTCAAAGGCAACCTTCTGGCAAAGCTTGAGTTTTTCAATCCGATCGCAAGCGTCAAGGACCGCATTGGTGTTGCTATGATCGAGGCGATGGAAAAAGACGGCAAGATTGCTCCGGGTAAAACCACACTCGTGGAACCGACCTCCGGCAACACCGGCATTGCTTTGGCCTTTGTCGCGGCGGCCAAGGGATACCGGCTCATTCTGGTGATGCCTGAAACCATGTCTGTCGAGCGCCGCAAAATGTTCAAGATCCTGGGCGCTGAACTGGAATTGACAGAGGGCCCCAAAGGCATGAAGGGCGCAATAGCGCGCGCAGAGGAACTGCTTGGCGAAATCGACGGCGCCGTTATGCCCCAACAATTCGAGAACCCTGCCAATCCCGAAATTCACCGAAATACGACTGCACAGGAGATCTGGAACGATACTGACGGCAAGATCGATGTGTTTGTTTCAGGAATTGGAACAGGTGGTACAATTACAGGTGTGAGCCAGGTGCTGAAGGAGCGCCAGCCGGATCTTCATGTGGTTGCCGTCGAGCCGTCGGACAGTCCAATCCTGTCAGGCGGCAATCCGGGCCCGCACAAAATCCAGGGCATCGGAGCGGGCTTTGTCCCGGGCGTCCTCGAAACATCGATCTACGACGAAGTTCAAACTGTCGAGAATGACGACGCTTTCGCGATGGCACGCGAAGTTGCCAAGCTTGAAGGCGTGCCGGTCGGCATTTCCTCCGGAGCCGCGCTAACGGCGGCCATCCGTGTCGGGCAGCGTGAGGGGATGGAAGACAAGAACATCGTCGTGATCATTCCGTCTTTTGCGGAACGCTATCTGTCGACAGCGCTGTTCGACGACGTCTGATGAGGACCGTCCCGCGGCGGTCGCCGCGGGACAACCTGCCAAGCAAATGCTCAGACCGGCCTTTCCATTCTGGTTGCTGAGGAAAACCCGAACACGTATTTGAACGGTCCTGTTTCTTCGCGGCTTATCGGCAGGAAACCCTGCCTTTCGTATAGGGCGCGCGCGCCCGGGTTTGTGTTGATCACATCAAGGCGCACTCGAGACAGTCGCCGTCTTTGTGCTTCGGCGCAAACGGCGTCCAGCAGCTTCGTACCGATGCCCTGACCGCGTGCTCTTTCGCTGACGAAAATACCGTCCATCAAAAGGATTTCCGGCTCCACGTCGCGCTCGAGCACGTCAAGCACCAGCCCTCGCCAAAGGCCTCCGAAAGGGCCGAACACGGCAGTCATATCCGACAGCTCGCCAGCCACCAGGGCACCTTCGCTGGTCTTGTATCCGGCAAGACCAAGCAAGTCTCCTTCCTTGCCGAGAGCGCTGATGGCAAAACCAGGATCGAGGATCCTTTCAATCAGCTGCATCGCCCTGCGTTCAGGTGACAGGATCTTGCCGAGCTTTCCCTTGAAAGCCTGCCAGAAAAGACCGGCGGCAACTGAGCGCTGGTCTTCCGGCAATCCTGGAACAATTGTGAAGCCGTCCGGCATTAGAAGGCCTAACGAACGACGACGGCTGTTCCTGTTGCGCTGACCATGAGCATGGATCCGTTCTGGCCGACCGTTTCATAGTCGAGATCAACGCCGATAACGGCATTCGCACCAAGTGCCTGGGCTTGTTGACACATTTCATCGACGGCGATTTTTCGCGCCTTGGCAAGTTCTTCCTCGTAAGCACCGGAGCGGCCGCCGACAATATCTCTGATACCTGCAAAGAGATCCTTGAACAGGTTGGCACCCAAAATTGCCTCACCTGTCACAAGACCTTTGTAGTCCAAGTCCCGGCCCTGAATTGTGTTTGTGGTGGTGACAAGCATTTTGGTTCTCCGTTTACGACATCCGCGCAATGACATGGGTTGACCGATTGAGCATTGCAAGGAAACCAGGCAATTGCCAGATGTCGTTGGTTGCCTCTCTTCATGCTGGAAAGCATCAGATGACAAGGGCTCGATTTTGACGAAACATTTCTTCAAGTCTTTTGCGATGAAAAATGTAGTCTGGCACAAAGCCCTCAATTCTTCTTTTCTCAAAAGGAAACGCCATGAAGGCCGTGTTCTTTGAGGCCTTTGCGCAAACACCGAAACTTGCAACCCTTCCGGATCCGACACCGGAAGCGCATGGTGCTGTATTGAAAGTTGAGGCGACAGGCGTCTGCCGTAGCGACTGGCACGGCTGGATGGGGCACGATCCGGATATCGTTCTGCCACATGTGCCAGGTCATGAACTTGCCGGTATCGTTATGGAGGTTGGAAAGGGTGTCAGCCAATGGAAGGCGGGTGACCGGGTGACGGTGCCTTTTGTTGGTGGATGCGGCGCTTGTGCCGAGTGTCATGCAGGTCACCAGCAAGTCTGCGAGAACCAGTTTCAGCCGGGGTTCACGCATTGGGGTTCATTTGCAGAATACGTGTCCATCCATAACGCCGATCTCAATCTCGTGGCTCTGCCCGATGACATGGCGTTCGCAACCGCCGCCAGTCTTGGATGCCGCTTTGCCACGTCATTTCGCGCCGTTGTTGATCAGGCAAGGACTTCTGCCGGAGAATGGGTTGCCGTTCATGGTTGCGGCGGTGTCGGTCTTTCGGCTGTCATGATCGCCAATGCCATCGGAGCCAATGTTGTGGCGATCGATATTTCTGATGAAAAACTTTCCCTTGCCCGAGACCTTGGCGCAGTTGCGACGATCAACGGCGCTGCTGAACCCGATGTGGCCGGCGCGGTCATCGAGCTCACGCGCGGCGGTGCCCATGTCTCGCTTGACGCGCTTGGCCATCCGACGACCTGTTTCAACTCCATACAGAACCTGAGGCGCAGAGGACGGCACGTCCAGGTCGGCCTGATGCTGAGCGATCAGAGCACCCCACAGGTTCCGATGGCGAAGGTGATCGGTCAGGAGCTGGAAATTCTGGGCAGCCACGGCATGCAAGCTCATCGATATGATGCCATGCTGGACATGGTAACAACCGGGAAACTGCACCCCTCCCGTCTGGTCGGCGAAGAGATCAGCCTGGAACAGTCAATTGCGGCGCTCACGTCGATGGACCGCTTTCAATCCGTTGGCGCAACTGTGGTGACCCAGTTCTGACCATTGGAAACAGGTTCGCTTGAGCGCGCTATACCTGTTCAGGCAGCGCGTCGCGACATATCCTGGCCACGATAACTGAGGGCTTCCGCAAGGTGGATACGGCCAACACTGTCCATGCCGTCCAGATCGGCCAGCGTACGGGCCAGCTTGAGAACACGGTGATATCCGCGTGCACTTAATTGCAGCCGTTCGGCGATTTCATGCAGGAAGGACAGCCCTTTACTGTCGGGCCGGGCAATGGTTTCAACGGCAGAAGCCGGAGCCTGAGCGTTGGTTCGGCAGGACAATCCCAGTTCCAGAAACCTCTGCTCCTGTATCCGGCGCGCTTCTGCCACTCTTGCAGCAACTGCCGACGACGCTTCACTTGCGGCGGGACCAATCAGATCTGACGCAGTCACAGCCGGCACATCGATCCGCAGATCAATTCGATCAAGCAGCGGCCCACTGACCCTGGCCTGATAATCGGTCACACAACGTTCGCCGCGCCGGCACTGGTGTCCGGGCTCGCCAGCATGCCCACAGCGGCACGGGTTCATGGCGGCGACCAGCTGAATTCGGGCGGGATAGGTCACCCGGTGGTTGGCCCTGGCGATGACCGCCTCGCCGGATTCAAGCGGCTGGCGCAAGCTGTCGAGGACTTGAGGATTGAACTCCGGCAACTCATCCAGAAAGAGCACACCATTATGCGCAAGCGAGACCTCTCCGGGTTTTGCCTTCAGTCCGCCGCCAACGAGCGCCGCCATGGACGCTGAATGGTGCGGCGACCGGAACGGCCGCCTGTCGGTCAGTTTCCCTTCCGCAAGCTCTCCGGCCAGGGACGCGATCATCGAGACTTCCAGCAGTTCGCGAGGCGTTAACGCGGGCAGTATGGAGGGCAGACGACTGGCCAGCATCGATTTGCCGGATCCGGGCGGACCGGTCATGAGCAGGTTATGACCCCCGGCGGCTGCAATTTCCAAGGCCCGGCGCGCACTTTCCTGACCTTTGACTTCAGCAAGGTCGGGCATGATACCAGCATTGCTGTGGAGCTTTGCGGCCGGACGGGACAGGACCTGGGTCCCCTTGAAGTGATTGGCAAGCTGTATGAGCGATCTGGGTGCCAGGACATCCATGTCCTTGTCTGCCCATGCGGCCTCACCTCCGCTTGCCTCGGGACAGATAAGACCCTTGCCGAGCGCATTGGCACCCATTGCAGCAGGCAACACGCCCGTGACCGGAGCCAGGGTTCCGTCAAGCCCAAGCTCGCCAAGCACCACAAAGCCTTCCAGGAATTCAGCCGGTATCGCGCCAATTGCCGCCATAATGCCAAGAGCGATGGGAAGGTCATAATGCGATCCTTCCTTGGGCAGGTCCGCAGGCGCCAGATTGACTGTTACCCGCTTGGCCGGGAGTGCAAGTCCGGACGCACTGAGCGCTGCCCGCACGCGTTCCCGGCTTTCCGCGACAGCCTTGTCCGGAAGGCCGACAATATTGAACATCACTGCGCCCGGTCCGACATGCACTTGCACATCCACCGTGACTGCATCGATGCCCTGAAAAGCGACTGTCGTTATCCGGCTGACCATACCCTGCTCTCTACCTTAAGGTGCAAGGCATCGAAGCATATCCATGATCAGGATTCAAGAACAGAAGAGGAACAAATTACGCTGACGGTCAGCAGACCATCGCGGGTCGCCCTGGAAAATAGTTGTAGGGCCGCTCAATGCCGGCGAGAACGTCCTGCAAATAGGGGGGAACGCAAAAGTCTTCGTCCAATGTCAGTCGGTTCGCCTCAAGCCATTGAGACACCAGCTCGATCAGCATTTCCGGGTCTTTTTCAAACATCGCCCGGCACATTTCCATCTCGAGCTCTGCGCTTGTCTTCACCGCTTGTTTAATAATCATTGGCCCAATCACTGTTCTTATTATCAATTTATGCGTGCTTATATCGTGCCTGCAATTATAGGATTTTGCCAGCAAATAGCAGTTATGCGCACATCCCGCGACATAACTGAGTGTTATGCATGCGGTGGCATCACGGCTTTGCCACGAACGCCAAGCCCGGCGAGACTGCAACATAGCAGCCCGGCTGCCATGAACAGGCTTGAATGACCGGTGAGCGGGATCAAGAACCCGCTGATGACCGGCCCGACACCCTGTCCGAGTGAGATCAGAAAGAATGTGAAACCAAACCCAATTGAAGGCGTTTCGAAAAAGATGCGCATGCTCCACATGCCAAACAGCGCCGTCATCACGATAAAGCCTGCACCGAAACACGCCGCAGAGACATAGATCCCGATCTTTGTGCCGATCAGAAGCGGCAATGTTCCGACGGCAGCGCCAACGATCAGAGCCAGCATCATGTAGGTTTGGCGAAGACCCCAACGGTTCACCAGTCCGCCCGCAAAGCAACCTGTAACGCCTGCGATGCCAAGCACGATCCAAAACAACACTGCGTCGCGTGGATTTCCGGTGAGCGTGTAAAGAAGTTCGACAGCGTAGGTCCAGTAGACCGCAGTGATGATGCCGAACAAAAATGCGGCGATGAATAGCGGCCGCGCGGCCCGTTCCGCGAGCAGTCTGAAAGAGACTGTCAGTACTTCGGGTTTTGACTGCGCGCTGCGCTGTGGCAATGCCAGCAAATTCCAGATCGTGATCAGCAAAGCCAGTCCTGCAAAGGCCATCCAGGCCAGCCGCCAGTCTTCTCCCGCATAAAGGGCGAGAGGTCCCGCTAGGGCGACACCGAACCCGGTTCCGGAGTTGATCCAGGCATACACCGTGTTCTGACGGCCAGGTGCGGTGTGACGGACAATGACATCGGAAAACGGGGGATAGGAAAGGCCAGGGCTCGTGCCCGCCACAAAGACGCCAAATGCCAGCGTCCAGGGATCCGGCGCCAAAGCGATGATCGCCATGCCAAGAGTTGCTGCAAGGCCGCCAAGCAGGATCGGAAGGCGCGGCTCGACAAAGGTCGACAACCAGGATCCGGCGAAGGTCGCTGCCAGATATCCCAGATAAGAAGTACCGGCAATCAGCCCAATGGTCTCGGGAGAGAGACCGAATTCCTGACGAATGTCGGGGAGAAATAATCCGAAGCAGTATCTGGCCAATCCGTATGTGACGGCAACAATGGCAAGGCCCGCGGCGGTCAGGCCACGGGTTTGTGCTGCGGACACCTCACACCCGGCGGGAGAGCTGGAAATGAAGTGTCTGGTCATCGGTCATGGTCTCGCCGGTGATGTCGAAATAACCACCTAGCTGTCTGTAGTGGCGGTACTGTTCAAGCGTAAGTTTCAGGCAGAAGTTGGATACATGCAAGATTCTTCCATTGATTGTATCTTCAAACTCTTCACCCAGAATGGCGACAAAAGCGCTTTCCCCGTCATGAAAAGGTACGGGCAGCAGAAAAAACCGGTTCAGGCTCGGCAAATCCTTATGGACAGCGCGCTCAAAGGCTAGCCGGGAGAAGCGCCGCATGGCTGCGTGGGCATAAAAACTCGGGATCCTTTCAATCTGTCCTGCGGCATAGAGCTGGCTCTCGGACAGAAGAAGGTCACCTGAACGTGCGATCGATCTGAGCCACTTGTTCACCACATAAGGGTCGTCATTGCCTTCCTGAAAGCCGAGCATGGTAACCAATGCCGCAGGTGCGCCCGGTTCCAGAATGTCTGCAAGACGAAAGGCTTCAAACGGTGCCGTGATGAATTGCATCGGCAGGTCAGGAAGGATCTGTTTCAACGCCGCTCGCATCGGGGCCGCTGACATAGGATTTATATCGACAGCAACATACCGGTCGATATCAACTCCCAACTCAGTCAGGGTGCTCAAGATAAATGCTGTTTTGACCGGTTCCGGACCCAACTCGACGTAAACAAGGCTGCCGCCGTTCAGCGAAGCAACAACAAGATCCAGGCATTGTCGCAAGGCCAGTTTGAACGACATGCCATCGTCGCGCAGACGGCCAAGGTCGTTGGAACCAACGCCGAACTGGTTCAGCTGACGCATCAGCTGAAACACTTCATCGAGATGTTCCGTGGCCGTCTCCGCACTGCCTGCATTCGTATATTTGACCCGGTTGTCCTGGGTCAGAATGCGCTCGGGACCAAATTCTGTATGGGCGGCAATAGACTGATGAACTCTGTGCTGCAAGGTCAGCGTCTGACTCTCAAAATTCCTTAAATCAGGCCGGCTTTCTGTCTGTTGGCCTGCGGTTTCAATCGAAAAGGCAAAGGTCATGGCGGTTACTCGAATTGACTGTACCATTTCCCGGATTACGGGATATTGAAGCGCTTCTTAAATTTATAATTGAAAAAACTCATAATGAAACGTTATGATTGTCCTGCGCTGGGAGAGAGGCTTGGGGAACGGGTTCCGCGCGAAAACGGAGGCAGGGACGTGACCATCGGCCGATTTAACATCGAGTTGCTGGAGGCCTTTGTGGCCGTTGCCGAAGCCGGCAACGTGACCCACGCAGGATCGAAGCTGAACCGGACCCAGCCTTGCGTCAGCACCCAGTTGCGACGTCTGGAGGATCGTGTCGGCAAACCTTTGATCGAGCGCACGGCCCGTACCATGAACCTGACGCCTGCCGGACGCATTCTCTACCAGCATGCCACGGAGATTCTGCGATCACACGAAGAAGCCCGACTACGTCTGTCGGCTCCAGAATTGACCGGAACCGTTCATGTTGGACTGCCTGAATGGTTTGCGACCGGCCAGCTCCAGTCAATCTTCTGCAATTTTGTGCGCATTCATCCGAACGTCAAACTCGAGATGACCGTTGCCGACAGCGCAACGCTGCACGACATGCTGTCAGCCAACGAAATCAATCTGGCGATCGCACTGGTTTCACCTGTGAAACCTTCGCCGAACGGTCTCGTTGAGGAACCTCTTTACTGGACCGTTAGCGAAACCTGCCCCTTGGCCGACCCTTTGCCTTTGATCCTGTTTCCAGAACCCTGTCCGTTCCGCGATCTTGCATTCAGCGCATTGGCTCGGGCAGGACGGCAATGGTACGAACGCATTACGACGACCAGCGTAGCGGCAGCGCAGGTTGCGGTCCGATCCGGTGCAGGTCTTTGCTGTCTTCCTGCAGGCGCAATTGTCGATGGGATCAAGATACTGAGAGAACAGGACGGCTTTCCCGATCTGCCCGCCAGCCAACTGGCGATCTATACACCTTCCAAGACCCAGTCCCCGATTGTCGACTATCTGGAAGAGCATCTGACTGCTCTGCTCCAAAACGCGATTTCTCCCGGATCCGCCCTGGCGGGCAAGATGCAGCCGGATCTAAGAGTGGTGTGAGCCTCTTGATCCTGACAGGATCAGGGTCCTGACAGCGACAGCAGAGATCGCCAGCGTCATTTTCCGGGCATTTTCTTTGCGACAGCAGTCCTGAATGTTCGGCCAACCGGCACAGCGTGGCCGTTCCTCAACAGCAACACAGGTTTGCCGTTCTGTCGGCTGCGCCCTGTCACGGCGTGCAAAGCCACCCAGTGAGATCTATGTGTCTGGACGCCTTGTTCGCCTGCAGCCTCAGCTATGGCGTCCCGAAAACGCATTGCAAGAAGGGCGGACCCGGTCTCGGTTTCAACCTCGACATAGTGATCACGTGCCGTCAATCGCAGGAGACGGCCTCGACTGTTCAGCGGCAGTCTGTCCAATAGCCTTGGCCGCGAACACGACTGCACGGAGATCTTGGGTGCTGCGAAAACATGAAAAAAGACGGTCAGGCATCCAAGCACAACGACGCACTGCCCATAGAGCGGCAGCAAATGGCCGTTGAGAGGGTTGGTGCCGAAAAGTGCCCAAATCAGGGAAACCACAAAGCAAACAGGTATTGCCGTCAACACTGAAACGGAAACCATCTCCAAGAAAACTGGAATGTTTCTACGCCTTAGAAATGTTTCAATTGCCGATGCCGTCGCGTGTCCAATCGAGGCGGTTCCGATGACAATCATGCCCCAATACAGCAACCGCATGGTTGGCGAGAACGCGCCATAAGTTCCAAACGGGCCAATCAGTGCGAGAAAAACCGCAGCTGTGATCAGAAGCGCCAGCGTCTGCCTGGAAACAAACGGCGCCACGCAATCGTGTGCAAAATTGCGCAACAAGGCGTCGTTCGCGAAATCTGGCTGCATTTGGCGAAATCCTCCTTGCTTCAGCGTCCTGGCGCGATCAATGACGCGAAAATTAGTCTACTTCAGAAGCGAGAGAGTAACCATGTCCCTCTGCCGTTCAAAGCCGTTTGCGGCGATGATACTGCCGGTGTGTTTCGGTCTGGCCAGCGTGTGCTTGACCGAAGCTGTACCAGCCTGCTCCACCGTTGCCTTTGTGGACACTCAACGTCCTATGCTTGCCTACAATTTCGATTTCGAAGCAACCGGTGCAGGCTTTCTGACTGTCAACTCCGCAGGCAGCAGACGGCAATCCATTTCAGAAGACCGTCCTGCAAGCTGGACTGCTGAATATGACAACTTGACCATCAATCAGGTTGGCCCGGGCATGCCGGCCGCAGGAATGAATACGGCAGGACTTGTTGTCACGTTGATGTGGAACAAGGATGCCGTTTTTGGAGGGGCGGCAGGCTTGCCTTCGGTCAGCGAATTGGAGTTCATTCAACGCCTACTCGATCTTTCAGGATCCGTTGAAGAAGCCGTGGAGCATGCAAAGGGCGTGCGGATCGACGGGCTCGTGCCAATCCACTATTTCCTTTTTGATCAGGCAGGCGCAGCAGCCGTTCTCACTCCCGGAAAGTCCGGTTTGGTTGTCCATCAGGGTATCGACCTTCCTGTTCCCGCATTGACCAACACGTCTTATCGAGAAGCGCTTCTTCATCTGGCTCAATTCAGAGGATATGGCGGCGCATCACCGGTTCCTCAGCACCAAAGCCGAGGCGACCAAAACAGCCTTGACCGCTTTGCGATTGCGGCCAATGCGGCGCAACACTCCAAAGGCCGGACAAACGCAGCTGAAGCCTTCAAGTTTCTGAATGAGTTGGCAAACTCTGAAACACGCTGGCAAATTGTGTTCGATCCGAAAGACCAGCAGATCCGGCTGCGAATTGAAGGGTCCTCGCTGGAGCACCGGCTTGATCTCTCGACGCTGGTCTTTGCTTGTCAGGTACCAGCCCTTGCGGTCGATTTGCGTCAATTGACCTCGGAATTTGAGGCAAAAGACCTGACGCCAATTCAGCCGGAATTGCTCAGCGAAAGTCTCACCGAAGTGCTTTCCTCAATGCGTCAGACGGCGCATCTTGGCCATGCGGAAATTGCCGGCTCGATCGCAACCGGACTGATTTTCTCCTCAAGCTGCACCGCGAACTGATTCCTGCTAGAGTTGACGCAGCGTTGGGTCGGTGCGCGAACCCTTCGTAACGTCAACTGGAGGGGACCAATCATGTGCGATTTCTGCGTCATCAATTCCGTCAAGCAACGCATGCTGTCCCGACGCGAATTCTTCAAGGCGACTGCTGTCGGTGCCAGCGTTGCAGCCGCAACGGCCCTTCCCGGTGCCATGCCCGCCATGGCGCAAACGCCAACAACCATTTCGGACATGACCCACGAGCTTCACCCGACTTTTCCGACGTTCGGCGGCGGGCAGCAGTTTGAGTTGAATCGGATCTTTGACTTTGCGAAGGACGGTTACAACCTGTTTGAGATGCGCGTCAACGAGCATACCGGCACCCACTTGGATGCACCGCTGCATTTTTCCGCGGACGGACAGTCAGTTGCCGAAATCCCTGTCGAAAATCTGGTCGCCCCGCTTTGCATCGTCGATATTCGAACCAAAGCAGCAGACAATCCGGACGCACAGGTCACGCCGGACGATCTCAAGGCCTGGATCTCCAATCATGGCGACCTTCCGCCAGGAGCCTGCGTCGCGATGAACTCCGGCTGGGCCGCTCATGTCGATAGCGACAAGTTTCGCAACGCCGATGCCGAAGGCGTCATGCATTTTCCAGGCTTCCACGTTGAAGCCACAAAAATGCTGATGGAAGAAGCCGATGTGGTTGGCATCGCGGTTGACAGTCTGTCCCTGGACCATGGGATCTCGAAGGATTTTGCCGTCCACTACGACTGGCTGCCGAGCAATCGCTGGGGCCTGGAATGCATCGCCAACCTCGACGCGCTACCGGCAACGGGAGCGACGCTGATCGTTGGCGCACCCAAAAACCGGGGTGGAACCGGGGGCCCCTCGCGCGTGATGGCGATGGTTTAGCGGCGCCTTTGCTCTGAGCCGCAATCACCGCATTTAGTGGGCGTCGTCCCAATTGTCGGCTGCACGGGCATCAACCTGCAGCGGGATGGAAAGGGTGAGGGCTGGATCGCAGGCATTTTCCATGACGTCCTTGATCACCGGGATCGTCTCGTCAACCTGTGCATCCGGGACCTCGAAAATCAGTTCGTCATGCACTTGCAGCAGCATTTGAGCATCCAGCTTGGCGCTGTTCAGTCTGTCTTCCATGCGCACCATTGCACGGCGCAGAATGTCGGCGGCTGACCCCTGGATCGGCGCGTTGATGGCCGCGCGCTCATAGAAGGCGCGCATGTTTGGGTTCTTGGTGTTCACTTCAGGGTAATGCGCCTTGCGGCCGAATATCGTCGACACAAAACCATCGGCATGGACCTTCTTTTTGGTCGCTTCCATATAGTCCTTGATGCCTGGAAACCGCTCAAAATAGGTCTTTATGTAGTCGCCGGCTTCGCCGCGCGAAATGCCCAGCTGATTGGCAAGGCCAAAGGCAGAGATGCCGTAAATAATGCCGAAGTTGATGGCCTTGGCCTGACGACGAACCATCGGATCCATACCTTCGATCGGAGTGCCGAACATCTCGCTGGCTGTCATGGCATGGATATCAAGCCCGTCTTCAAATGCCTTCTTGAGTTGGGGGATATCGGCAATATGGGCGAGAACGCGCAGTTCAATCTGGCTGTAATCGGCCGAAACCAGCTTATGTCCTGCCTCAGAGACAAACGCCTGGCGGATCTTGCGCCCAGCCTCTGTCCGCACCGGGATATTCTGAAGGTTCGGTTCAGAAGAGGACAGCCGACCCGTTGTGGTCGATGCGAGCGCGTAGGAGGTGTGCACACGCTTTGTTTCTGGGTTGATGTAACCCGGCAATGCATCGGAGTAAGTCGATTTCAGCTTTGACAGCTGGCGCCATGCGACAATTTTCGACGGCAGTTCGTGTCCTTCGGCTGCCAGGTCCTCCAGGACCTGAGCCGAGGTTGACCAGGCCCCCGTCTTGGTTTTCTTGCCCCCGGGCAAACCCATCTTGCCGAACAGAATGTCACCTAACTGCTTAGGAGAGCCGATGTTGAAGGTTTCACCCGCCAGTTCGTAGATTTCCGATTCCTGCGCGGCCATGCCTTGCGCGAAATCACCGGAAAGTCTGGACAGCATTTGCCTGTCGACGGAGATTCCGCGTTTTTCCATGCGCGCCAGCACAGGAACCATGGGACGTTCCAGCGTTTCATAGACCGTCGCCATGCGATCGGACACAAGACGCGGCTTAAGGACCATCCAGAGCCTTAAGGTGACGTCGGCATCCTCTGCTGCATAGGCCGTCGCCTTGTCGATAGCCACCTTGTCGAAGGTGATCATTGATTTGCCGGAACCGCAGACTTCCTTGAACGGGATCGGCTTGTGGTCGAGCCATCGATCCGACAACTCATCCATGCCGTTGCCACCCTTGCCGGCGTCAACCGTATAAGAGAGCAGCATTGTGTCGTCGAACGGGCCGATATCGACGCCATAGCGGGTCATGACCAGCCAATCGTATTTGAGGTTCTGCGCAATTTTCAGCACCGACGCATCTTCAAGCATCGGCTTCAGAACATCCAATGCATCCTGAAGAGGTATCTGGTCCGGCAAAAGACCCCCACCCCCCAACAGATCGCCTTCACCGTCAACATGGGCAAGCGGCACATAACAGGCTTTCCCGGGTTCGGTGGACAGCGACAGGCCGACAAGGTCCGCCTGCATGGCATTCAAGGACGTGGTTTCAGTGTCGAAGGCGACATAGCCTTTTTCAAAGGCAGCTTCACACCATTCTTTCAGGCGATCGACCGATGTGACAGTTTCATAGGCGCTGGAATCAATCGCAATTGCCTTCACGCTTTCAGCGCGCGCGTCCGCTACCGTCTGCGGCACCATCATGCCTTCTACGCCGGGAGTACCGTCGCTTGTTGCTGCACCGGAACTTGTTTCGACGCGTTCAGCCATCCGACCCTTGTGATCGGGGACATCCCAACCAGGGACTTCGAACTCACTCGCCTCCACATTGGCAATGTCGGCTCCGGTTGTTTCCGCAACCCGTTTCGTAAGTGTGTTGAAGCCCATGGCCTTGAGAAAACCGACAGCTTTCGGGCCATCCATGTCGGTGACGGAGAGATTGCCGACCGGTGTTTCCACCGGAACATCCTGCTTGAGCGTCACGAGTTCCTTGGAAACACGGGCTTGATCGGCAAACTCGATCAGGTTTTCGCGACGTTTCTTCTGCTTGATCGTGTCGGCCTGGGACAGGAGTGTTTCCAGATCGCCGAATTCGTTGATCAAAAGAGCGGCGGTCTTAAGGCCGATGCCCGGAACGCCCGGAACATTGTCGACGCTGTCTCCGGCCAGCGATTGAACTTCGATGACCTTGTCCGGCCCAACGCCAAATTTCTCAAAGACTTCAGTCTCGCCGAAAATCTTGTTTTTCATGGTGTCGATCATGCCCACTTTGGGGCCGATCAATTGCATCAGGTCCTTGTCGCCCGAAACAATCGTGACCTGCGCACCCTGCTCTGCAGCCTGACGGGCGTAGGTCGCAATCAAATCGTCTGCCTCGAACCCAGCCTGCTCAATGCAATGCACCGAAAATGCACGCGTTGCCTCGCGGATCAGTCCGAATTGCGGCACCAGATCTTCCGGCGGCTCAGGCCTGTGGGCCTTGTATTCGGGATAGATCTCGTTTCGGAAGGTTTGTGCGGAATGATCGAAAATGACGGCAAAATGAGTCGGCTCATCGCCTTCTTCCGGGGTCAGTCCCTCCTGCAACAGCTTCCACAACATGTTGCAGAAACCCGAGACGGCACCAACGGGAAGACCGTCAGGCTTGCGCGTCAGCGGGGGTAAAGCGTGATATGCGCGGAAAATGAACGTGGAACCATCGACCAGAATCAGGTGGTCGTCAGCGGTGAGGGCAGGGGAAGAGCTTTGCGTCGACATGGCGCGGATCATGCCCGCAGCGTGCGCGAGAGAAAAGTCCTAATGTCAAAAATTCAAAGGACGTCCTGACTCAGGCTGGCAGACCCATGCTTTCACACAATCGGCCTTTTCCACCTTGAAGCCCTCTTCGAGCGCTGCTTCTGCCGGCTGCTAGCCCTATTGCTTGTAGATCCGGCAGATTAGAATGCGGTTCATTCAGCCGCCTGCGGCTGCCGCTTCTTGCCGAATGTTCCGGTCAGATAGGCCCATTCGGGGCGGCGGAACAGGAACCAGCCGAACCCGGTTTTCCGGATCATCCAGAACAGGATCATAGGGCTGACGGAGGCGACGATGGTCACGATGAGTGAAACCGTGCCGATATCCAGAATGCCCAGTTTGAGCAGAATCACGCGACTCACACCCATTGGAAAGAAGAACGCCAGGTAGATGACGATTGAGTTTTCGCCAAAGTGGCGGAGAAAACCCAGCCGGCCAAACTTAACGATCAGCGCGCTGGTCAAGATGATCGCACCGGCACCGGCGGCGCCAAGTGCAAGGGCCACTCCGGGCAGTGCCGCCCAACCGAGATAAACCAGGCCGCCATTTATGACACCCCAACCGATCAGATAAGCAAGGCTGATGCCGATCCGTTCCCGCGCCCATGCAGCAAGTTGGAAAATCTGGGGCGCAAAGATGTAACCGGCATAGAAATAGACAAATCTTGAAGCGAACTCATCCACCAACAGCCATCCGGTATGGATCGGCGCAATTTGCAGAAGAGCGCCCACCGCCAGCATGACCTGCCAGGGAATACCCTTGTCGTGCGCCACCTTACAAACCAGGAAGAACACCGGCAGCATGTAGATGAACCACAAGGTGCCGAAGGGCTGCACGAAGCTGAGGAAATAGAACTCCAGAGTGCCAGTAGTGCCCATTTCACCAACGAAAACAGGGGCTTTAACGGCAAACTGAATGGTCATCCAGAGGACGTAGAAATACGCGAAATGGACGACTTTGCGATCCAGATAGAGCTTCCAGTCCCGGGTGATTACATTGGACAGGAACAGACCGGAAATCAGAAAGAAGTCCGGCATGCGGAATGGTGCTGCGAAGGCAACTACGGCATGCATCCAGCCGGTATCGCCGGCCGCAGCTTCAACACCCAGCACCGAGTGCATCATCACCACAAAGATGATGCAGATGCCTTTCGCCGTATCCACCCAGTCAATGCGTGCCGCACTCATAGCTCGTTTCCTCCAGCTCCGCAGGCTATTTCCCGCGGATTTCGGAGGACTCCTAACTGAAACTGGTAAAAATTCAGCATACACCCGGTGTCACGATTTGGTGACCGGATTAAGGTTTTTCAGGACTTTGCGTCGTCTGAGCCGTCTTGCCAGGGGCTGATCCTGGGTTGTCCGCTGCCGCTTGGCTTACCCTCAGTGCCATCGTTCTTTTCAGACCAGTCGTCTGCATCCAGATCGACAACGCCTTCGCCAGACTGTCGGCGCGTCTGGCCGTTTTGGACAATGACAACGTTCGATCGCGAGATGATGAACCTTGCAAGCGCCTCACGCACCGGCGGAACGAACAGCAACAAACCGATGGCATCTGTGACGAAACCCGGAATCAGCAGGAAAATGCTTGCCAGAACAATCATTGCGCCCTGCATCACTTCGTTGCCCGGCGAACGGCCTGCATCGAGCTCCTGCTGCATGCGCATGAGTAGGGACAAACCCTGCTGACGCAGCATCAAAGTGCCCGCAAGTGCTGTTACCACGGTTAGCAAAATGGTCGGAATCACACCAATCAAACCACCGACCCAAATGAAGACCGCGATCTCGATCAGGGGCAGCAGAAGAATGGCAGCAATGATATAAAGTCCCACGGGACCTCCATCGTCTGATAAGCTTGTTTGGGATAAGTTAGGCGTTCGTTGCTAAAAATGCGAGCTGACTGACATAGGAAAGAGCGACTTTACGCAAATTCAGTCTTGCTCTTGGGTCTGGATGCTGGTTCAAGGACCCCCTAAATAGGAAAGTAACAGACTTTGCGTATGGGGCGGCGTGCACCTTTCACGATCAAGGGGCGGCGCTAAGGCCTGAGAAGGGTAACCGGAAGCTAAAATGAACGAGATTTTTGACCCGTTAAACCTCCTCCTTATGGGACTTGCGGTTTTCATTCTGTTCAGACTGCGGTCTGTTCTTGGCAAACGCACCGGCAATGAACGTCCGCCTTTCGATCCGTATTCGAAGCCGGAACAAAAACCGGGCGATCAGGTCAATGGCGGCGACCAGGACAATGTGATCCCAATGCCGGGCCAAACCCAACAGCAGCCTGAACAGATGGAGCAACCTGCTGCAGGTGGTGAAGTTGTTATCGACAAGGTTGCGCCTGAGGGCTCGGCCCTCAACAGCGCCTTGAAACAGATCCTTTCGGTTGATCGCAGCTTCGAGCCCGAGCCGTTCCTTGAGGGCGCGCGGGCAGCTTACGAAATGATCGTGATGGCATTCGCTGACGGCGACAAAAAAGCACTGAAGAACCTTCTCTCTCACGAAGTCTACGAGGGGTTTGTTGCCGCTATCGAAGACCGTGAGAAACGCGGTGAAACCGTTGATTCAACCTTCATCGGTATCGACAAGGCAGAAATCGTTGAAGCTGCGCTGAAAGACGCCACGGCACAGGTGACTGTGAAAATTCACAGCCAGATGATTTCCGCCACGCGGGACAAGGACGGCGAAGTCGTCGACGGTGATCCAACGAAAGTTTCCGAGGTGGTCGATATTTGGACGTTCGCACGGGACACAAGCTCCCGCGATCCGAACTGGAAGCTGGTCGCGACCGAATCCGCTGAATAACAATGACGTGGCCTGGGACAGGGTCCCGTCTCTTCGCGAAGTGCAGAGGCGCGGCTTTGGCCGCGCCGCTTTTATTTGTCGGAGCCGCCGCAGCAATGCCGCAGACCCCGCAATACTCTGAACGCCTTGAAAGGCTCACCTTTGACGCTCTGCCAGGCTGGGCAGCGGACAATCATCGGGCGGCGCTTTCAAGCCTTCTGCGTATTTGTTCCAAACCTGAGTTGCTGAAGAATACAGGCACAGACCTTGTCCTGAAGGCAGACGATTTCAAGGCGCAATGCCCTGAAATTGAAGTTGCGCTGAAAACGCCAAAAGCTGCGCGTAGCTTCCTTGAAACCCACTTCACGCCTTACCGCGTCGTCCGGAAGGGGTTCGTCACCGGCTATTTCGAACCCGAGCTGCGCGCCTCTCGTCATAGGACAGCAGTCTTTCAGACACCCCTTCACAGAAAACCCTCAGGTCTCGAAACCGTTTCACCCAAAAATCGACCGCCTGACTGGCCCGCAGATCTCAGTCATGGTCGTCTTCAGAACGGCATCTTGATCGAAATGCCAGACCGTGGTGCCATCATGGACGGCGCACTGGACCAGGAAGCACTCGAGCTGGTCTGGCTCGAAAGTCCGATCGACGCATTTTTCGTTCATGTACAGGGCTCTGCACGCCTGCGCCTGGACGATGGTTCTGTCATGCGTGTCGGCTATGCGGGAAAGACCGGGCATCCCTATACGGGGGTCGCTCGCTTGCTGGTCAAGCGCGGAGAAGGAGCCCCGGAAGACTTCACCATGTCCGGACTGCGGACATGGCTGGAGACCAATCCGGACAGGCGGGATGCGCTGTTGCGGGAAAACCGTTCCTACATCTTCTTTCGTGAGGTCGTGGGTGCTGAGCCGGAGCAAGGACCTGTCGGATCTGCCGGCATAGCGTTGAGCCCGGGCAGGAGCCTGGCGGTCGACCCGGAACATATTCCCTTTGGCGCTCTTGTGTTTGTTTCCGCAAGTTTCAAAGATCCTGACACGACCAAGCGATCTTTCGCCCGCCTCATGGTTGCCGACGACAGTGGTTCGGCCATCAAGGGACCTGTTCGAGGCGACATTTTTGCAGGCTCCGGCAAGGTTGCCGGTGATGTCGCCGGCGACATCAGGCATGAGGCCGAATTCGTCTTGCTTCTCCCCAACGCCCAGACGGACTGACACATGGGCAAGCGGGGCAAAAAGGGGGCACTTTCTCCGGAAGATCGGGAACTTTGGGGCAAGGTCGCCAAGACCCTGACCCCGCTTCATCCCGAACGTGCCAGGGTCCTGGAAGCCGAACTCGAAGATGTCGTCAAAGACACTCCGACCAAATCCGTAAAGCAACCCAAAACATCGACGGCCATTAAAGCTCCCCCTGGGGAGCAAAAGGCCAAAGCTCCCATGCCGCTTCACCAGCTTGAACACCGGTTCCGACGTAAGATCGTGCGGGGTGTGAGGGCGATTGATGCTCGAATTGACCTGCATGGACTGACCCAGCATCAGGCACATGACAGGCTGTTGGGCTTCCTCTATCAGGCACAGGCAAGACGGCACAAAGTCGTTCTGGTGATTACGGGAAAAGGTGGCGGAGGTTCGAGCGCCTATATGGACGAGCGCGGGATTTTGCGCAGAATGGTTCCACAATGGCTGTCCATGCCTGACATGCGTCCCGTCGTTCTCGGTTATGAAGAGGCGCATGCGAGCCATGGCGGAGCAGGGGCGCTTTATGTCCGGATAAGGAAGAAAAGGTAGATCGTGACACCGCTTGGGGCAAAAATCAGGGAACTGAGAACAAAGCAGGGCGTATCGCTGAAAGAAATGGCTGCGGCGCTTTCTGTTTCCAGTGCCTATCTATCCGCACTTGAACACGGCAAGCGAGGCAAGCCCACCTGGTTTCTGGTGCAACGGATCATTACCTATTTCAACGTGATTTGGGATGAAGCGGAGGAAATCCAGCGCCTTGCGGAGCTGTCCGACCCGCGCGTGACCATCGACACTGCGGGCATGGACCCCAAGGCAACCGAACTTGCCAACCAACTCGCTTTGAAGATTGGCGGCTTGTCGGAAGAGTCATTGAACGGACTGCTGCATCAGTTGCGCGTCGCCGCCGTCAAGGATGACATCTAACTTAACAATTTCTGCCCAAACTTACCGCTTGGCAACGTGACTTGCCTGACCGCGGGTCAGGGGCATTGCAACGGCTTTCGGCTGCCCGTCAGATCAGGATTTACGTGTCCTTAGACGGAGTTCCCTATATAACCGGCAACCGACATTGACCGCCGCATCTTTTGAACGGACCTGCATACCAGCATGAAACTCTCTCAAGAAGACCTTGCCGGACTGATTGACTCGGACGCATTGCGTAGCCGATTGAGCACGCTGACTGAAAAGCATGACGGCGACGGTTCAGACATGAAGATCCGGGCCGAGGTTCTCAAAGAACTGAAATCACAGGTCAAATCCGCTCGAGCCGATGCGCAGAAACGCCTGAATGAAGATGGCGGCGGAATCTTGTGTGCCGGACGACTGTCATTCATCCAGGACGAGCTGATCCGCGTCATCTACGACTTTGCACGCAATCATGTCTATCGGATCAAAAACCCGTCGGCTGCAGAACGCATGTCTATTGCCGCTGTCGGCGGCTATGGCCGCGGCACGCTTGCGCCGGGTTCGGACATCGATCTGCTGTTTATCCTGCCTTACAAGCAGACGCCCTGGGGCGAGCAGGTGGTGGAATACATTCTCTACATGCTCTGGGACCTTGGCTTCAAAGTCGGGCACGCAACCCGCAATATCGACGAGTGTATTCGTCTCGCCAAGACAGACATGACCATTCGGACCGCTATTCTGGAAGCCCGATTCATCTGGGGTGACAGGCCGCTTTACGACGAAATGGAAAAAAGGTTCGATGCCGAAGTCGTCAATGGCAGCAGCTCGGAATTCATCGCGGCAAAACTCTTGGAACGGGATGAGCGCCACCAGCGGCAGGGCACCTCACGATATCTGGTTGAACCGAATATCAAGGAAGGCAAGGGTGGGCTGCGAGACCTCAACACCTTGTTCTGGATCGCCAAGTATCACTACCGGGTCGAACGACAGGCCGAGCTGGTCAAGAAAGGCGTCCTGACACGCTCGGAGTATGCCCGCTTCAAGAAATCGGAAGATTTCCTATGGGCTGTGCGCTGTCACCTCCACTTCCTGACCGGCAGGCCGGAAGAAAGACTTTCCTTTGATGTACAAAGGGAAATTGCCATTCGATTGAGCTATACGCAGCACCCCGGCATGAAAGATGTCGAGCGGTTCATGAAGCACTATTTCCTGGTCGCAAAGGACGTGGGCGATCTCACCCGGATCATCTGCGCTGCTCTGGAAGAGGAACATGTGAAGGAACCGCGCGGCAAAGGCCTGACCGGCATGATGCGCCGCCTGCGCAGCGGTCGAAAATCCAATACGGTAACGCCCATTAAGGGTGCTCCGGGCTTCGTGGTGGAAAACAATCGCATCAACGTTACAGCCGACACGATCTTTGAAAGTGACCCGACCAACTTTCTGCGGGTGTTCCAGGTCGCCGACAAGCACGACTACAATCTACACCCGCGCCTGACGCGTCTGATCCGTCAGTCCCTCAAACTCGTCGACAAGGATCTGCGAACCAACGCCGAAGCGAACAGACTTTTCCTGTCGGTTCTAACGTCCCGGCATCAGCCGGAAAAAACCTTGCGAAAGATGAACGAAACCGGCGTGCTTGGCCGATTTGTACCGGAGTTCGGCAAGGTCGTCGCGATGATGCAGTTCAATATGTATCACCACTACACCGTGGATGAGCATCTGATCCGGTCAATCGGCGTTCTGGCAGAAATCGAACGTGGCAATTCAGGTGACGACCACCCGCTTGCAACTGATCTGATCTTGACATTGCAGAACCGCAAAGTGCTTTTCGTTGCCATGTTCCTGCACGACATCGCCAAGGGACGACCGGAAGATCACTCTATCGCGGGTGCCAAGGTAGCGCGGAAAATCTGTCCGCGCTTCGGATTGAATGATGCGGAAACGGAGACTGTTGCCTGGTTGATCGCGCATCATCTCGACATGAGCACGATTGCCCAGTCGCGCGACCTTTCAGACCAGAAAACGATTCAGGACTTTGCACAGACGGTTCAGTCCCTCGAGCGACTGAAACTGCTGCTGATCCTCACGGTTGCCGATATTCGCGCCGTTGGTCCGGGGGTTTTCAATGGCTGGAAAGGTCAGCTGCTGCGCACACTCTATTATGCCAGTGAACCGCATCTTTCAGGTGGTCATACCAAGATGTCGCACAATGTGGCCATTGCCGACGCCAAGGAAGGTCTCAGCAAAAAACTTGGACACTGGCCGGCAAAGGATAGAAAGGCGTATCTCGACCGGCACTATCCGGCCTATTGGCTGCGTACGGAGCCGGATCGGCTGGTCACACACGCAGAGTTGCTGCATCAGGCCGACAAGGATGGCAAGCAGCTGGCCTTTCAAGTGATCCCGCGCGCCTTTGAAGGCGTGACGGAACTGAACATCATGGCACCTGACCATCCGCGGTTCCTGTCCACCATCGCAGGGGCCTGTTTTTCAACCGGCGCCAACATTGTCGATGCGCAGATCGACACCACAACCGATGGATTTGCTCTTGATACGATCTTCATCGGCCGGGAATTGCCGGACGATGAGGACGAGCGCCGCCGAGGCGAACGGATCACCGCGCTTATTTTGAAGACCTTGCGCGGAGATGAGCGTTTGCCAGAGCCTGTGTCCAAAAAGGGCTCGATGAAAGGGCGCGTCAAAGCTTTCAAGGTTGCGACGGACGTGCTGGTGAACAATGCCCTGTCGGATGACTATACCGTGCTTGAAATTTCCGGCCTTGACCGGCCCGGCCTGCTCTATGACCTGACACGGAGCATTGCCACACTCAATCTCAACATCGGCTCCGCTCACATCTCGACATTCGGCGAAAAAGCTGTCGACGTATTTTATGTGACCGACCTGACCGGTCAGAAAATTGCAAATATCGGCCGTCAGGACATTATTCGTGAGCGGCTTGCCAATGCAGTTGAAGGTGAGGTCGAATTGGACCCCGCCGCGCCTGTAGCGCGCAAAGTCCAGAAACAGGCTTCCTGACTTGTGCTGCCTTAACACAGGAACCCACTCGGCATGAGCCTTGTCCGCAATTTCGCTACTGTCGGCGGCGCGACGCTACTCAGCCGCCTGCTTGGATTTGTGCGCGATGTGCTGCTTGCTGCAGCTGTGGGAGCCGGACCTGTCGCAGACGCGTTCGTGGTGGCATTCCGGCTGCCGAATCTGTTCCGACGATTGTTCGCCGAAGGCGCATTCAATTCGGCTTTTATTCCACTTTTCGGCAGAAAAGTGGAAGAAGAAGGCGATCAAGGTGCTAGGCAATTTGCCGGTGAAATCGGTGCCGCGCTGCTGTTCTGCTTGCTTGGTCTGACGGCACTGGCGCAAATCTTCATGCCATTTGTTGTCTGGGTCCTGGCACCCGGTTTCGTGGCAGATCCGGAGAAATACGACCTGACTGTGCTTATGGCCAGGATCGCCTTTCCCTATCTCATCTTCATGTCGCTGCTTGCCTTTATCGGCGGCATTTTGAACACCTATCACCGCTTTGCTGCCGCGGCCTTTGCGCCCGTGATGCTCAACGTCGTGATGAGCCTCGTGCTCGGCGGTGTCCTCCTTACCGGTATCGAAGACAACACGACGCTCGGTATCATTCTCACGATCGGTGTGACGGTTGGCGGCATCGTGCAGCTCCTGGTCGTGATCATCGATCTGAAACGGCTCGGTTTTCGCATTCCGGTCTTTCGCCCACGCTATACCAAGTCCGCCAAACGGCTTCTGGTCCTTGGCATTCCGGGCGTCATTGCCGGAGGTGTCACGCAAATCAACATTGCAGTTGGGCAGATCATCGCGTCCATGCAGGAAGGTGCCAATGCGCTGCTTTATTTCGCGGACCGCCTTTACCAACTTCCGTTGGGTGTCATCGGAATCGCGATCGGTGTGGTGCTTCTGCCGAGCCTGACCCGGCAATTGCGGGCGGGCGAAACCGCCGCTTACCAGCACAGCCTGAACCGCGCACTCGAATTCTCTCTGGTATTGACCTTGCCGGCCGCCGTTGCCCTGGCAGTCGTGCCGCACGAAATCGTTTCGGTGTTGTTTCAGCGGGTCCGGTTCGACGCACAGGCGGTTGACGGAACAGCGGCAGCGCTGATGGCGTTTTCGTTCGGGTTGCCGGCCTTTGTTCTCAACAAGGTCTTTTCCCCCGGCTACTTTGCCCGGGAAGACACAAAAACGCCGATGAAATTTGCCGTGGTCGGAATGGTCGTAAACGTGATCTTGTCGATCGCGCTGTTTCCCTGGCTCATGCATGTCGGCATTGCGCTGGCTACAACGTTGGCAGGGTGGGTCAACACGGCCTTGTTGCTCGGCGTTCTTTGGAAGCGCGGTCACTTCACGCCCGATTTTTCACTGCTAAAACGCCTATTGCTTGTGCTGCTCGCAAGCGCGCTGATGGGCGTGAGTGTTCATTTCGCCGCCGATCTCCTGGCACCTTATCTGAGCGATGGCTGGCTCCTTGTGCGTGCTGCAAGCCTGGGTCTTCTCGTACTTGTTGGCATTGTGACGTTCGCGCTCATTGCACAACTAAGCGGCGGCGCCGACCTTCTTGGCATGGCCAAAGCGTTGAGAAGGCGCAACACCTAATCGCGAAACGCCACAACTTGATCATTCCGGCTTGCATCAAGGCAATTGCGGGCTTAAACCCGGCGCGCCCAAATGTTCACAGCGCCCTTCCAACCGGCCGCACTAATAAAAGGGATTGATCATGGCGGAGTTCCAGCCCCGTGTATTTTCAGGCGTACAGCCGACCGGCAACCTCCATCTTGGAAATTATCTTGGCGCAGTCTCGCGTTGGGTCCCACTTCAGGACCAAATGCCGACGATCTTCTGCGTTGTCGACGCTCATGCGATCACGGCCGGTTTTCCGGACCCGATGGAAATGACCGATGCAACACGGGAAGTAACCGCGGCTTATATGGCGGCAGGTATCGACCCGAAGAAATCGATCATCTTCAATCAATCCCAGGTCCGCGAACATATGGAACTCGCGTGGATCTTCAATTGCGTGGCGCGGATGGGCTGGCTCAACCGCATGACCCAGTTCAAGGAAAAGGCCGGCAAAAACAAGGAAAACGCTTCCGTTGGCCTGTTCGCCTATCCCAACTTGATGGCTGCCGATATTCTGGCTTATCGGGCAACCCATGTTCCGGTTGGTGACGACCAGAAACAGCACCTTGAATTGACGCGCGACATTGCGGCAAAGTTCAACAATGATTTTGGCGACAGGATCAAGGAGCTGGGCATCGGCGTGCCGAATCCAAGGCCGTCTCCCGAACTGCCGGAACAGCTCTATTTCCCGCTGACCGAGCCAATGATCGCGGGTCCCGCAACCCGGATCATGTCATTGCGTGACGGCACCAAGAAAATGTCCAAATCCGATCCCTCGGATCTGTCACGCATCAACCTGACCGACGATGCAGATCTGATTGCAAAGAAGGTCAAAAAAGCCAAGACCGACCCCGACGCTCTTCCCAGCGAAACGGATGGTCTCGAGGGCCGGCCCGAAGCAGACAACCTTGTGGGCATCTATGCGGCACTCGGCGGGATCAGCAAGGAAGACGTTTTGCAGGAATTTGGCGGTCAGCAGTTTTCAGCCTTCAAGCCGGCACTGTCCGATCTTGCAGTTGCAAAACTGTCGCCGATGACAGACGAAATGCGTCGGTTGATGGATGACAAGACCCAGATCGATGCCGTTTTGAAGGACGGTGCGGAAAAGGCATCTGCCATCGCTGAACCGGTCCTGAAGGACGTGAGAAAAATCATAGGTTTTCTCGAAGTCCGCTAGATCCTGCTAGGGTTCAGCACCCACCAAACAGGCTGAATTCATGCAAAAGTCTATTCAAACGATCGATCTTCAACGTTACCCGGAACGGACTGTGTCTGTTCTGGGTACGCTGTCCTTTGCCGCCTTTACCCTGAAAGCATACGGGCTTTATGTTGACGACAACACTTTGACCGATGAGGAACTGGGCCACGCACGTGGTGTCTTCACTTCACGTCTGGCTGATGTTGCCACCGCAGATGGTGAAAACTATCTCGGTTTTGCCCTCATTCACAAAGGTACTGAGGGACTGACACTCTCGTCTTTCTGGTGGGTTCAGGGATGCGTATTATGTCATGACCATGTGCGAATTCCATATAACGGTATCGACACACTGTCTGACATGCGTCCTCATGTTCTCGGTTGCGTCTGGGAGCTCGATTTAATTCACTTCGAACGCAATGCCTGGCAACAGACGATGATGCGGCCGCAACCGGATGCAAAAGACTACCTGCACATCTGGTTCAAGCCCACCAAAGCTTGATTTTCCATATGTTTGAACAATCAGTGAAACGGTTTCTCAAAGATTAAGCGGCACTCTCTCATCACCTTGGGTCTTGATGAGAGTTTGAACTTGGCCAACCAAAACAACGACCACGCCACAGACACCGAAGTCGCTGGTGAAAACGCTCAGCACGAAAGACGCCGGAGCGAGCACGCGCTGCCTTCGCAAGGTTCCACAGCCTCGCCTTCGACCGAAAGACGCTCTCGAACAACTGATGCCAATGAACTTGGACCCGATGTCGGACCCGGCCGTCGCGCCACCGATCGGCCTGTGTCGCCACCGGCCAAATCATTGCAGCGCCTGGCCGTAGTCGCCTTGGTGGTGGGGCTCACCGCGGGGTTTCTTCTCGTTTCAGCCGATGGAGTGAACCGCTTTCTGGGCGTTGGACTGGCATTTTTCGCTGGTGGTCTGGCTGTTTGGCGCCTGCTGGCTGATGACATGCACCGGTCGGTTGCCGCGATTCAGGTCAAGGACGACAAGATCCGCAGGCTCATGGCGCGCTGCGAGGAACTTGAAGACCGGGCTTGGGAACTCGGCGAATCCGACGAACGGCATGCCAGCATACTGGCGACGCTTGGCGATGTTGTCATCCGGCGCGATCAGGACGGTTTGGTTACATATGTAAATTCCGCTGCCGACGATGTCTTCGGCTCAAACCATGGTCTGCAAACTGGCAACGCAATGCACTTGCCGCTTGTTGAAACCACCGGAACTGATGACAGGCGCCCCCATGAGAGTGCCACCAGGATGGGGGGTATGGGCTTTGAGGATCTTCACATTGAAACCGTACAAGGCAAGCGCTGGTTTTCGCGGATCGACATCCCTGTGCGCGATTCGTCGACAGATCGGCAACTTGTTCAAACCGTATTGCGCGATGTGACGGAACGCCGCCTGATCGAGGAAGACTTACTGGCAGCCCGGCACTCAGCTGAAAATTCCAACGAGGCCAAGTCCAGATTTCTGGCAACTGTGAGCCATGAAATCCGAACACCGTTGAACGGCGTTTTGGGCATGGCAGCCCTTTTGCGCGACACGCGCCTTACAAAGGAGCAGCATGCCTATATCGAGGCGCTCGAGACGTCCGGTGAAACTCTGCTTTTGCTGATTGATGAAGTGCTCGACTTCTCCAAGGTGGAAGCCGGAAAACTGGACATTCAGGCGGCCCCGACACCAATCGGACCATTGGCTGAAAGCGTCGTTGAACTTCTGGCCCCCAAGGCACATGCCAAAAACCTCGAAATCGGGGCGATTCTCGCGGCAAATCTTCCGGCCGAAGTGACAATCGATGCCACACGTGTCCGGCAGATCCTATTCAATCTGATTGGCAACGGTGTCAAATTCACGGATCAGGGCGGCGTCGCTGTGGACCTTTCAGGCCGGCCAAATCCGGCTGGCGGCAGTTTTCTGGATATCGAAGTTCGCGATACGGGCATTGGTTTTGACGAAGCAGAAGCTGAACGTCTCTTTCGGGAATTCGAACAGGTCGATCATGGCCCTGCGCGAAAGTTTGGCGGCACAGGACTTGGCCTTGCCATTGCGCAAAGACTGGCAGGTCTGATGGGTGGATCCATTTCCGCGAGACCGACTGCGGAGGGCGGCGCTGCCTTCTGTGTCAGATTGCCGATCCCTGAAAGCTTGAAAAATATTTCCGATCCCCGATTTGCCGCCTTGGACCAGCGTAATATCGTCTTTGTGAGCAACAGCGTCGTTGAAGGCCCGTTGCTTGCCAAACGCCTTGACCAGCACGGGGCTGATGTCGCCGTACTCGCACCCGGCGACGATGCGCTTGAGGACAAGCTCGCATCAGCGGACCTGCTGGTTGTCGACAATGCGGCCCTTTCAGACAGTGGCGGCTGGCTCGCAACAGCGCGTCTAACTGGATGCGACGCACCTGCCATTGTGATGATCGCTCCACCCGAGCGGGACCGCCTCGACCATCTGCGCGCGGCCGGATATGCCGCTTATCTGATCCGACCTGCGCGTCTTGAGACAGTCGCCCAGATTTTTTCAGGCCTTCTCGGAGAAACCGGTATTGAAAGCGCCTGGGATGTCAGTGCAGAACCCATCAGCAACGGACTTCTGGCAAATCGGGCCGCAGTGCCAGCGAGACCATTGCGTCTGCTGGTGGCCGAAGACAACGATATCAATCGGCTTTTGAGCGAAGCACTGCTTCGCAAACTCGGCCATGTCCCCGTCATGGTCACAGATGGCGAAAAAGCCGTGGAAGCGGCTGCGCATGGCTCTTTTGACGCCATATTGATGGATCTGCACATGCCCGGCCTTGATGGTTTTCAGGCCATAGCCAAAATCCGCGAGGACGAGAAGACAGCGGGGCGAGCACAGGTACCTGTACTGATTGTGACGGCCGACGTGATGAAAGATGCCAGAGACAAAGCAAAGGACGTCGGTGCGGCTGGATACCTGACCAAACCATTGTCAGTGGATGCCATATTCGACGCTCTTTCTGAGATCAACCGTAACTGAATCCAGAGCGCTGAAGTGCTCTCCGACCGCCTGACCACCGGGACATGAACCAAGCTTGCCGAATTTCACAATTTCACCCTATTCGGCTAGACTTGCCCTTGATCAAAACAAAACAAATACACACGTGTCATCCAGCTGTCGGAAAACTATGGTCTACGGCAGCTTCGAAGCACATCACCTGACACCGGAGATGCAATTCCGGCAAAGGAAATACAGTCGGTGAAACAGCCACGAAGCTGTGAAACCGGTTGTCGTGCGCTTGAGAGGAATTCGCGAGGGTGAAATGTCCATAATGCGGCAAGGGCTTTTTTCTCCCAGGAAACTGGTGCGGAAGTTCACACCTGGTATGCGCCCGGGCGCGCCGATCAGCGCGGCTCCCACGCGTGCGACCTCACCGCGTATGCCTGCAAAAACCGGAGAAACCCTTGGCCGGATCGGCTCTTTGGAAGTGCGTATGGCGCGCAATTTCAAGGAGGTCAGAAAAGCCCAAAGGCTGCGCTATCAGGTGTTCTATGAGGAAATGTCGGCAATCGCTGATGCGAACACATTAGCTACACGGCGCGACGCCGACCCGTTTGATGCCTATTGCGATCATTTGCTGGTGGTCGACCATGCCTCGATGAAGCGGAACAAGCTTGGTCGCCTGAAACCGGAAATTGTCGGAACATACAGGATTCTCCGGCAGGAAATCGCCGATCAGCACGCCGGATTTTACACAGCTGCCGAATATGACATCCAGGCCTTGATTGACGCCAATCCGGGCAAAAGGTTCATGGAACTCGGGCGCTCATGCGTCTTAAAACCTTATAGAAACAAGAAGACCGTAGAATTGCTTTGGCACGGCATATGGGCCTACGTTCTTCGCTACAAGATCGACGTCATGCTTGGCTGTGCGTCGATCGAAGGCACGGACCCGGACGCCCTTGCCGGTCAATTGTCGTTCCTGCATCACAACGCACGCGCACCAGAGAAATGGCGCGTTCGGGCCGTTAAGGACCGTTATATTGAAATGAACAGGCTTCCGTCTGATCAGGTCAATGCCAAACAGGCTTTGCGCTCCCTGCCGCCATTGGTCAAAGGTTACCTGCGTCTTGGGGCGTTTATCGGTGACGGCGCGGTAGTCGACCCCCAATTCGGTACCACGGACGTATTGATCATCATGCCCGTTTCCGAATTGAACACTCGGTATGTCAACTACTACGGTGCTGATGCCAGCCGGTATTCCAGCTGAAACCGGCAAACCCAGTGACCGTTGTGACCGGCGACCGCATGTGATCGTTCCCAGTTGTTCAGCCGGTTTTTTGGAACCGCCTGGCATGTCTTAACGCCCCCTTAAATTGCCCCTTCTAGGATCTTCTCCGGGAGCCGGCGCGTCTGACGGGTGAACACCCGTCTGGACCGGTAAGTACGGGACGGATGATCTATGGCGACACGGGCGAAACGCCAGCCGCGGATTGAACCGACATTTGGAGACACGGGCAGCAGTCTGCTCGACCTGCGTCTAGGACCGCGGGACCGCCCCACTGCGCCTTCAGGAAAGAAAACAAGTAAAACCAAGAGCCGAAAATCAACAAAGACCAGCAGCAAAAAGCCTGCAGGAAAGAAATCCACCCCTTCGCGGCGCAGTCAGACAAAGAAAAGCACGGCATCCCGGCGAGGCGGGCGATCAGGCTCCAAGAGGCGAAGCCAGAAACGCAAAAATCGTTTTCAGGCACGCACTGCGTTCGGGCGCCTGCTCAAACGCGGCCTTTATTGGAGCATGGTTTTAGGGATCTGGGGATCCATCGCTGTTGTTTGCATCATCGGTTACTATGCGGCCTTTCTGCCTCCAACCTCTGAGTGGCAGGTTCCGGCGCGCCCGCCCAACGTCAAGATCGTCGCGTCAAACGGAAGCCTGATCGCCAATCGTGGCGATACCGGCGGCGAAGCCGTGAGGCTCGAACAGCTGCCGCCTTACCTTCCAAATGCCGTCATTGCCATCGAGGACCGGCGCTATCGATCTCACATTGGCGTTGACCCAATCGGACTTGCACGTGCGCTCTATATCAACGTCACTGCCGGACGGTTGACCCAGGGTGGGTCAACACTCACCCAGCAGCTCGCCAAAAACCTGTTTCTGGAACCTGATCGAACCATCAAACGAAAAATCCAGGAACTGGTGCTCGCATTCTGGCTGGAAGCTGAATACTCCAAGGATGAGATCCTGGAGATGTATCTCAACCGGGTTTATCTCGGTTCAGGCGCTTATGGTGTTGATGCCGCTGCACGACGCTACTTTGGCAAGTCTGCGCGCTTGCTCACCATTCCCGAGGCAGCCACCATTGCCGGCCTTCTCAAAGCGCCTTCGCGCTATTCACCCGCACGAAACCCGGATCTTGCAGAGGACCGTGCGCAGCTCGTCCTCGCCGCCATGCATGAGGAGGGTTACATCACCGCAGGTGAGGCAAAGAATGCCCTTGCCGCGCCAGCGCAGGTCGTCAGACGCTATACCACCGCCAGTGAGAACTACGCTGCCGATTGGGTGATGGACGTTCTGCCACACTTCGTTGGCTCCATCGAAAAAGACATCATCGTAGACACGACCATTGACCCCGGCATGCAGGGTGCCGCCGAAACAGCACTGCGCGCAGCACTATCGGAAAACCGGCAGACACTCGGTGTCAGTCAGGGCGCCGTAGTCACTCTCGACACGGCAGGTGCTGTCAAGGCCATGGTTGGAGGAGCAGACTATTCGAAGAGCCAGTTCAACCGTGCCGTTTATGCCAAGCGTCAACCGGGTTCGGCCTTCAAACCATTTGTCTATCTGGCTGCGCTCGAAAACGGCATGACGCCACAATCTGTACGCCAGGACAAACCAATCACAATTGGTGGCTGGTCTCCAAAAAACTACACCAAACAACACTATGGCGCGGTTACACTGACACGCTCGCTTAGCCTTTCGCTCAACACCGTTGCTGCGCAACTGGCATATGAAGTCGGTGTCGGGACTGTCGCCAGCACTGCGCAGCGGCTCGGCATCACCTCGGACATGAAGAAAAACCTGTCCCTGTCGCTTGGGACTTCTGAAGTGACTCCGCTGGAGATTGCATCTGCCTACGTGCCATTTTCCAATGGCGGATATGGCGTACTGCCGCATATCATTCGCCGCATCCGAACCGTAGACGGCAAGACCCTATATTCGCGCTCTGGAGATGGCCGCGGGCGCGTCGTGGCGCGCGGTGCCGTTGGCAACATGAATCTGATGATGGCGGAAACCCTGATGACTGGCACCGGCCGCAAGGCCAGACTGGACAGCGGGCGTCCGGCAGGAGGGAAAACCGGAACCAGTCAGGATTTTCGGGACGCCTGGTTCATCGGTTACACCGGCAACCTCACCACAGCCGTATGGTTCGGAAATGACAACAATTCGCCAACCAAGAAAGCAACCGGCGGCAGTTTGCCAGCAATTGTCTGGAAAGAGGTCATGGACAAGGCACATGACGGCCTGCCTGTTGCGGACCTTCCGGGCGTTCCAAACCTGCCCGCAAACGTTTCAGCACCGCGAAAACCTGTTCCCAACGCAACCGTTGGATCAGGAAGCGAGCCGATACCGCCCGCGCCAATCGGAGGCGACCCAGAGCCGGGTGACCGGCGAGGACCACTGAACCTTTTGCGCAACCTCTTTGGCGGCGGTTAGTGGCACCTTTGAAGATTGAATTCAGCTAAGGTCATATCAAGCGGTAAAACGCTTGCATCAGCACTGGTGGCTATAGGTAAAGACGAGCGTGTCGGTGGTGTACTGTCCAGTCGGACGGCAACGATTATAGACTTCGCGTGTCCCTGTCACCGTCACCTGCAACTGGTCACCACGGACTGGGCCCTCCACGAAATACTCCAGAGGCGAACCGGGGCAGAACTTTGAGAAAACTCGTGCTGTTCCCGAATACCAGTTGCCGTTTTTCACACCGCTGAATAGCAGCGTTCCGCGCTGGACACCTGCATTGCGCAGGACATTCCTTGGAACTTCATAAGACAACCATCGTTGATTGCCTTGTGCTTGCAATCGCATGAGGGATCCGTTGTGATTCCAGCAACTGTCAGCGAACGCCTCGCCCGAAGCAACCGTAACAAGTCCGACTATCCCAGCCAGGCTGAAAGCCCTGGCCCACATAAACTTCAAAAAAGACATGGATCGCCTCCCAACTAAGCCTAGGAAAGCGAAACACATTCTCCGAATTTTGCAATTGGCAAATTAACCGAAGCCGTGAAGGTAAAGCCCATTTTCCTTCAACCAAACCTTGGCACGCGGTGTTTGAGGGGCCAGCCGCTCACACAGGCGCCAAAATCGGCTCGAATGATTCAACTCCCTCAAATGCGCCACTTCGTGTGCTGCGACATAGTCCAGAATGTCAGGAGGAGCCAAAATCAGGCGCCATGAAAAAGACAGGCGCCCGTTGGATGCACAAGAGCCCCAACGGCTTTTGGTATCGCGAATGCTGATTGCAGCGATTTTTTCATCAATTGCCGCAGCGTGAAACATTGCCCGATCCGTCAAGTCGGCACGCGCCTGAGATTTCAACCAGGTCGTGACCTTTCGGGGGATGTGATCCTCCGCACCCGGCACAAAGAGAGCAGGAAACCCCTCTTTTGTCGCACCGGTCGACACCAGACCCCGCAAATTGCCCGTTGACACAATGACATGGTCCTCACCGCGCAAAGGCAAAGTGTCCCCAGGTTGAAAAGCAACATGATCCGGCCGGTCCTGAAGCCGTTCCACCAACCAATCGATGTGCTGTCGCGCGAAATGCTCTGCGCGCGCGAGGTTGCCACCGCCCGGAACCGTTAAGACGGGCCCTGAACTGTCGGCTGGAAGTCGTAGCAGGTATCTCTGAGCCCTCGGATTGGCGCGCAATCGAATGCGCACTTCGCTCGTTTCCGTCTGGATATCGATATGTTCCGGCAGGCGCTTTTTACCGAGGCGTGAAAACATGCTGTACGTGTGTCCGACGAATCATAGGCTTCCATCTTAGGCCGTTTTTGCTAGCAATTCTTGCAAGAAACGTAGTGGTTTTAGCTCAGCGATGGTATCTGATTGATAAATCAAACTGATTGAACTCGGCACAGAAACGACGAAAGCGGCGCTTTTGAAAAGCGCCGCTTTCGGTCAGGCCGCCCGGAGGCGGGTCTGGGAGGAATGACTTACAACGGTGCGGGTTCCGCGCCGCCGGTGTTCCGTCCCCGGTTGGCCATGAAGCGATCAAACTCTTCCTGATCACGCGCCCGGCGCAACTCGCGAAGAAAATTGTCGAACTCAGCGCGCATCTCATCGAGCTTTGCGCGTTCTTCTTCCAGCCGTTTCAGCTCAGCCTCACGATAGTCATCGAACGCAACATTTCCGGTGCGTGCGTAGCCAGTCGAATTTGACATTTGATCAAATGCTCCCTTCAGCGGGCTTCCCCGCCATTGATCTTTCGCATCGCGGAACATTCCCTCGAAGCGATCGCCCCAGAGAATGTAGGCGAGCATAGCCAGGCCAAGTGGCCAGAAAACCACGAACCCCAGAACCATCAGGCCGATGGTTGCAGGCGTCCAGGCGGGTTTGATCATGCAACTTTTGGTCGTCGTCATCATCCTATCCATTTAAGACATCCACGATTGACAAGTGGGGACTGTCGCGGCGCGCTTCAAGGATTTGTGATGTCCAACACAGCTTGAAAGGCAGCAAAAAGCTCGGTCTCCATTGTGGAGAGCCGAGCTTAACGCATTCAAATCTTTGATCTAAATCTGACCTAGTCCTCAAAAGGACCATCGATCACATGTTGGGCGGAATAGTTCGCCAAAAGCTTTTCCCGGTGCCATTCACCCGCCATCGGTGCGTTGGCGTACTCATGGAAACACGGTGTTCCAAGAGTGAAATGGAGCAGTTTTGCATCAGGGTTCGGGCCGAGTTCGTCGGGCAACCAGTTCCACTCGATCGGCAACTCACCAATCAGGTCATCTTCCAGCCAGGTAAAGCGATGAAGCTGCGCACCGGTTGCGTTCATGACGAAATCAGGCGTCACGGCGCGGTTGGCCGGGTGCGCACAATTCCAAAGAACGACTGAAGACCAGTTCTTGCGAGGGTAATTCTCGTTTTTCGATCCTAGATATTTTGTTGTTTGCTTGGTTTTGTAGTCATGGTGCACACACATGACCGCCTTGCTTTCATCGCGCAACGCAAACAGTTTTGCGATGTCATCCCGGACAATCATGTCCCCATCCATGAACAACGCCCAACCGTTGTAGTTCATGAGGTTTGGAATGAGAAATCTGGTGTAGATGAAATGGTTCGACCCGTCCGTGTGCGTTTCGTTGTAGGTTTTCAGGTTGTGCAGCGACAAGGGCGTGATTGCCAAAACATCGCTGGACTGCCGTGTGAGGCTGTTGGCACAAACATGATAAGCCACCGCCTCACGCGGATCGAAACCAATGAAAATATTCAGCACTTGGGGAACCTCCGGCCTCGCTTCATGACCGGTCTTGTATTGGTCAATATGAGTGGAATCAACTACGGCAGACAGCAAGTCAGAAAATACTGGACTTTCAGGGACAAGTTTCAGGCGCCTTGAAGACGCCTGAACCGGTTCAATCAGCCTACAGCTTCAGACAACTGCTTGGCTTGTTTGATCCAATTGTCGCGAGCAATCCTGCCGCGAAAGTCGAGCTTACCATCCAAAGCTTCGATCTGCTCTTTGGTCAACGATGCGATTTGCCAATAGTGAAAGATACCTGCCTCGTTGAGTGCCGACTCAAGCTTGGGACCAACCCCCGTAATTTCTTTCAGGTTATCTGCAACCCCATCCGGCTTGGTCAAAAGGATTTTTTCCAGTGGAACAGCGCTTTTGCCTGCGGTCTTCTTGGGTTTTTGCGATGCAGGCGAAGTCGCTTTCTTGGCTGGTTTCTCTTTCGGCTTTTGCTGCCCGTTTCTGTTTGAACGGATAAAATCCATGACCCGAGGTGCGATTTCTGAACGCCAGCGCGACCCATTGAAGACACCATAGTGACCCACATTGGGCTGCTCGTAATGCGCCTTCATGGATTCCGGCAGGCTCGTGCAAAGATCATGAGCGGCACGGGTCTGTCCCCGCCCAGTGATATCGTCTTTCTCGCCTTCAACCGTGAGAAGGGCAGTCCGGGTAATCTTGTTGCAATCGACCAGTCGGCCGTTATGCGTCATGGTGCCGTTCGGCAGCGCGTGCTCAATGAAAACGGTTTCGACCGTCTGGAGATAGAACTCTGCCGTCAAATCCATGACCGCAAGATATTCATCATAAAACTCGCGATGTTTTTCAGCGCTGTCACCATCACCTTCAACCAGATGCTGGAAAAACTCCCGGTGAGCCGTAAGGTGTCGATCGAGGTTCATGCTCATGAAGCCGGAGAGCTGAAGAAATCCCGGATACACATCACGCATGAAGCCCGGATGAGGAAAAGGTACCTTCATCACGACGTTTTTCTTGAACCAATCAAGACCTTTGGCAACCGCCAGATCATTCACGGCCGTCGGTGCAACCCGCGTATCAATTGGGCCACCCATAAGCGTCATGGTTGACGGAATATAGGGATCCTCACGATCTTCCATGACCGCAACTGCGGCCAGCACCGGAACGGATGGCTGACAAACACCCAGAACATGCGCATCGGGCCCAAGGAAATGCAGGATCGAAATGATGTAGTCGATATAATCGTCCAGATCGAACTTGCCCTCCTGCACAGGCACCATGCGAGCATCGATCCAGTCTGTGATGAAGACATCGGCATTCGGCATCAACGCCTCGACAGTGCCACGTAAAAGCGTCGCGTAGTGTCCAGACATTGGCGCTACGATCAAAACCTTTGGATCGTTTCGATGGGAGGTAACGCCCCGCTCAAAATGAATGAGATCACAGAACGGGCGGCTCCAGACGATGTTCTCGCGTACAGGAACCCTGACACCACCAACACTGGTTTCCTTCAGGCCGAAATCAGGTTTCCCATATCGACGCGTTGTGCGTTCCAGAACCTCGCAACCCGCTGCGATCTGTCGCCCATAGCTGGTGTGCGTCAATGGGTTGAGCGGGTTCTGAAAATAGAGCCGCGTCATATCGGCCACCGCACGCAAAGGTGCCATTGCCGCGTGGTTCAGCTCATAAAGGTGATAAAATGGCAAAGGCGCATCTCCTTTGTTTACGAAGCCGCCGCCTGCCCCTTTATTGAAATCGAAAAACATTATGCCCACGGCCCGTCTGTTATTGCACCATCTATTGCATCGCAACAGGATAGCTAGGTGCGCTGCCACCCGCAATACTGCTAATTGTTAGGCGGTTGCGGTGCTAAGCCCAAAGAACAATAAACATTCTTGCAGCCACATCCTGTTTGTGCGCACTGCAAAAATACAGATTAGACTGTGATATCATATCTGTAGGTCTGGGTGTCCCAATCGCATCAGGCGCTCAGGCAGCCAAGTCGGCCACGACGGCATCAAGCACAAAAAAACCTTCCCGCGTCGCACGTACCCGGTTTTCCCCCACTCGTTCCACCATATTGTGCTCTAGAAGTGCATTCAGACGTTTGGGATCGATGGATCTGTGAGCAAATCGCTGATACCGGCCTAGGTCGATACCTTCTTTGAGCCTCAGGCCCATGAGCAGAAACTCGTCGCCTTGTTCTTCTTCCGAGAGGCCGGAGTTCTCAACCAGCGCATGTCCGACCTGCTCGACATTTTCAAGCCATGTTTCCGGGTGCCGCTCCGTCGCCGTTGCAAGCCTGTTGACCCCGACAGTCAACCGGCCATGCGCTCCCGGCCCTACGCCGACATAGTCGCCATAACGCCAATACACCAGGTTATGCCGGCATTCAGAGCCTGGTCTGGCATGGTTGGAAACCTCATAAGCCGGAAGACCGGCTGCCGTCGTCACATCTTGCGTAAGTTCATAGAATTCTGCACCCAGGTCGGGTTCAGGCATCTTCAGTTTACCAGCCTGGTAAAGATTGAAGAACGGCGTCCCTTCTTCAATCGTCAGCTGATAGAGCGACATATGATCGGCTGCCAGCCCGATCGCTTCTTCAAGTTCCCGGCACCAAGCATCCGGCGTTTGACCCGGCCGCGCATAGATCAGATCAAATGAAAGCCGCGGAAAAGTCGCTCGGGCGGTTTCGATCGCATTTCTTGCCGTTTTAGCATCGTGCAAGCGGCCAAGAAGTTTTAAATCCGCGTCAATCAAAGATTGAACACCGAGCGAAACCCTGTTCACGCCCGCTGCGCGATAGCCCTTGAAACGTTCTGCCTCGACGGAAGAGGGGTTAGCCTCCAAGGAGATCTCAACATCGTCACCAACAGACCAGAGTTCTGAAACCTTGTTCAGTATTCGCCCGACTGTTTCTGGCTCCATCAGTGACGGTGTTCCCCCGCCCAAGAAAATGGACTCTACGCTCTTACCCTTAGTCAGCTCAGCAAAGTGACCAAGTTCTCTTTCAAACGCCGAGGCGAACCGAGCCTGGTCGACACCTTGGTGACGCACATGCGAGTTGAAATCGCAATATGGGCACTTTGCTGCACAGAAGGGCCAATGCACGTAGATGCCGAAGCCGCCTTCCGTTTCCCCCATTCCCCTCACGTGAGTCTAGCCCTCCAGGCAGTTTGCCGCGAATGTCTGAAAAGCACGTGCCCTGTGAGACAAGGCAGGTTTGTCCTTTGCCCAACCGTGCTTTTCCTCAGATGACATTTCACCAAAGGTTCTTTCGTGACCGTCCGGCCGGAATACCGGGTCATATCCGAAGCCCTGAGTACCGCGCGGCGGCCAGACGATTTCACCTTCGACTTCGCCTCGGAACGACTCGTCATGCCCATCGGGCCATGCCAAACACAGGACCGCAACAAAGGAACTGCGCCGTTGAGCCGCCGATCCCGCTCCTGCAGACTGGAGTTTTTCCTCAATGGTTCGCATGGCCATGGCAAAATCCTTGTCCGGCCCTGCCCAACGCGCAGAATAAATGCCTGGATCACCACCAAGTGCCTCAACGCAAAATCCGCTGTCATCTGCAAGCGCCGGCAACTGAGACGCCTTTGCGGCTGCATGCGCCTTCAACGCTGCATTTTCCTCAAAGGTCACACCAGTCTCTTCCGGCTCCGGCAAGTCAAGTTCGGAGGCTGAAACCACGTCAAACCCGTAAGGTTGAAGCAACTCGTTAATTTCCCGGATCTTTCCCTTATTGTGGCTCGCCACCACAAGCCTGCCTGGATCCAGTTTCCGGTGACCCATGATCAATACCTCTCAGCGCCTCTAGAGAATGGCCATTTTCTGGAGATCGACCAACTTTCCAATTCCTGACTTTGCGAGGCCGAGCAGTTGACCGAATTCTTCTTCCGAAAATGGAGCACCTTCGGCTGTCCCTTGAATTTCGACAATGCCACCAGAGCCAGTCATAACGAAGTTGGCGTCGGTTTCCGCCGTGCTGTCTTCCGCGTAATCAAGATCGAGAACAGGTGCGCCTTCGTAAATTCCGCAGGAAATCGCAGCGATGTGATCTTTCAAGACCTCACCGGAAACCATATCGCGTGCCTTCATCCACTCAACACAATCACGCAGTGCGACCCATGCGCCAGTGATGGAAGCCGTGCGTGTGCCGCCATCCGCCTGAATAACGTCGCAGTCGACGCTGATCTGAGCTTCGCCAAGCGCTTGCAGATCGACTACCGCGCGCAGTGATCTGCCAATCAAGCGCTGAATCTCCTGGGTCCGGCCAGACTGTTTTCCGGCAGTCGCTTCTCTGCGCATACGGTCGCCGGTGGCGCGGGGCAACATCCCATATTCTGCTGTTACCCAACCGCGATTCTGACCGCGCAACCAGGGCGGAACACGCTCTTCCAGGCTTGCGGTGCACAGAACGTGCGTGTCACCGAATTTCACCAGGCACGAGCCCTCGGCATGTTTGGAGACGCCCCGTTCAAGGGTGACTGCCCGCAGTTCGTCTGCTGCACGTTTTGAGGGACGCATGGATTTCCTTTCAAGCTTGGCGCATTTGTTGTGCGCCTTGTAGACCTCAACTTTGTTCGGCGTAAAGGCCTTGATCAGATCTTGTTTTACGCTTGGAGCGTTTTGCGCCTATATCTATGGATCATAGGCAGGCATCGTACGAAGACGCCAGCAGTCTGACTTACGGAGAATAAACCTTGAGCTTGAGCGACCTCGACAAGAGATCACGCGAAATCTTCCGCTCGATCGTAGAAACCTACCTTGAAACCGGAGAGCCGGTGGGTTCGCGAAATGTTTCCCGGAGTCTTGCCATGTCACTTTCGCCTGCTTCGGTGCGAAATGTCATGTCAGATCTTGAACACCTGGGTCTTTTGCATTCACCGCATACAAGCGCCGGGCGGCTGCCAACCGAAATCGGTTTGAGGTTTTTCGTCGATGCGCTTCTGGAAGTGGGTGATCTGACACAGGACGAGCGCCAGCAGATTGATGTGCAGGTGAGGGCTTCGCAACAAACAAATTCTGCCGAGCAGGTTCTGACCGAAGCCAGCCAGATGCTTTCGGGTTTGTCCCATGGAGCAGGAGTGGTGTTGACACACAAGTCAGACATGCGTCTGAAACACATCGAATTCGTGCGTATCGAACCCCAAAAAGCGCTCGTCATCATGGTCAGCGAAGACGGTTCGGTGGAAAACAGGGTCATCGATTTGCCTGCCGGACTGCCGTCTTCGGCGCTGGTCGAGGCGACAAACTATCTGAATGCGCAGATACAGGGACGTACTCTCTCCCAGATCCGGAACAAACTCGAAAAGGTCAGGGACGCAGATCAGGCCGAGCTCGACCTGCTTAGCCAGAAGGTTGTTGATACAGGACTGGCTGTCTGGAGCGGTGATGGCATCAACGATCCGGGAACACTGATTGTCCGGGGCCGCTCAAATCTTCTTACTGATCTTGACGCCGTAGAGGATTTGGAACGCATCCGCTTGCTCTTCGACGATCTGGAAAACAAGAAAGACCTCATTCAATTGCTTGGTCTTGCCGAGAAAGGTGACGGTGTACGCATTTTCATCGGGTCGGAAAACAACCTCTTTTCCCTTTCGGGATCTTCGCTCGTGGTCTCGCCTTATCGGGACAGCAGCCAGCGCATTGTCGGCGTCCTTGGCGTTATCGGACCGACCCGGCTGAATTATGCTCGCGTTATTCCCATGGTGGACTATACGGCGCGGCTTGTGAGCAGGCTCTTAGGCTGAGCACAATTTGACCCACTCCCGATGATATGACGTTTTGCACCCAAACAGGACCAAACATGCTTTCACCAGCAGAACTTGAGCGCTACGCCCGCCACATCGTCATGCGCGAAATCGGAGGCGCAGGACAGCAAAAGCTTAAAAATGCACGCGTTCTGGTGATTGGAGCAGGAGGCCTTGGAGCGCCGGTTCTTCAGTACCTTGCCGCAGCAGGAATTGGCACACTTGGAGTTGTCGACGACGACACGGTGTCTTTGTCCAACCTCCAAAGGCAGGTTATTCATGATACCGACCAACTGGGCGAACCGAAGGTCGCAAGCGCAGCCGAAGCCATCGCAAGACTCAATCCAAATGTGAAAGTGGAGCCGCACCCGACGAGACTTGCTGGACACAATGCCATTTCACTGATCAGCGGATATGACTTTGTTGTGGATGGTTCGGACAATTTCGACACGCGCTATCTTGTTTCAGATGCATGCTTTTTTGCCAAAAAACCCCTGATCACAGCGGCAGTCGGACAATTTGACGGGTCTATCACAACCTTGCGCCCCTTTGAGGAAAACGAAGACGGTGAGGCAAATCCGACCTATCGCTGTCTTTTTCCTCAAAAACCTCGTGATGGATTGCTGCCAACTTGTGCCGAAGCGGGAGTTCTCGGTGCGCTCACTGGCATTATAGGTGCGATGCAGGCCATGGAAGTCATCAAGGAAGTCACCGAAACCGGGGAAAGTCTGGTCGGTCGCATGATGATGTTCGACGCCAGATCGTTTCGTATGGAGACCATTCGCTACAAACGGTCTCCAAACAATCCACTTAACGGCTCTTCACCCATGAGCTGGGCGAAGTTGCTGGAAGGGGTCTGACCAGCAGCCGGGAACAGGATATCAGTGATTGTCCCGCGGCAATCCTTTGTGCGCAACATCCTGATATTTTACTGCTGGTTCAAGCACCATTCCTTTGTCGAATTGACCTATCATGGAGCGCTGGATTTCTTGCCAAGGTGTCTGACTGTCAACAATCTTGAAGCCTCCCGCAGCTTCCAGACTCGCGCGACGTTCAGCCAGTTCTTCGTCCGAAATCAGAATGTTTGCAGTACCTTTCCTGAGGTCGATGCGAACCGGATCACCGGTCTTCAGCAAGGCCAACCCACCCATGGCAGCAGCTTCCGGTGATGCATTCAGGATCGATGGTGATCCCGAAGTGCCGGATTGACGACCGTCACCAATGCAGGGCAGCGAAGTGATGCCGCGTTTGATCAGTGCGGCAGGCGGCTGCATGTTGACAACTTCGGCACCACCCGGATAGCCGATCGGCCCCGTTCCACGAATGAAGAGCATGCAATGTTCGTCAATCTCAAGATCGGGATTGTCGATGTTGTGGTGATAGTCTTCCGGCCCTTCGAAAACGATGGCCCGGCCTTCAAACGCTTCAGGATCATCCGGGTTGACCAGATAGCGGTTCCGGAACTCTTCGGAAATGACGCTTGTCTTCATGATTGCGCTGTCGAAGAGATTGCCTTTGAGATTGAGGAAACCGGCTTTTTCTTTCAGTGGTGCGTCAAAAGACTTGATCACATCCGGCAGGTCCGTCGTGATGCCTTCGCAGTTTTCGGCCATTGTTTTGCCGTTGGCGGTGATTGCGTCGGGATGCGGCAACTTGCCGTTTCGGATCAGCTCGGCAATGACGGCCGGAACGCCGCCTGCGTGAAAATAGTCTTCACCAAGATATTCGCCTGCCGGCTGCAGGTTCACCAGGAGAGGGATGTCCTGACCGATGGACTGCCAGTCATCATTGTCCAACTCGACACCGAGGTGACGCGCAACGCCGTTCAGGTGGATCGGTGCGTTGGTCGACCCGCCTATCGCGGAATTGACGACAATGGCGTTTTCGAAGGCTTCGCGGGTCATGATGTCGGACGGCTTGCGATCGGACCGCACCATCTCCACAATTCTCTTGCCCGTTTCATAGGAAATTGCACCGCGCTCGCGATACGGAGCCGGGATCGCGGCGGAGCCAGGCAACTGCATGCCCAGTGCTTCTGCCAGCGAGTTCATGGTCGTCGCTGTGCCCATGGTGTTGCAGTATCCAACCGAGGGCGCAGAAGAAGAAACGAGGTCCATAAAACCTTTGTAGTCGATCTCTCCGGCGGCCAGCATCTGGCGTGCTTTCCAGACAATAGTGCCTGAGCCGGTTCTTTCTCCCTTGTGCCAGCCATTCAGCATGGGACCGACGGAGAGTGCAATTGCCGGGATATTTACGGTGGCAGCTGCCATCAGGCAGGCCGGCGTGGTCTTGTCGCAACCGATAGTCAAAACAACGCCGTCAATCGGATAGCCATAAAGAAGTTCAACAAGGCCCAGATAGGCGAGGTTCCGGTCCAACGTCGCTGTTGGACGTTTTCCGGTTTCCTGGATCGGGTGAACAGGAAACTCAAACGCGATTCCACCGGCTTCGCGAATTCCTTCGCGAATGCGATTGGCAAGTTCCAGATGGTGCCTGTTACACGGAGAAAGATCTGAACCCGTCTGTGCAATACCGATAATCGGTTTGCCTGACTGCAATTCCTCTCGTGTGATTCCAAAATTGAGATAGCGCTCGATGTAGAGCGCGGTCATGCCCGGATTATCCGGGTTGTCGAACCAGGCGGCAGATCGCAGGCCTGTTTTTTTTGTATCGCTCATGGCGCCTCGTCCCTCAATTAAATCGCTTCAAGCGTTGCGCCCGATAAACACCAGCTCAGGGTTGCTGTAAAGGTAAGGACAGCTCCAATTGACATTTCAACAACGGGAAATCAGCTGAGCGCTGAAGATTTCTTCAATGTGTCCGAGACGGAAAATCGCGCGAAGACCCAAAGGATTGCGAGACACATTCCGAAAAGTATCGGCGCAGCCGCTAAAGGAACAAGAAGGAAAACACCGCACAAACCGGCGAGCGTCCAAAGTGCGATCAACAGCCCTTTCGCTTGCGCCGCCAGCGTCTTTCGACGTGTTGCCAGTGCCTTCAATGCCGGAAATGCGCCAATATCATCTGTATCACTTACGGCAATTGGTCCAGAGGAGTTGGCCTCATCCTGCGCATTGCCAGTAGGGCACACGTTAAGCTCCAGTGCGGACCGGTCTTGTGACAAGCTTAATACAAGCGGATACGTTTCTGTTGCTGATCTGGCAGCGGCCTCCAGCGCCTTTTCACCAGGGAGAGGGTCATCCATCAGCTCCAGACCCAGCATTCCGGCGAGCGCTTCTCTGGTTTTGTGGCTGTCGCCGCTGAACAATCTTGGCACAAGACCTTCTGAACGAAGCATTCTGCCGGCGACACCTGCATCCTGCCGCAGCGTACCTTCCAACCCGAGAACGCCCACGACACGGCCCCCGACCGCTACCCTTAGGACCGTCTTTCCATCTGCTTCCAGTGAGCGGGCAATTGCATCGGCTGTAAAACTATCGATTTTCAGCTCTTTCAGAAGATCCGTGGTCCCGATCACAACCGTCTGACCTCCGAGCAGCGCGACAACACCCAGTCCCGCGGCCGGTTTGAAGCGATCGGGACTTTTTAAGGCTACATGCCATTGAGTGGCCAGTTGCCGCAGCGCATGTGCGACGGGATGATCAGACCGGCCTTCCGCCGATGCCGCCACAGCAAGGAGCGTCTTGGGCTCATTGTTGAACGCCATTACATTGGTCACCATTAGATCCGGTCCGGACATCACTGCGGACTTGTCGATGACGATTTCTCTGGCTTTGGCGATCTTGCTGAATGCATCAGGCGCCAGCTCACGCGCGCCGGCGGCAAATGCCGCTTTGTGAAATACCTTATCCGCAAATGCGTTGATGCCATCGATCAAATGCGGCCAGGACATCAGAAGCGTGATCGACGCCGCCATGGGAGCCGATGCAGGATCAATGACCCACCAGCCGACGGCCGTTGCAATCGATAGCCCAAGTGAGCCGATGGCCTCCTTGATCCCGCTGAAATCTCCGCGCGGCGGCAATACGGCAACTCCGAGGGAACGCAATAACATCAGAAGCGCCCCAGCCAGCGCCGGCCAGTTTGAAACAGCCGGTTCAATGCCGATCAGAACAAGCAACGTTGTAAGCGTCACCAAAAGCGTGCTCACGAACAACGTTGTCAGCGTTAAAGGACGGCCGACGGCGCGGTTTATCGAGTAAGACAACGCGAGAAATGAAAAAATTACGGAGAAATTGCTGAAAATCAGTGCACTATACTTACCGAACAGGAGAACCGATGGCGTCGACTTGTCCAATTCCGTGAACGCTACCTGCAAAGCTGCCATGAGGCTGGCGAGTGCCAAGATCATAAATGTGAGCCAGAAGACGGATATCAAAGGAGTTTTCGTCATGGCTGATGGCTTTCGTGCGTAGGGTTCCTCAAGCGTTCGGAGATGCCACCTACCGGAAATGCACACTCGGGCTGTCTCTGAACACGTTCAAAAATGCTGGACGGTTTTCGGGACTGCAATGGCTTGAAACCACTTGAACAGGGCGAATGCCAAGCAGCAGGCAGTCTTGCCTATACTTTAGGCAGCCGTTCACTTGCTCCAATCAAGCATCATGGTAGTGTTCGCTTGCTGTTTTTAATACTGGCTCGCCGGTTTTCAGAGCTGCGCCTAATATTGATTAGGCACAATTTAAATTTCTTCGGGGTATATACTTTAGGTGGAGGGCAGAATTGCCCTCCATTTTTTGCAAGCGTTGAATTTCGAAACAAAAGGCCCGAGGGCTTAGTCAGCTCAATTTTCGCTGTAGCGTTTTCAGCTTTGTTTTTTTAAGCAAAAAATGCATGCTCCTGCCCCCTCTAAATGGGACGGCAGAATCTGCCGGGCCAACACTCCCTTGTGGTTATCCTTGGGCGGCAGTGTCGGGAATCAGGGGGTCAATGTGAGTCAAGTGCTGAGGCGCTGTGACCCAGAAAAAAGACTCCCATTCAATTGCTTGGCAGATTCGCGCATAGCGCTGCGATCACCGAGGTTTGCCTGAAAAATTCAGGTGCTAGGCGCTTTCAAGATTTGCGCGAGAAAGAAGTTCCATGGACGGCATAAGGTCCAGCAGCTCCCGCGTATAGGCGTGTTGCGGAGCTTCAAACAGCTGATCGCAGTCCGAAACTTCACACAATTCACCATTTCGCATAACGCCGATGCGGTTGCACATCTGCCGGATGACAGCGAGATCATGGCTGATAAACAGCATGGTCAAACTCAGCTCCTCCTGCAGGTCCTTTAAAAGGTTCAGAATCTGGGCCTGGATCGAAACATCGAGAGCGGATGTTGGTTCATCGCAGATCAAAAACCTTGGACGTGTGGCGAGAGCCCTTGCAATGGAAATACGTTGGCGCTGCCCACCAGAGAACTCATGCGGGTACTTCTGACCAGCAGCTACGCCCAAACCGACATGGTCGAGCAGGTCGTCGACAATCTGGCGAACTTCCGAATTGCTGGATGCCAACCGATGAAACTTGATTGGTTCCGCGATGATATCCTTCACACGCATGCGCGCATTCAAGGAGGAGTAGGGGTCCTGAAAAATCATCTGCATCTGCCGACGCATTGCCAGGACGTCCTTGCGGTTCCTCAACGATGTCAGTTCCGTTTTGCCGAAAAGGATGGATCCGCCTGTCGGGTGATAGAGTCCGGTGACCAAACGGGCAATGGTCGACTTGCCGGATCCGCTTTCACCGACGAGGCCGAATGTTTCGCCTTCCTGGATGTCGAAACTGACCTTTTTGACAGCCTGAAAATATTTCCGCCTCGATGGAAATACAGAACCTCTTGTTTCGAAACGCATATCAAGATCACGGATTTGCACCAGCGGTCCCGTAACCTTTTCGTAGTCTCGTGCTTTGCCTAGCCAGTGAGTTGAAATGTCGATCTGCTTTTGAGGCGTACCGGCTTCCTCAATGTAATTTACGATCGGGAAGCGCTCGACTTTTACGTCCGGCCTCGGGACTGCGGAAATCAGGCTTTGAGTGTAAGGATGATTGGGCGCCCCGAGCACCTGAGTCGTTTCGCCATATTCCACAAGCTCACCGCGATACATCACAGCGACATGGTCGGTGATGTCTGCAATGACCCCCATGTCATGAGTGATAACCATCATCGCGACATTGCGTTCAGCACACAAAGACTTCATCAATTCAAGAATTTGCGCCTGGATTGACACATCAAGAGCTGTCGTCGGTTCATCGGCAATCACGAGCTCAGGCTCTGCGCAAAGCGCAAGCGCGATAACAACACGCTGTCGCATACCGCCAGAGAACTGGTGAGGATATTGTTTGATCCTTTCGCCTGGATCGGGAATTCCGACCGCATCGATCAATTCAACCGCGCGTTTTTGCGCGTCAGACGACGACAAAGGCAAGTGGGTCTTTATGGTTTCTACCAATTGAGACTCGACCGTCTGCAACGGATCGAGCGACGTCAGAGGATCCTGAAAGATCATACCGATCTTCCGACCACGCAGGCGACGCTTTTCCTTGTATGGCAGTTGGTCGATCCTCTGGCCGTGCAGATAGATTTCACCCTCTGAGATACGGCCAGGTTCCTGCAGCAATCCAATAACCGCATTGCCGACGGTCGACTTGCCTGCACCCGATTCGCCAACCACACCGAGGATCTTGCCCGCCTCAACGCTGAGATTGACATCATCAACCGCTACGAAGACTGACTTGCGACCTGGAAATTCCACCGTCAGGTCTTTGACATCAAGAACGCTCATACCGCCCTCACCGCAATTTCGGATTGAGGGCGTCGCGCAACCAATCGCCCAGAAGGTTGACGTTCAAAACCAGAAGCGCCAAGGCAAGACCAGGGAAAATGGCAATCCACCATTCGCCCGAATAGAGAAAATCGTTTCCGACGGCGATAAGTGTGCCGAGCGAAGGCTGGGTGGGTGGCATGCCAACTCCAAGGAAGGAGAGGGTCGCTTCGGTCACAATGGCGAGCGCAAGATTGATCGTTGCGATAACCATCACCGGGCCCATGACATTGGGCAGGATATGGCGCGCCATGATGATCACAGAAGGAATACCTATCACGCGCGCGGCCTGAACATATTCCTTGTTCTTTTCAACCATCGTGGATCCGCGAACGGTTCGGGCATATTGCACCCAGAACGACAATGCCAGCGAGACGATCAGGATGTAGAACGCGAAGACCTCCCGATCGAGGGAGCCGAAAATTCCGTTTGCGATTCCGTCAATCAGCAGTGCAATCAAAATGGCCGGAAAAGTCAGCTGAACGTCGGCGATACGCATGATGACGGCATCCGTGCGGCCACCCATGTAACCGGCGACGAGACCGAGCGTGATGCCCAGAACAGCCGCAGCGATCACAGAACAAAAGCCGACGATAAGCGAAATTCGCATGCCGTAAAAAATGCCGGACAGCAGATCCCGTCCCTGGTCGTCCGTGCCGAGTGGAAAGCGCGGATCGGAATATTCCATCCAGACCGGCGGAACGCGGGCATCCAGAATGGAGATCGAAGCAAGATCGAACGGATTGTGGGGCGCAACCCAGGGCGCAAGAATAGCCAGCAGGAACAAGATAAAAGTCCCGCAGGCTGCGACGACCGTCACCTTGGATCTCAAAAAGGAATGGAAGAGATCACTGTCGACAATCTTTGAAAGCCGTCCCGGAGCCGCCTCAGATCCGGACCGGTCGGCAACCGCCGCTTTCGCTTCTTCGTTGGAGACATAGGGCATGGTCGGTCAGTCCCCTTACGGCCGGCCAACCCGCAAACGCGGGTCGATGAAGAAATAGAGCATGTCGACAATGAAGTTGATTGCGACAAAGAGGAACGCTGTCAGCAGCAAATAGGCCGACATGATCGGGATATCGACGTTTTGAACCGCCTGCAGGAACATCAGTCCCATGCCGGGCCACTGAAACACCGTCTCGGTAATGGTTGCAAAGGCGATGATCGCGCCAAGTTGCAGGCCGGTGATGGTGATCACAGGCACAAGGGTGTTCTTCAGCGCGTGCCGGAAATGGACCAGCCTGTCCGGCAAGCCGCGCGCTCTGGCAAATTTGATGTAATCAGTGCGGATAACTTCCAGCATCTCTGCCCGGATAAGACGCATGATCAGCGTCATCTGATAGAGGCCCAGCGTGATGGATGGCAAAATCAACGCTTTGAGACCTGAAACGGTCAGAAATCCGGTTGTCCACCAGGAACCTATCTGGACGGTCTCGCCGCGCCCGAAACTCGGCAGCCATTGAAGCGTCACGGAAAACAAGAAGATCAGCAATATGCCGATAAAGAAGGTCGGTAACGATATGCCGACCAGGGACACAGACAGGAACAATTTCGAAATGGGCGATTCTCGGTTCAGACCGGCGTAAATTCCCATTGGAATACCGACAATCAAAGCAAATAAGGCCGAGGTCAGACTGAGCTCAAGCGTCGCCGGAATGCGTTTGGCAAAGAGCTCAGACACCGGCTGACGGAACTGGTAGGAGGTGCCGAAATCAAACCGGGCTGCTTTGGTGATGAAGCGATAGAACTGAACCGCAATCGGGTCGTTCAGACCAAGCCTTTCCCTCAAGGCTTCCCGTTCTTCGATTGACGTTTCGATCCCGACCATCTGATTGATGGGGTCTCCGACGAAACGGAACATGGTGAAGGCCAGCAGTGCGACCACCAGCATGACAATCACCGCCTGAAGCAAACGGCGCGTTGCAAAACCAATCATTACGGCTCTTTGGGTTCAGATAGGAAAAAACGCTCCCGGCTGTGCCGGGAGCGCGCGTTGGCAGTGGCCGATCAGTTCTTGGTCACAAAGCGGAACTTGAACTGGTTGTCGGCCCGCTGAACCAGCTCGACATTGTCAGCAACACCCCAGGCAAGGCCCTGCTGGTGAAGCGGAATGTAATACGCGTTGTCGTGGCTGATCTGGTAAGCGTTTTCAATCAGGCCATCGCGTTTTTCCGGATCGACTTCCACAAGGATTTCCTTGGTCAGGCTGTCGATTTTCTCGTCGCAGAAACCGCCGAGGTTGAAGGGAGAGCCAGTTCCGGCTTCATCACGGCAGTTCATCAGGTTGGAAAGTACGTTCCAGCTGTCGAGAGAACCGGGTGTCCAACCCAGCAGATAGAACGACGTGTCGAAATTGCCTGATGCCAGCACCTTGGCAAAGTACTTTGCCTTCGGCTGTGCGTTCAGATCAACTTTCACACCGATGCGCGCCAGCATGGCGGCCACTGCCTGACAGATTGCTTCATCGTTGACGTAACGATCATTCGGGCAATCCATGCCAACCGTAAAGCCGTCTGCGTAGCCTGCCTCTGCAAGAAGAGCCTTCGCGGCTTCCGGATCATAGGGATACCGCTCGAATGCACCCGCCTTTGAGAAAAGGAACGGAGAAATCATGATTGCCGACGGTGTCGACAGATCCCGCATGACCTTCTTCTTGATGCCTTCAATATCGATTGCCTGATAGAACGCTTTGCGCACCTTGGCATCTTTGAACGGGTTCTTGCCCTTGACGTCCGAATAGAGCAGCTCGTCACGCATCTGATCCATGCCGAGGAAGATCGTATGCAATTCGGGACCGGTCAGTGCCACGGTACCAGCGTTGTCATTGATCCGCTTGATGTCCTGAACCGGGATCGGATACACCATGTCCAATTCGCCGGACAATAGGGCGGCAACCCGGGTCGCGTCAGATGAAATCGGTGTAAATTCGACCGTATCGAGATTGTGTGTCGGAGTATCCCACCAACCGTCGTTTTTCTCATAAACCGTTTTCACACCAGCTTCATGACTGGCAACCTTGAAGGGACCAGTGCCGTTGGCATTGAGAGCTGCGAAATTTGCCGTGGAATCGGAAGCCGAGGTCACCTTGACCGCGTCGTTTTCAACCGTCCACTCCTTGTCCATGATGTAGAAGGTGTCCCATTCGTAATGCAGGATGGGATTTGGACCTGAAAGAACGAAATCGACCGTGTGGTCGTCCACAATCTCGACTTTGGCGTCGGCTGGAACACGGGTCGTCAGATCAGACCCCTCCGACTGAACACGCTCGACCGAAAATGCCACGTCTTCCGCCGTGAAATCATTGCCGTTGTGGAATTTCACGTCTTTGCGCAAATAGAAGCGCCAACGGTTCGGTTCCACGATCTCCCAACGTTCGGCCAGCGCCGGCTCGATGGCCAGATCCGAACCCCTGCGTGTCAAACCTTCATAGACATTGCCGAGCGACGACAATGTAAATGTTTCGTTCAAAGTATAAGGATCCAGGTTGTTCAAGGTGCCCTGAAACGCAAACTTGAGTGTTTCAGCCTGCACGGCCGAACCTGCTCCTGCCGTCAGCAATGCTGCGGCGGCCACGATTGATTTGGTTTTCATTTTCCCCTCTTTTTCTTCCGAAAGTCGGAATTCACAGATGCACGGCTACTGGTTTCAGTATTGTCCGCACGCCTGAATTGACTGAACTATGACACTGTAACTGTCTGTGTTCAAACCTGTTTGGGCAGGAAATTACGTCATCTCTCCTGCGAGCCTGTCCAGAAAGGCCGAACAACGATCGAGTTCGGCCAATTCAATATACTCGTCGGGCTGATGCGCCTGATCGATCGACCCCGGACCACAGACCACCGTCGACAGTCCGTGTTCCTGAAAAATTCCGCCCTCCGTGGCGTAGACCACGACATGCCGCGCGTTGTCGCCTGTCAACCGTCGCACTGTCCGTTCCGCCAAACCGTCGTCTTCCTCTGTCAACCCTGGAACATTGGCGATCACCTCGATATTGATCCGGCAGTTTTCAGAGATAGCCTGCATTCCCGGCAGGACCTCGGTCTCAATAAAACTGCGATACGCATTCAGCCAGTTTTCGGCATTGTCACCCGGAAGCAGCCGGATATCGGTTAAAAACTCGCAGCGTTCCGCGGTAATATTGTGCGCTTCACCACCAGCGATCTGTCCACAGTGCAGCGTTGTAAAAGGAGGTTCAAAAGGACACTCGGGATCTGCCGCCGCCTTGTTTTCTGCCGTCTTGGCATCCATCCAGGAGATCAATCGAGCTGCCGCGGAAATCGCCGATACGCCGCGATGAAGCTGGCTGGAATGAACTGGATACCCCTGGATACTGGTTTTGAAAACCACAATCCCCTTATGACCCGTAACGACTTTCATATTTGTCGGCTCGCCGACGACAACGAGATCGGGTCGCGATCCCCTGGACAGGAGATCTCGAATAAGGGGTGGTGCACCGAGGCAACCAACTTCCTCATCATAAGAAAGCGCAATGTGTATCGGACTTTTGAGTTCCGTTGCCAGAAAGTCGGGCACCTTTGCAAGAACCGTCGCGGCAAATCCCTTCATGTCCGCTGAACCCCGGCCAAAAAGCCGGTCACCATCCACCCAGGCCGCAAAGGGATCCTTCGACCAGGCCTGACCCTGCACCGGCACCACATCCGTATGGGCGGATAGAACCACACCGCCATCCCGCTCGGGACCTATGGTGGCATGGAGCGCTGCCTTTTGACCGGTGTCGTCTGGCACCCGTGTCGACGAAACACCATGGCTTTCCAGATAGTCTTCGACAAAGGCAATCAAACCAAGATTGCTTTGATCGGACACGGTGTTAAAGGAGATCAGCTTCTCCAGCATCTCCCGCGGCGTATAGATACGGCTCACGTAACCTCCGGTTTGTCGTCAGGCGTCGGTGGGAGCATCCCCCGGCAATCTGAGTCCATCTAAACTTTTCATAGCAAAGATCTGCAAGGGAATTTCCTTGCCTCTGAGCTTGATTTCCGCTGTTTCTGCACCAGTAATGCCAGCTTCCGCAGCGTCGACAACGGCTTTCGAGACAACCAGAAAACTGCCATGATCCTTGTTTGCGGTCTCCAAGCGGCTTGCTGTGTTCACAACATCACCAAGCGCGGTCAGGCCACGAGCGGAACCGGCCGAACCGATGCGACCCAAAATAGCCGGCCCGAGATGAAGTCCGATGCCCAGCCTGATCGGGTCATGAAACTGCGGCCCCTTTTCGGAATCCAGCGATTGCATTACCGCTTCTATGCGCCTTGCTGCACGCAGGGCCTGGCAAGCGCCCGTTTGCGGTCCAGTATCCATGCCGAAGATTGCCATGATGCCATCGCCTATGAACTTGTCGACATAACCGCCTTCGGCACGGATGGCTGAAGATGCCTGGTCGAGGTACTCGTTCAGAAGATGCACAACGTCATAGGCCAACTGGGATTCGGTAATGCCTGTGAAGTTGCGCAGGTCCACAAACATGACCGCAACTTCCTGTTCGACGCCCCAGTAATAGGCATCCTGAAGGTTTTCGCCACTTGTGCCTTTGGCTTTGACCGGAACCAGAGGCTGTACCGATATGTTCTTCTGTGGCCGGACCTGGCATGCCAGCCTCACATCTTCGTTTGCGCCGATCCTTGCAAGAACAGATGCCTCTGCGTCGCTTGGCTGGCCAAGGGCCGTCGCCCCCTCCAACACCTTGATCCGGCAGGTGGAACAGCGCGCCCGTCCTCCGCAAACGGAGGCAATCGGGATATCATTCATGCGGCTGATTTCAAGGAGCGTTGCACCCGGTTGTGCCTTGATGGAAAGTCCACCGGGAAAGTCGATTGAAAGGTTCCGCGCCCTCAAGCTGAAAAGATAGCGGATCAGGATCGCCAGCAGACTTACGGCAATCAGTCCTAAGGCAACGGAGCGAATTTGCACAATCGCCTCTCGGGCCCAGAGCTGCTGTTCTTCGGTGATCTTGACCGCGATGTCCTGGGTCAGGGCCAGACGACGCGCCGCTTCAATCCATCCCCAGATCGAGGCAACCGGCAAAGCAACCGCAAAAACGGCAATTGCGGGCATCACACGAGAATAAAACGGATAAAGCCTTAGCCAGAAATGCAATCCCAGCATTGAATGGATCCAGACAATCAGCAACAGGATTGACTGCCCAAGCCCGTGATTGGGCCAAAGTATTGTGAGCATTTGCGAATAGGTCGGAGAAAAGTCAAATGCGTTTGCAAGGCCCATGGTTGTCGTGATGTGCGGTATCAGCAGCCATGGAATATAAAGGCCGAGCGTGAGTTGCACGAACTCCCAGCGCGACATCTTCAACGTCCGTCTTTTGCTTGTCCGCCACAAGGCAAGGCCGACATGTGTGAGCGCAGCGATGCTGAGTACACTTTCGCCAAGCACACTGCGCCAGACCCAGTAGTGCCAGAAAGACGCCTTGTTCATCACATCAAATGAGACAATACCGAGGGCATGATTGATGAAGTGGCTCAGGCAAAAGGCAAAAAGGATCAAACCACTCCACAGCTGCAAGCGTTGTGGCCAGGTACCCGATCCCGGCGTAGCGGCATTTTTGGGGTCTTGCGCGTTTTCGGAAACAGATGTTGTTCCGGGAACGGTCATCGTGCCGTAACGTCCTCTCCGCTTGATAGTCTCGATCCAAAAAAGCGCAGGCAAAGCGCCAGATTACTTCGCGTCTAAAGATCAGTGACCCGAGAGTCAGGTTCGGTCAAGCCGGATAGTGGAAAGAATTCAGCAACAAACGTTGCCCTCTTGAAACGCGCTTCTTTAACGGCAAGTGTCCTGCAGGACGAATATACAGGGACGCCAATTCATGAAGCTATACGGAATCAAGAACTGCGACACGGTCAAAAAAGCGCGGAAATTTCTGGAAGAAGCCGGGGTTTCCTATGATTTCCACGACTACAAGAAAGATGGTGTGGACGCGGACAAACTCGCCAAATTTGTCGGTGAGTTTGGCTGGGACTCGATCTTGAACAAGCGAGGAACCACTTGGCGCCGCCTTGATGAGGCAACCCAGGAAGGCGTGACAGACGCCAAGAGCGCACTCGATGTCATGATCGAGCACCCGTCAGTCATCAAGCGACCGATTGTTGAAGGCGAAGCGAAGAACTTTGTCGGATTTGACCCCGTGGCCTGGGAAATGGCCCTCGAACTCGGCGAACTGAAGTAGCTGCCAAGTTTACCAGGTGCGGCGTGGACCGGTGTCGATGTGATAGTGACCGGAAGAATAGTGCTTGTAACCGCCGACTTCCCTTTGCGATTTCAGGAATGCAATAACTGAAGACGGGTTTCCGGCCACTGAAAAATCAACGGCCTGACAATTCAGGTGGTAGGAATCCTTCGCGCCGCCCTTCCACCAGTTTTCCAGCCACCACCGCTTGGTGGAATGAACCGTGACCTTGCCATACCGTTTGGCAACGCGATTCAGCACCTTTTTGAGCTTGCGCGGAACACACCAGGCGGTGTCGTTGTAGTTGATCGAATTGTGGGAGGCCGTCATCCAGCCCATGCCGGAGACACCCGCGACGGTGCCGCAACCTGCTAGAGCGGTGATCAATCCGAGAAAAACTGTCCAAGCTAAGACGCGCTGACGCATAACTGGCGGGCCCTGTCGATTATCGGTTGCAATACACTCCCCCGCACCAAGGTCCCGGAATTTGATTAAAATTTGAATGAAAAACGTGGTTAACAAAGACAAGAAACAAATGTTTCAGGATTCGGCAATTTCTGATACAAATGTCACAAAGCCGCCTGCCATGATATCTGACCCTCCTTCCGGAAATTGAATTATGTCCCATGTTTTTCCCCGCCATACCAAAGCCAATCCACCCGTCGCCACTCAAGGCGATGGCTGCTATATCATTGATAAAAATGGGAAAAAATACTTTGACGGATCCGGCGGTGCGGCGGTTTCCTGCCTCGGTCACAGCGATCCGGACGTAACGCGAGCAATCAAGGCGCAGGTCGATCAAATCGCCTTCGCTCACACGGGCTTCTTCACCTCCGAACCTGCAGAAGATCTCGCGAACCACCTGATCGAAGCGGCTCCTGGAAGCCTTGACCGGGTTTATTTCGTTTCTGGCGGATCTGAGGCGATGGAAGCCGCCTTGAAGTTAGCGCGGCAGTACTTTCTGGAAAAAGGCGAAACCTCTCGGCACCGTGTCATCGCGCGTCGTCAAAGTTATCACGGCAACACCCTGGGTGCGCTCGCAACAGGCGGTAACCAGTGGCGGAGAGAGCCATTTGCACCGCTGATGATCGAAACGTCGCATATTTCGGCCTGCTACGAATATCGGGGTCGTCGGGATGACGAAACGGCTTTTGACTATGGTCAGCGCGTTGCCAATGAGTTGGAGACGGAAATCGAACGTCTCGGTCCGGAAAATGTCATGGCCTTCGTTGCAGAGCCGGTCGTCGGGGCGACTGCTGGCGCCGTGCCGCCGGTCGAGGGCTATTTCAAGCGCATCCGCGAGATCTGTGATCAACACGGTGTTCTTCTGATCCTGGACGAAGTCATGTGCGGAATGGGTCGGACCGGAACGCTTTTCGCATGCGAGCAAGATGATGTGGCCCCTGATATCTTGTGCATCGCCAAAGGCCTTGGAGCCGGTTACCAGCCTATTGGAGCGATGCTGTGCACGAGCGCAATCTACAGAGCCATTGAGGAAGGCTCAGGTTTCTTTCAGCACGGACACACCTATATCGGCCATCCAACAGCCTGTGCGGCGGCTTTGGCCGTATTCAAAAAACTGCAGGGCGGCATTGCCGATCGGGTCATGCCGATGGGCAGCAAGCTGGACGCAGCGCTCAAAGACGCCTTCGGCCAGCATGCCAACGTGGGTGACATTCGCGGGCGAGGCCTTTTCCGTGGTCTGGAAATCGTCGAGGATCGTGGCACCAAGTCTCCCTTTGCACCGGCGCGAGGTATCAACAAAGCGCTGAAGAAAGCCGCTTTCGAAGCCGGTCTCATTTGCTATCCGATGGGTGGAACCGTTGACGGAGTTCAGGGCGACCATGTGCTTCTGGCGCCTCCATTCATCATGAGTGACGCTCAGGTGGACGAAGTCACCGACAAACTGAACCAGGCGTTCAAAGCAGTCTTTTGAAAAATGACACTGAAAACCTCTTGCAACGCGCTGCCGCTGATCATGGCAGCGCCAAACGGTGCTCGTCGCACAAAAAGAGATCATCCGGCGTTGCCGGTCACAATTGCGGAAACCGTTGCAGCAGCCAAAAGCTGCTTTGAGGAAGGCGCTGGTGCAATTCACGCCCACGTCCGCAGGCCGGATGGCACTCATGTTCTGGATGCCGGGCTCTACCGCGAGCTGCTCGCGGAAATGCGCCTCTCAGTCCCAAGGATGCGGGTCCAAATTACGACAGAAGCAGCAGGGATTTATGACGACAAGGCCCAGCGCGACCTTGTCGATGATCTCAAGCCAAGCTGGGTTTCGATTGCGGTGACTGAAATGGTTCCGCACGAAGCTGGTGCAACGGTGCGGGCATTCTATGAAAGAACACGTGCCAATGGGACGACGATCCAGCACATTCTCTATCGCGCAGAGGACCTGGTTCGTTTTTTCGAACTCGCGAAGGACGGCACCATTCCAGGTAAACGGCATCAGCTGCTTTTTGTCCTTGGCCGATACGCCGACGACCAGGAAAGTACCCCGTCAGATTTGATGCCGTACCTGAACACACTTGAAACGCACCCTGCAGATCTGGAACTTGATTGGGCCGTATGTGCCTTTGGCCATCAGGAAACCGATTGTTTGGTCTCGGCAATCAGGAATGGCGGCAAGGCACGCATCGGCCTTGAGAACGGTCTTTGGAACCGAGATGGCCTGCTGGCCGAGAACAATGCCGATCGGGTGCGTGATCTTGTGAAAGCGCTTGAGAATGAGCCCTGGTTCGAGCCGGAGGAACTCCGACCCGAACAGGCAAGACCTTAAGCTATCAGGTGACGTTGAACGCCGCGATCGCAGCCATATTGACGATGTCGCTGTCTTTCGCGCCAATCGGCAGGATCTGGATTGGCTTGTCGAAACCAACCAGAAGCGGACCGATCACCGTGGCACCGCCCAGCTCCTGAAGCATCTTTGTTGAAATCGATGCGGAGTGGAACGCCGGCATGACCAGCACGTTGGCCGGGCCGGACAGGCGACAGAATGGATAGGCTGCCATGCGTTCCATGTTGAGCGCGACGTCGGCAGCCATATCGCCGTCATATTCAAAATCAACGCGGCGGCGATCGAGTATCTTCACGGCCTCGATGACTTTTTCAGAGCGTTCTCCACGCGGATGGCCGAAGGTCGAGTAAGCGAGCATAGCCACTTTTGGTTCATATCCGAGCTTACGAGCAACATGCGCCGCTTCTTCCGCGATATCGGCCAATTCTTCTGAATTTGGCATATCGATCACTGCCGTATCTGCGATCAGGACCGTCCGACCCCGAACCAGTGCAAGCGTCACACCGATCACCCGGTGACCCGGCTTCGGATCGATTGTTGCCTTCACCGTGTCGAGAGCAACGGAATAATTCCGGGTGAGGCCGGTTACCATGGCGTCAGCATCACCCCGCGCCACCATGATCGCTCCCCAGTAGTTGCGGTCGTTGTTGACCATGCGCTGACAGTCGCGCAACAGATATCCTTTGCGCTGCAAGCGACCGTAAAGATACTGGGCATAATCCGCATTCCGGTCGGAAAGCCGCGCGTTCTGGATCGAAACACCCGATTTGTTGAGGTCGATCCCTGCTTGATCTGCCACATTTTTAATCTCGTCTTCGCGACCGATAAGGATCGCTTCTCCAAGACCCTGCGACACGAAACTGGCGGCAGCACGGATCACCGGCTCCTCTTCGCCTTCAGCAAATACAACACGTTTCGGCTGCTGGCGAACCTTCGAGAAGATGCGTTGCAACGTTCCGGCAACAGGATCGCGGCGGGCAGAAAGCTGGTGCTTGTAGGCCTCCATATCGACAATCGGGCGTCTGGCGACACCTGAATCCATAGCTGCCTGCGCCACAGCGGGCGGAATTGCGTGAATGAGACGTGGATCGAAGGGAACGGGGATGATGTATTCAGGTCCAAATTTCGGGCGATTGCCACGATATGCCGCCGCGACTTCGTCCGGCACCTCTTCGCGAGCAAGATCCGCCAACGCATGGGCGCAGGCAACCTTCATCTCATCGTTGATAGTCGTTGCCTGAACATCGAGCGCACCTCTGAAAATATAAGGAAACCCGAGCACGTTGTTGACCTGGTTCGGATAGTCGGAGCGACCCGTTGCAACGATGGCGTCGTCCCTGACAGCCGCAGCTTCTTCCGGTGTGATTTCCGGGTCCGGGTTGGCCATGGCGAAGATGACCGGGTTGGGTGCCATAACCCTGAGCATATCCGGGGTCAGAGCCCCTTTAACGGAAACACCGAAGAAAACGTCAGCACCTTTTAGCGCGTCGTACAGCGACCGGGCATCCGTCTCGATGGCATGTGCCGATTTCCATTGGTTCATGCCCTCGGCACGGCCTTTGTAAATGACGCCCTTTGTATCGCACAGGGTCACATTTTCATGCGGAATGCCCATGGCCTTGACCAGCTCGATGCAGGCAATGCCTGCGGCGCCGGCGCCGTTGCAGACCACCTTGGTGTTTTTCATGTCCCGGCCGGTCAGATGTAGAGCATTGATGAGGCCGGCGGCGGCAATGATCGCCGTTCCATGCTGATCGTCATGGAATACCGGTATATCCATCAGTTCTCGAAGCCGCTGTTCGATGATGAAGCAGTCCGGCGCCTTGATGTCCTCAAGGTTGATGCCACCAAAGGACGGACCGAGGTAGCGGACCGAGTTGATGAACTCCTCCACTTCGCCCGTTTCCACTTCGAGGTCGATGGAATCGACATCTGCAAAGCGCTTGAAGAGAACGGATTTGCCCTCCATCACGGGCTTTGACGCCAACGCGCCCAGATTGCCAAGTCCCAAGATCGCCGAACCATTTGAGATGACTGCGACCAGATTGCCCTTGGTGGTGTAGTCATAGGCGCGGCTCGGGTCTTCCGCGATGGCGAGCACCGGCACGGCCACGCCAGGGGAATAGGCCAGGGAAAGGTCACGCTGAGTTGCCATGGGCTTGGTCGGCGTGATTTCCAGTTTTCCGGGCCTACCTTCCTGATGGAATTGCAGCGCTTCCTGATCAGTGAAGCTGATGTTTGTTTTCGACGACTTTTTTTCAGCGGACATGACGCGGGCGGTTCCTCTCCGTGATGCGCGGGCACGCGTTTGCGGGTCGAAACTGACCCTTGGGCGGGTCTTCGACCTTATCCCCTGGAAAATGAAGCCTCAAGCCAAGATGCCTTACGCCCTTGGTGGAATGGGAGGCGAGGTTTGCTAGGTATCGGACATGAGTGGGATGAGCGTACAAAAACCGGTTCAGGCCGATGGCAAAGTCACGCCAATGATGGCCCAGTTCCTGGAGATCAAGGCCGCCAATCCGGATAGCCTGCTGTTCTACCGGATGGGTGATTTCTACGAGCTTTTTTTCGAAGACGCCGAAATTGCGTCGGCCGCCTTGAGCATCACACTGACCAAACGTGGCAAGCACCAAGGTGACGACATTCCCATGTGCGGTGTGCCCGTACATGCCGCCGACGACTACCTGCAGAAGCTGATCGCCAAGGGTTTCCGCGTCTCCGTATGCGAACAGACAGAGGACCCCGCCGAAGCCAAGAAACGAGGATCGAAATCCGTTGTCCGACGGGACGTGGTTCGGCTTGTTACCCCGGGAACGTTGACCGAGGAACGGCTTCTTGATGCAGGTTCGAACAATTTCCTGATGGCCCTGACCCGGCTGAAGGGAGGATCACTGGACGGCACCGCGGTTTACGGCCTTGCGTGGATCGACATGTCGACCGGTTCCTTTCAAGTTTCGGAGACAGATCAGCAACGTCTTGCAGCCGATCTGGCGCAAGTTTCGCCACGCGAACTGATCCTGGCAGACAACCTGCTGCAAGAAAGCGAGTTGCGGCTTCTTGCCGAACAGGCAGGCGGCGCGCTGTCACCTGTGCCGCGCGCTTTTTTCGATAGTTCGACCGCTGTGGATCGCCTGGCGCATTATTTCGGGGTCAAGACGCTCGATGGATTTGGCACATTCAGCCGTGCCGAACTGTCGGCTGCTGCCGGGATTCTGTCCTATATTGAAAAAACCCAATTGGGTGAACGGCCACCGCTGGACCCGCCAATGCGCGAAGCAGGCGCTGGCCGCATGCTGATCGACCCGGCAACACGCGCCAATCTTGAACTGTCGCGCACGCTTTCAGGCGAAAAACAGGGCTCTTTGCTTGCCACCATCGACCGGACCGTTACAGGCAGCGGCTCCCGCCTGCTTGCCAGCCGCCTGGCAGGTCCGCTGGTCAACGTCTCAGCGATCCAACAACGCCACGACGCGGTCGAGCACTTTCTCGAAAATGAAATTATGCGAGAAGGACTGCGCCAGACATTAAAAGGCGCACCGGATATGGCCAGAGCGCTCTCACGCATTGCGCTCAACCGTGGCGGTCCCCGCGATATTCTGTCAGTGGCACAGGGCTTGGCATCAGCACGTGCCGTTCTGGACCAGACCGGGCATTCAACCGACGACATTCCGGCCGAGGTCGCCGCCGCTCGCGCTAGTCTGGAACAGGCGCCACATGAGCTTGGTGCCGAGTTGGTTCGTGCGATCAAGGAAGATCCGCCCTTGTTAAAGCGGGACGGCAGCTTTATCGCGACCGGATACAATGCCGACCTTGACGAATTAAGGTCATTGCGCGACGAAAGCCGCAAGGTGATTGCAAAGCTGCAGGCCGATTACTCAGAAGAACTCGGTCTCCGGTCCCTCAAGATCAAACACAACAACGTGCTTGGCTGGTTCATCGAGGCACCTACCGCGCAAACAGAACAGCTGACGGCAGACCCTGGCCGTTTCATTCACCGCCAAACCATGGCAGGTGCAATGCGCTTCACGACCACCGAGTTGGCGGATCTGGAATCCAAGATTGCCAGTGCCGGCGAGCGTTCACTTGCCATCGAGCTGGATATTTTCGAGCGGTTGACGGCTGCAATTATCAATGCGGGTGACACGATCAAGGCGGCTGCGCACGGCCTCGGCATACTGGATGTCACCGCAGCGCTTGCAAAACTTGCCCAGGAAGAAAACTACGTTCGCCCATCGGTCGATGAGAGCCGTGCCTTTGACATCAAGGGCGGCCGACATCCGGTCGTTGAGCTGGCCCTTAAAAAGTCCGCTGGAGACAGTTTTGTCGCCAACGATTCCAATCTAGGGCCTGATCAGGACGAAGATATCGGCCACATATGGCTGATCACTGGTCCGAACATGGCTGGTAAGTCGACATATTTGCGCCAAAATGCGCTGATCGCCGTTCTTGCTCAAATGGGTGCCTTTGTACCGGCAACCGCCGCACATATCGGTGTCGTCGACCGTTTGTTTTCAAGGGTTGGGGCCGCCGATGATCTTGCCAGAGGCAGATCGACCTTCATGGTGGAAATGGTTGAAACCGCAGCCATTCTCAATCAGGCCGGTGACCGCTCGCTGGTCATACTGGACGAAATCGGGCGCGGCACAGCAACGTTCGACGGACTGTCAATTGCCTGGGCGACAATCGAGCACCTTCACGAGGTCAACAAGTCGCGCGCCCTTTTTGCGACCCATTATCACGAGTTGACGGCGCTGTCGGCAAAGCTCGAACGTCTGTCCAACTCAACGGTCTCGGTGAAGGAATGGAAGGGCGATGTCATATTCCTGCACGAAATTGTGCCCGGAGCAGCTGACAGGTCCTACGGGATTCAGGTTGCAAAACTTGCGGGATTGCCGGGGAAAGTGGTCGAGCGATCCAGGCAAGTGCTCAGCCAACTGGAAGAGCAGGACAGGCGGTCACCTGCCGAAAGCCTGATTGACGAATTGCCGCTCTTTGCCAGTATTACGACGCCTGCGCCAACCGTTGCCGGAGGCTTTGCAGAAGAAGATCCGCTTGACGATGCCTTGCAGGAAATCGATCCGGACGACATGACCCCCCGTGAAGCCCTTGAAGCCCTATACCGACTGAAAGCCTTGCGGGCGCACAAAGGCACGGATTGACAGCCCCGAACGGAAAAAGGTGACGGCTAAAGCGAACTGAACTAATCTGTACAACCTTCGCAAGAATACCGTTCGTCCGGCCCAATTTCATGATTTCATTTCCGCAGCTACCCCGTCAGGTGGTGCTGATACTACTGCTGCAGTTCACCAACAGCCTTGGTGTCTCATCTCTCATTCCCTTGATGAGTTTCTTCATTGTCGAGGGGCTCGGATCCGAACCCTGGCAAGTTGGGCTCTACACCGGCTTGCTCATGCCCATGACGCTTGTCGCCAATCGTTGGGCTGGGGAACGGCTCGACCAGGGCTATCGGGTTAAACGGTTGTTACTGATTTCCGTTTGCGCCTTTGTACTTGTGACAGCCTTCCTAACGCAGGTCACCAGCCTCTTGATGCTGATCCTGCTCATCGCACCGCTCATGAGCCTGACCAACATGGGTGGTGGCACCATCTTCACGTTTTGCCGCGTCTATTCAGAACGCCAGGGTCTCGACATCACGCGCATCAACTCGTGGCTTCGCATGACGGTTTCGCTCGCATGGATGATTGGCCCAGCCGTTTCCTTCACGCTTGTCTCCCAATTCGGGTTTTCGTCCGCATTTATGGCGGCGTTTGTCGTGTCCCTTTTCTATCTGTTGCTTTGGGCGACCGTGGTGCCAAGGTCCTTTAGGTCGAAGCGAAAACCGAAATCTGAAGGCCAGAACGATCCAATCAACTGGAAACTGTTGGTCGCCGGGCTGATCTGTCTCGGATTTGTCATCACCAACTCACTTTTCGTCTCGGCCATGCCATTGTTTTTTGTTCAGGAAACCGGTCTTCCAGGTGCGACCCCTGGCCTTTCCTTGTCGATCAAATGTGTGGTCGAGATCTTTGTCATCTTCGGCTCGGTACATGTGGCAGAGCGGATCGGCACCAGACAGGTTCTGCTTCTGGCTGCCTGCCTTGCGGCAACCAGCATGGTCCTGTTCGCACAGGTCACGGAGATTTGGCACGTGATCGTAGTTTCAATTCTTGAAGGCACGTATTACGGCTTGTTTGCCGGTATTTCGATCACCTTCGTCCAGAGTTTCGCACCGGATCGGCCGGGCCGCGCGACAGCTGTCTATATGAACAGCCTGTTTCTTGGCGGCATGATAGGCAGCGTTTCCATGGGTTTCATCGCCAGTGCAGGTGATTTCAAGACCGTGCTCTATGTTGCTGCAGGAAGCGCTCTGCTCGCACTATTGGTGCTGATTGCAACGCTCAAGGTTCAGCCGACACCCGTTGAAGAGCGCATTTGAACCCCTCTTTCAGACGCCGCCTGATTTGGCGACGGTCAACGCATTGGCCATGGCACCGGCAAAACTGGTTCGGTCATCCGGGTTGAGAAAGTTTCCGAGATCAACAGTCTCGCCGCGGCTGTTCAGCTGAATTTTTACGACACCCTCGTCTTCAATCCTGTCAACGCTCAGCCGCACCCAGAACGGATTGAAACGATATTCCTGGTAGCGGTTGCCCGGACCAACTTTACGGATCGCAATTTCGTTGCGCGAAACGACGACCTCTTCAAAAGCACGCGCCGAGCGGTAATTCATACGGAACGCAAACCAGAGAATGGCAATATCCAGACCGAAAAACCCGAAGACAGGCCAAGCACCTATCCGCCAGAACAAAACACCCGCAACAAAGCAGACAAGGCCAAAAACGACCATAAGGATCATGAACCCTTTTGGACCGAGTGACCGATGAGGGGTGAGCACGGCAGTGAAAAACGGCCGATCCATCTCCTCAAAATCCGCGTTGCCGTCGGTTTTCGGATTGTTCTTGCTCATAGAGCGAGATTATAGAGAGGTTATGACGCAAGCAAAGAGTTCAAGCGCCCGAAAAAGCGGCAGCAAGGCAGCCAAGATGGCGAAGCAGAGCAAAAAGTCGCCATCGGTCGACAACCCGGGCAAGGTCTTGAAGCGCTCTCGCTATACCAAAGCGGAGACCTTCGCGATCTTCAAACGGTTCCATACCGACAATCCCGAACCTCAAGGGGAACTGGATTACGTCAATGCCTATACGTTGCTCGTTGCCGTCGTGCTTTCCGCGCAAGCAACGGATGTCGGCGTCAATCGTGCAACCAGAAACCTGTTTCAAATTGCCGATACGCCCGAAAAGATGGTGGCGCTTGGAGAAGACAAGGTTCGCGAAGAGATCCGGACAATCGGTCTTTACAAGAACAAGGCGAAAAACGTCATACTCCTGTCTGAGCAATTGATCCGCGATCATGGCGGCGACGTTCCTGAAGATCGCGAAGCTCTGGAGTTGCTTCCAGGCGTTGGCCGAAAGACTGCGAACGTCGTTCTGAACATCTTCTTTGGGCACCCGACCATTGCGGTCGATACGCATCTATTTCGCTTGGGCAACCGGATTGGACTGGCACCCGGCAAGACACCACTTGATGTCGAAAAGGCTATGGAAAGGGCGGTACCGCAGGAATTCGCGCTTCATGCTCATCATTGGCTAATTCTGCATGGTCGATATATCTGCAAGGCTCGCAAACCCGAATGTCGGCGATGCGTCATCTACGACTTGTGCAAGAGCCCGGAAAGGGAAGTGTTCGATTCCATACCGGAAATTGCCGTGCGCACCCGCGCGCTGGCCGAGAAGGATAACAACTCTTGAAATTTCCCGCTGGTTCCCTGCCCGAATGCGACCGGCTGAATTTCAGATTGCCGTCGTTGGATGATGCGGCCTTCTATCTGAAACTGATGAAGGATCCTGACTACATCCGTTTCATAGCTGATAACGGTATCACTTCTGAAGAAGAAGCCAGGGCATACATACAGGACAAGCCCCTGGCTCGATTTGCTCAATTCAATGTGGGGCTGTGGGTCGTCGAGGTGAAAGAAACCGGCCAACCGGCTGGCGTCTGTGGATTGGTCGTGCGGGACGAACTGGAATATCCAGATCTCGGATATGCCTTTCTGGAGGAATTCAGAGGGCAAGGCATTGCACGTGAAGCAGCACAGGCCGTTCTTGAACACTCATGCCAGAAGCTGAAGATCGAGACGCTCTGTGCGATCACGGCTCCAGACAACAGAAGATCTTCCGACCTTTTGAAAAAGATCGGCTTCAAAGGCCAGGGCCAACGCTTATTGAATGAAATAGGCGAAACGTCCGACTATTTTGTCTGTGAACTTGGTAGCACATAGACCAACATGTCGTAGTCAGCGTTTTTCGCGCACGCGCACCACGACTTCGACGCGCACAACTTCCATGCCTTCCGGGGCGATGGGAAGCTTGTCGATACCGACGCCTTCACCTGGAATATCGATCACCCGGTTTTCGCCTTCGATGAAGAAGTGATGATGGTCGGAGGTGTTGGTGTCGAAATATGTCTTGTTGCCGTCGATCGCGACTTCGCGCAAAAGTCCGGCTTCGGTGAACTGGTGCAGCGTGTTGTAAACCGTCGCCAGTGACACCGGCACATCTGCCGCGACGGCTTCTTCATGAAGCAACTCTGCAGAAATGTGCCTGTCTCCACGGGAATAGAGAAGTTCCGCGAGGGAGACACGTTGACGCGTTGGCCGCAATCCGGCACTTCGCAGCATGTCGGTGACATTTTTACCGGCAGATACGCTTGCGATATGTGTCGTCATTCCCATCCGGTCCAAGTCTAAAACTTTGTTTTCAAACGACAATTTGGTAGTCTTTCCGTGAGATACCAACAGCCGTTTCCCTCAGCATTGGCCTATATCTGCCATTTCTTGTACCTAATATGCAAGTTTTAAACGCCAAAGCATCTTATTCCGAGATCTATTTATCTGTTTGTGACAGCACGAAATCATGACAACCAGCTAGAAAAAACAAAGTCATTTGGCTCAACTGACATCTTTCAGTCATGGTTCCCCTGTGTTAGGAAGGCGCCTCAAATACACGAAAAATGACTCAATCCCGCCTCAGGGAGCCCGGGGCAGGAAACAAAAAGACGGATCTTGAATGACCGAGCGCCGCTCCAGCTACGACTATGAAGCTCTTCTCGCCTGCGGCCGCGGCGAGCTGTTTGGCCCGGGCAATGCCCAACTACCTCTTCCGCCAATGCTGATGTTTGACCGGATCACGGAAATTTCCGAAACCGGCGGCGAGTTCGACAAGGGTTTTGCCCGCGCCGAGTTCGATATCAAGCCTGACCTGTGGTTCTTTCCCTGTCATTTTCAGGGCAACCCGGTGATGCCAGGCTGCCTCGGCCTTGACGCCCTCTGGCAGCTGACCGGATTCTGCCTCGGCTGGCTCGGCCTGGAAGGCAAGGGCATGGCGCTTTCTACCGGCGAAATCAAATTCAAAGGTATGGTCACACCGGACGTGAAGCTGGTCGAATACGGGATCGATTTCAAGCGCATCATGAAAGGCCGTCTGGTTCTTGGTATTGCCGATGGTTGGCTCAAGGCCGACGGGCAACAGATCTACAAGGCGACCGATCTGCGTGTGGGTCTGGCCAAGACCTGACGTCAGTCCACATGGACTTCATTTGTAGCCGGTGCTTCTTTGTTGTTGGGAGCGCCGGTTTCCGCATTATGTATAGGCAGAAGACCCGGGCTCAATCGACTTAGTACCGGCAGTGCCAAAGGAAAGTAGGAGACCGCAATGAGACGCGTTGTCGTCACCGGCATCGGTATCGTGTCATCCATCGGATCGAACGCACAAGAAGTGCTGGCAAGTCTGCGGGAGGGCAAATCCGGTATCAGTTTTGCTCCGGATTATGCAGAGCATGGCTTCCGGAGTCAGGTTCATGGCATGCCCGATGTCGATATTCCGTCCCTCATCGACAAGCGTCAGCTTCGTTTCATGGGCGACGGTGCGGCCTATAACTACATTTCCATGGAACAGGCGATTGCGGACAGCGGACTTGAGGAAAAAGACGTTTCCAATACCCGCACAGGCCTGATCATGGGTTCCGGCGGCCCATCCACCAAGAACCTCTTTCAGGCTCATCAGATCGTGCTTGAAAAAGGTGCGCCCAAACGCATGGGGCCTTTCATGGTGACCCGTGGCATGAGTTCCACGAACTCAGCCTGCCTGGCAACGCCTTTCAAGATCAAGGGCATCAACTATTCCATCACCTCGGCCTGTTCGACCTCCGCACATTGCATCGGTGCGGCCACTGAACAGATCCAGTTCGGCAAACAGGATGTGATGTTTGCCGGTGGCGGTGAAGAACTCGACTGGACCCTTTCCTGTCTGTTCGACGCCATGGGCGCCATGTCTTCGAAATACAACGACACTCCGCAAACAGCGGCACGGGCCTACGACGCGACTCGCGACGGTTTTGTTATTGCCGGCGGCGGCGGCGTCGTGGTGCTTGAAGAGCTCGAGCACGCCAAAGCCCGCGGTGCAAAAATCTACGCGGAAGTCACCGGATATGCGGCCAACTCCGATGGCTACGACATGGTGGCACCGTCCGGTGAGGGCGGTGAGCGCTGCATGCGCCTTGCCATTGAAACCCTCGGCGACCGTAAGGTGGACTACGTCAACACGCACGGCACATCGACGCCGGTCGGTGATGTGGGAGAGATCGAAGCAATTCGCCGGGTCTTCGGTGAAAACCAGCCACCGGCATCGTCCACAAAGTCTTTGACGGGTCACAGCCTTGGTGCAACTGGAGTGCAGGAGGCTATCTACTGCCTGCTCATGTTGCAGAATGATTTCATGACCGCATCCGCGAACATCGCAGAACTCGACCCTGCCCTTAAACCCGAAGAAATTGTCACCGAACGGGTCGACAATGCCGGCCTTGATACCGTGCTTTCCAACAGCTTCGGTTTCGGCGGAACCAACGCGTCGCTTGCCCTGTCGCGCTATCACGGCTGAGGAGAATTGAATGTCTGAATTGATGAAGGGCAAGCGCGGCCTTGTGATGGGCGTTGCCAACGATCACTCAATTGCCTGGGGGATCGCCAAAGCACTCGCCGATCACGGCGCGGAACTTGCCTTTACCTATCAAGGCGAGGCGTTCGGGAGACGGACGAAGCCGCTTGCTGAATCGGTCGGCTCCAACATTTTGCTGCCTTGCGACGTTGAAGATATCGATTCCGTCGATTCCGTCTTCAACACCTTGAAGGAAGAATGGGGCAGCATCGATTTTCTGGTCCATGCCATTGCCTTTTCCGACAAGGCGGAGTTGCGCGGAAAATACGCCGATACGACGCGGGACAATTTTACCCGCACGATGTTGATTTCCTGCTTCTCTTTTACGGAAATCGCCAAACGCGCGGCCGCCCTCATGACAGACGGGGGATCCATGATCACCCTGACCTATGGCGGGTCGACCAAGGTCATGCCGAACTACAACGTCATGGGCGTTGCCAAAGCTGCTCTGGAATCTTCGGTGCGCTATCTGGCGGTCGACTATGGTGAACAGAACATTCGCGTAAACGCCATTTCGGCCGGACCGGTCCGGACACTGGCCGGCTCCGGCGTGTCCGATGCCCGTTTGATGTTCAATTTCCAGAAACGTAACTCGCCCTTGTGCCGGACAGTTTCTCTGGATGAGATCGGCGGGACTGGACTCTATTTGCTGTCGGACCTTTCCGGCGGTGTGACCGGTGAAGTTCATTTTGTCGACAGCGGCTACAACATCATGTCCATGCCGCGTCTTGACGAATTGAAAGCTCAAGAAACCAAGACCGACTGAGTTTCGCTGACATCAAACGAAAAGGCGGCCGAATGGCCGCCTTTTTTATTTGGTCTATGACGTTTTCGGCTCGATTGCTCAACACATGCCGGAGCGATCAATCCTCGATCAGCTCGTCCGGATAGACACCAAACAGCCGGGTCTGGTCGAGCCAGCCTTCATAGTTCGTGCCATTCACCTTGCACCAGCCGCCAGCACACTGGTCAACGGATGTCAGCACAAAGGGCTCGAGCTCGGCGACAATCACGGCATCCGATCGCGACCGGTTGCGAAGCGGTGTACGGTCATTTTTCTCCCAAGGAGTAACCAGGGCCGTACGACGGCCGGAAAGCAAAGACTTGAACACCCAGCCCTGCTTGCCTTCCCAATCACGGATCCGGCGCCAGTTCTCAAATTCCTGAATGATCTCGACGGGCAAGCCCGATTGCACAAAGGTCCAGGCAACAGCGTGTTCACGCGACGGGCCAAGCCGTACATTCACCCTGTCTGACTTCAAGCTTACAAAGCGTGGAAGCGGCAATCCCGTCGCCCCGTTGCTCGTGTCCTGGGCCTTTGCGGGCACGGTCGCGACCGACAACCCGGTAAAAAGGATCATCAAGCACACAAGGAGGCGGGTACCTTTAGTCAAACGAGCCATATCGTCCGGTTGTCCAATTGTTTTAGATCATTGCTTTGAGGCAAATCTGTACCGAAATTCGCATGCGAAAACCAGCGGGTCAGATTTGGCCCTTGGGCAATACATGTCGATTGAAACCGATCCCTTGTTTCTGCCGGACCATCTGGTATGGAAAAGGGAGTGGTCTCCTCCGCGTGCGCACAGCGCAGCGTCAAGGTGAAACCGTTGTGGTTAACAAAGCCTCAACGAAGCGCGAAAGGCAGTTGGTATGGCGAAAAAGAAGCCTGTCGTTGTTGTGACCCGGAAGCTCCCGGACGTCGTTGAAACGCGGATGCGGGAGCTGTTTGAAACCCGACTTAACGAAAATGACAGGCCTTTTAGTCAGGCAGAGCTCGTGGAAGCCGTCAGAACTGCGGATGTTCTTGTTCCGACGGTGACGGACCGAATCGATTCGTCGGTTTTGTCGCAGGCAGGCGAGAACCTGAAACTGATCGCCAACTTCGGCAACGGTGTCGACAATATCGACGTCGTCACCGCAAACAATCGCGGCATCAATGTTACCAACACGCCGGGTGTTCTGACGGAAGACACCGCTGACATGACCATGGCGCTGATTTTGTCGGTGCCGCGTCGTCTTGCCACAGGCATCAAGGCGATCGAAGGCAGCGACTGGGCCGGTTGGTCACCAACATGGATGCTCGGACACAGGATCTGGGGCAAACGGCTCGGAATTATCGGCATGGGTCGTATCGGTCAGGCTGTTGCGCGCCGCGCCAAGGCATTCGGGATGTCCATCCATTATCACAACCGCCGCCGCGTTGCCGAAGACATCGAGGAAGAGTTGGAGGCTACCTACTGGGAGAGCCTGGACCAGATGTTGGCACGCATGGACGTGGTTTCCATCCACTGTCCGCACACGCCGGGCACATTCCACCTTCTGTCGGCGCGTCGTCTGAAACTGCTGAAAAACGATGCTTATGTCGTCAACACCGCACGGGGCGAAGTCATCGACGAAAACGCTCTTATCCGGTTGCTGGAGGCGGGCGAACTTGCAGGAGCCGGCCTGGATGTGTTCGAGCACGAACCCGCCGTCAATCCAAAACTGGTCAAACTCGAAAACGTGGTCCTATTGCCCCATATGGGCTCAGCGACCATTGAAGGCCGGATTGAGATGGGTGAAAAGGTCATCATCAACATCAAGACCTTCATGGATGGGCATCGACCGCCGGACCGGGTTCTGCCCTCCATGCTTTGAGCCGTTAGCAAAGGCTGGATTTTGCCGCTATCAGGGCCTGAGTTTCAGATCCCCAAATCGCTTCTTTGGTTGAACCGACGCGAAGACGGTCGTGATTGGCTGCGTTCGCTTTCCGATCTTTTGGAGGCAGCACAAAGCAGTTTCAATCTGGATCTGTCTGGGCCGCCATTTTCCGGGGGCAACGTTTCCTACGTGTTGCCCGCGAAAAAGGACGGCGTAGATGCTGTTCTGAAAATCGCATTCATCGACCGGGAGTCCCGCCATGAAGCCGATGCGCTGAAGCTTTGGAACGGCAATGGAGCGGTGAAGCTGCTGGCGCATGACGCAGAGCTCGGTGCTTTGTTGTTGGAGCGGTGCCGACCAGGCGACCTTCTTGCCGAAGCGTCCGGCATCGACCAGATGGAGGTGCTGACTGGATTACTTCAAAAGCTCCTTGTTCCGGCAAATACACCTTTTTCGTCGCTTGCCAGCGAAGCTGAAATCTGGGCCACGACGATGCATCCTGACTGGATCAGGGCTGGAAAACCCTGTGAACAGCGCCTCGTCGATGCCGCAGTCGAAGCTCTAAAATCACTCGCTCAGGATCAAACCGAAAAGGTTCTGCTTCATCAGGACCTGCACGGACACAACATTCTTTCAGCTGACCGAGACGCCTGGCTGGCAATCGATCCAAAACCCTTAAGCGGTGACCCGGCGTTTTGCCTTAGCCCGATCGTGCGAAGCTCCGAGTTTGGCCACACCAAAAGGGCAGCGCTTTATCGTCTGGACCGGTTATCTGCGGATCTCGGTCTGGATCGCGAGCGTGCGCGTTGTTGGACCATCGGCCAGACAATGGCATGGGCTTTCAGTAGTGACCAAGCCTACAAGCATTTCGATACGGCACGATGGCTGCTGGGATCTTGATTTAGAAGCTCTCTTTTAAACTCAATTCGCCGGCGTCTCTGGAAACGGATTTCGGCCGAGAAGACCCGTTGCCGCAGAGTTGGACTAGCTGCTGTACTTCCGCCAGATTGCATCGTCACCCATACCCTGGACGAAATTCTTGTGGGCTTGGTGTTCGCTGTCGCCCAGGAAGGAACCGAGCGGCGCCGGCCTGGGTCTGGCGTTGAAGCTTCCAAGTTCACCAATCTCAAGCGAAGTTCCACTTGAAGCGGTTGTCTCTTCCTCCGGCATCAGGCCGAGGGCCGTCTGACGCCCACCAATCAACTCGAGATAGACTTCAGCGAGAATTTCCGCATCGAGCAACGCACCGTGCTTCACGCGTTTCGAGTTGTCGATACCATAACGGGAGCAGAGCGCATCAAGAGAATTCGGTCCCGACGGATGCTTGCGCCTCGCGATTTCAAGCGTATCGATCACCTGCGTATTTGGAATAGATTTTCTGCCGACCTGTGCCAGCTCATGATTGATGAAACCCATATCAAAGGCTGCGTTGTGAATGACCAGCGTCGCATCACCGACAAATTCCAGAAACTCGTCAGCAACCTGCTTGAACAAGGGCTTATCTGAAAGAAATTCCTCGGACAGGCCATGAACTCGAAAGGCCTCTTCCGGCATGTCCCGTTCAGGGTTGATGTAAACGTGGTAGGAATTTCCTGTCGGGATGTGGTTGATAAGTTCAACCCCGCCAATTTCCACCAGACGGTCGCCGCCGCGGGGATTAAGGCCCGTCGTTTCCGTATCGAAGGATATTTCACGCATTTTTTTAGCCTTTGCCTCTTCGATTCACTGTGCAGGTTGACGTTCCGGAGGCAAGGCGAAGGTCGTGTTTTCCACGGTGTTCAATCTCTGGAACAATCCCCGGTCAGAATTCGCGCAGAAAGTAGCGACCGAAAGGAAATCAAAATGGCGATTAGCCGCTCCATTGCTGGTTTTATGGTGTCTAGCGTTTTCTGTTCGAGTGTGCTTGCGGGTGGTTGGCAAACCGACAAGGGCCCAGATTGCATCTTGATCGACAAACAGCAACAGAAAGCGGGCGAATGCGATTTGAACTATACACCCGGCGAAGGAGCGTCCACCTTCATCTTCGCCTGGGACGACGGGATGGTCACGGTTCTACGTCTTCAGCAGGACGCAGTAAAACTGAACAATGTCCCGGCCACCCAGATTCGGGAAAACTGGAAAAATTCAGTAGGGTCAGCGAGTTGCTATAAGACCCTTGGTTCTGAAACTGTGTTCTGCGCTCGAGTTTTGGGATTGTATTGACCCGGCTTACTGGCACGCCGCCAATGCCCTTAAAATTGCTCTGACCTGCCGACGGGCTGGCTCCATGCCCAACCCGGTATCAATCAGGAAATGTGCCCGTCTGCGTTTATCGACATCGGGCATTTGACGTTCGAGAATTGTCCTAAACCTGTCTTCGGTCATGTCAGGCCGGGCCAGAACTCGTTGTTTTTGAACTTCCGGACTTGCGGTTACAACAACAGCCATATCCACGCGGTCCTGGCCTCCCGTTTCAAAAAGGAGGGGAATGTCCATCATGACGATGCGTTGTCGAGCCCGGCGAGCCGCTGCGAGAAAGGCCTCTTCTTCTTCGCGAACAAGCGGATGCACGATCGCTTCGAGGCGTTTCATGGCCTCCGGTCTGCCAAGAACGTGCGGCGATAGTCGCTTCCGGTCGACCTGACCCCCAGAAACCGTTCCTGGAAACGCAGCTTCGATGAGCGGAGCAGCCCGGCCTGCATAAAGCGCATGAACAGTTGCGTCGGCATCATGAACCGGAACGCCGGAAGCTGCGAACATATTCGCAGTCGTTGATTTTCCCATACCGATGGAGCCGGTCAGTCCGATCCTGATCACCCGTTCACTCCGAGGTCTTCTAGAACGATGGTCCGCAGAGCGTCGTCGACTTCCGGCCGCACCCCGAACCAACGTTCAAAGCCCGGGACGGCCTGATGCAACAGCATGCCCAGTCCGTCGACGGTTGGGTTGCCGCGCTCCGCAGCTCTTTTCAGGAGGTCGGTTTTCAACGGGACATAAACAATGTCGGTGACAAGCGCCGACTTTGGCAATGGGGTCAGGTCGATTTCAAGCACTGGCTTACCTGTCATTCCCAATGACGTTGTGTTAACAAGAACATCTGCTTTTCCAAGCAATTTCCCCAGGCTATTCCAATCATGGGCGATTGTTTTGGAACCAAACTCACCGGCAATTGTCCTGGCTTTTTCCAGTGTTCTGTTGACGATATGCACATGTGTGAAATTTCGAGACAAAAGAGCCCAGACTATGGCTCTGGCAGCTCCGCCAGCTCCCAAAACAACAGCCGATTCACGTGAAACGTCCCATTCAGGTGCCAATTGGTCCAGATTTCCCAAGAATCCCAGCCCATCGGTGTTGGATCCGCAAAGACGCCCGTTCGCATCGAGCCACAATGTGTTTGCAGCTCCCATCGTTTGAGCCGCTTCATCCAACCAGTCGCAAGCACTGGCTGCGACTTCCTTGTGCGGCACTGTTACATTTGCTCCAACCAGACCGGAGGCGGCAAAGTCACCGAAGAACGCTTCCGCGGATTCCGGAGCGACATCGATCCGGTCATAAGAACCGGAAAGCCCGTGCTTCTTCAGCCAGTATCCATGAACTAGGGGAGATCGAGAGTGGGCTACAGGATGTCCCGTTACCGCCGATTTTTTGATTTTTTCACTCATTTTTCAATAACTTGCAATTCTCTCAACTGCTCAAGAAGCGGCAACAGAGGCAAGCCCAGAATGGTGAAGTAATCACCTTCGATCTTCTCAAACAATTGCACACCAAGCCCTTCGAGCTGATAAGCGCCGACACTGGAAAGAACTGCATCGCCTGCGTTCGCAAGATAATGCCCTACAAATGCCGGGCTGAGGGTGCGCATCGTCAGACGCGCCGTGGACACTCTTCGCCAGATCGCCTCGCCGTTTTTTGACAGGACGACTGCTGAATGAAGTTCATGAGTTTTGCCGGAAAATTCCAGAAGTTGGCGTCGAGCCGCTTCCATATCATCGGGTTTGGTTCGACGCTGACCTTCAAAAGCCAGGATCTGATCTGCTCCAATCACGAGATCACCGGAACGGCGCGCACTGACATTCTCCGCTTTGGCCTCTGCGAGAACACTTGCCAAGTCTTCCGGTGGAAATTCGGCTTTTAGCAGGGGCGCTTCAACTGCCCGCTCATCGACGTCGGACGGATCAACTTCGATCGTCAGTCCGGCATTTTCCAGAAGCTGTGCGCGGATCCTGCTTCCGCTTGCCAAAACAAGTCCCATCAATCCCTCTTGAGTGTTCTGTTCAATTTACACATTTTGCGCATTGGTCTGATCTGACTTGAAGTCCCTGAAAAGGCTCAGGATTTCAGCAGCAGTCTCTTCAACGGACCGGCGCGTGACATCGATCAGCGGCCAACTCTGCTCGGAGCAGAGCCGCCGCGTCATAGTGATTTCCTGCGAGATTTCTTTCCGATCAACGTAGGTGTCATTATAACCTTCTGAATTTAAAGATAAAACTCGATTTCGCCGAATCTGCTGAATACGTTCAGCGGACGCGATCAGCCCCACGATCATCGGTTTTTCCAATTTTTTGACATGGTCCGGCAATGGAATTCCCGGAACCAACGGCACGTTGGCGGCCTTGATGCCTCTATTCGCGAGGTAAATGCATGTCGGAGTTTTGGAGGTGCGGGAAATTCCGAGCAATACGATATCGGCAGATTCCAGATCGTCCCAAATCTGCCCATCGTCATGCATCATTGTGTAGTTGATGGCCTCCATGCGCTTGAAATATTCTGCGTCCAGTTCGTGCTGGCCTCCGATCCGATGCGTCTGGGTTACATTCAGATAGGATTGAAACACCGCGAAAACCGGATCGAGAATATTTACGAACGGTGCACCGAGTTCACGGCATTTCTGTTCAAGCCGATTGGCGATCTCTTCATCCACCAAAGTGTACAGAACGATGCCCGGGGCCTTTTCGATTTCGCTGATAACGCGATCCAGCTGCTTCTGCGACCGGACCAGAGGATAGACATGTTCTATTTCCTGGACATTTTCGTATTGCACGGTAGCCGCACGCGCTACAGTCATCAGCGTTTCGCCGGTGGAGTCGGACACGAGATGCAGATGGAAGTAGTGTCTCGACTTATTCACGGTGTCATCCCCAGGGCTGTTGATCGATTGGGAGTCTTTCTTGCTCCCCCGTGCCTAGCATGAAGTTTATGCCCGCTCAGCATGATTTATTAACAATGCTTGATCGTGCGGGAACTGATGCCGAAACGGTTGTTGATAGAAGTGGATTCACAAAGGCGCTGTGACATATCGACAGATTGTCCACCAGTGCCCAATTTCTTAACGAAAGGTAAACAAACCGACAAGTGACTGTAATTATGCAAGTAATCCTGTTATCGACTCCTGGGGAGAGATTCAGCTGCACAGACGGCCTGGTTTTTCCCGGACAGAAATTCATGCGTAAGGATTGTGGATAGAAAATGATCCCGGTAATCCACGCACAAACTAAAAAAACAGATTCAAATTAAGAATCTTATTTGATTTGAAATGTGGGAAAGGCCAAGCGTATGAAATCCCAGGACAGAGCCGTGATGCGGGTTCTTGCAGGAGAAAAACTCTGGCCACCTCCCATCTGGATGATGAGACAGGCAGGACGTTACCTTCCCGAGTACAGGAAAGTCAGAGCGAAGGCCAAAAACTTCCTCGATTTCTGCTACTCTCCGGATCTTGCGACTGAGGTCACCCTCCAGCCGATACGCCGGTATGGTTTTGATGCGAGCATTCTGTTTTCGGACATCTTCGTCGTACCGGATGCAATCGGGTATCCGGTTCGGTTTGAAGAGGGCAGAGGTCCTGTGCTTGAACCTCTCTCATCAGATCTTCTCAATCGTTTGGAGCAGGACAAGGCCGAGGATCACCTTAAACCGGTCATAGAGACCGTTTCTCGCCTCAGAGCAGAGCTTCCCGAGGAAACCACCTTGCTGGGCTTCTGCGGTGCTCCCTGGACGGTTGCTTGCTATTCCGTTGCAGGCCACACCACTCAGGATCAGGTGGCTGCCCGCGTCGGTGCTTATAGAGATCCTGATTTGATGCAACGGTTCATCGATCAACTGATTGAAGCTTCCATCAGCTATCTCATCCGTCAGCTCGACGCAGGAGCAGATGCCGTTCAGATATTCGATACGTGGGCGGGCGTGCTGGACGAAGCCGGTTTCAAGCGGTGGTCGATCGAGCCAACAAGACAGATTGTCGAAGGTGTGCGTGCGGTTCGGCCGGATGCAAAGATCATAGGTTTTCCGAAAGCGTCATCTGCCCGGATGATTGCTTATATCGATGGAACAGGTGTCGATGCCGTCGGATTCGACTGGACAGCTCCCGACCAGGTTGCGCTCGACGTTCAAAAGCGCGTTCCAATTCAGGGAAATCTCGACCCCATGCGGTTGGTGGCGGGCGGAAAGGCCCTCGAAGACGGTGTTGGCCATGTCTTGTCTACGTTCGACAAAGGCCCGTTGATTTTCAATCTCGGACATGGCGTGACTCCGGATGCGGATCCGGAAAATGTTGCGCGGATGGTCGAGTTGGTGCGCAAGGGCTAGTTGATGGATATTTTTCTTTGGGTCAAATCCCTACATGTCATCTCGATCATCGCCTGGATGGCAGGGATGCTTTATCTGCCACGACTGTTCGTCTACCACGTTGATGCCGAGGTAGGGTCTGTACAGTCCGAGACCTTCAAGGTCATGGAACGCCGGCTCTACAAAGCAATCATCGGTCCTGCGATGGGCGCGTCCTGGATATTCGGTTTATGGGCAGCGTATGAATTGCAGGCCTGGCAGGACGGCTGGTTTCACGCGAAACTGACACTCGTTATCGCAATGTCTGCGATGCACGGTTACCTCGGTGGCTGTGTGCGGAAATTCGCGAATGATGAGAATACAAAATCAGCCCGTTTCTATCGACTTCTCAACGAAGTTCCGACAGTTTTGATGATCGGGATTGTTATTCTCGTGATCGTGAAACCATTTTAAGGGTTGCTGAATTCTGCTTTTGAACGGCGGTTCGGAAACGGGCCGCCGTTTTGCTTTGCGGCAGTGCGACATCAGTGCATTTGACCGGCAGATTTGCGGGCTTGCGATTCACTTGAAAACAACGTATCTTCCGCCAACTTCAAAACGGCGATGGTTCGTTTTATCGCACCGCAGACGCCGTACAATCTGGACACATCTAAACGTCTTTCAGATATCTTCTGGCCGACCCATCTTCCCGGCGCAGAACGACCTTCCAAATAAATATCCAAAACAACACCAATAACCCCAACTCGATGCGGGAAATGAAACTTAAAGACCTAAAAGAAAAAACACCGACAGAGCTGCTGCAATTTGCTGAAGAGCTTGAGGTCGAAAACGCCAGCACCATGCGTAAGCAGGAGCTGATGTTCGCCATCCTGAAAAATCTTGCTGCACAGGATGTGGAGATTATCGGCGAAGGTGTCGTCGAAGTATTGCAGGATGGCTTTGGCTTCCTTCGATCTCCGGACGCAAACTACCTTCCTGGCCCGGACGACATCTATGTCTCGCCATCGCAAATACGGCGCTTTTCCTTGCGTACCGGCGATACGGTCGAAGGGCAGATTCGCAGCCCGAAAGAAGGCGAACGTTATTTCGCTCTTTTGAAGGTCAACACGATCAACTTCGAAGATCCGGAAAAAGCACGGCACAAAGTCCATTTTGACAATCTGACACCACTTTATCCGGATGAACGTTTCCGGATGGAAATCGAAGATCCGACCATCAAAGATCTTTCTTCCAGGGTCATTGACCTTGTGGCTCCTCTCGGCAAGGGCCAACGCGCTCTGATCACTGCACCACCGCGTACCGGTAAGACAGTGTTCCTGCAGAACATTGCAAAGTCGATTACGAACAATCATCCAGAATGCTATCTCATCGTTCTTTTGATCGATGAGCGTCCGGAAGAAGTAACGGACATGCAGCGCACGGTGAACGGCGAAGTGGTTTCCTCCACATTCGACGAACCGGCTTCACGTCACGTGCAGGTGGCGGAGATGGTTATCGAGAAGGCGAAACGTCTGACGGAGCATGGCCGGGATGTTGTTATCCTGCTCGATTCCATCACGCGATTGGGCCGCGCTTACAACACTGTTGTTCCGTCTTCGGGCAAGGTGCTGACGGGTGGTGTTGATGCGAACGCATTGCAGCGCCCGAAGCGTTTCTTCGGCGCAGCTCGTAATATCGAGGAGGGAGGTTCCCTGACCATCATCGCAACGGCGCTGATTGACACGGGCAGCCGTATGGATGAAGTCATCTTTGAAGAATTCAAGGGAACGGGTAACTCGGAGATTATTCTTGATCGGAAGATCTCCGACAAACGTGTCTATCCGTCCATCGACATTCAGCGTTCCGGAACGCGCAAGGAAGAACTTCTTGTGCCGCATGAGCGTTTGAAGAAGACGTTCGTTCTTCGCCGTATTCTCAATCCGATGGGCACTGTTGATGCAATTGAGTTCCTGCTCGATAAATTGAAGCAAACCAAGTCCAACGACGAGTTCTTCGACAGCATGAACACTTGATCCCAAACGGATCGAATTTTATTGAAGGGCGCGGTTCCAAAGGGACTGCGCCTTTTACGTTTTGTTAAGCATTGTTTCACGTGAATCCACTGACTTTGATTCGGACCCGTTTCATGACCTCAGACATCTATCTGGAAACTGAAAGACTATTGTTACGTGCGTGGCGGGATGACGATCTGGATCCTTTTGCAGCTCTATGCGCGGATCCCGAAGTTATGCGGTATTTCCCTGATGTTATGTCGAGGGAGAGATCTGAACTCCTGATTTCGAAATGCCGGGAGAAGCAGGGAAGCGACGGATTCTGCATGGCACCGATTGAGGTAAAAGATACGGGTGAATTCCTGGGTATGGTGGGCTTGAATCGACCAACCTACGCCGCACCGCTTCCATTCGAACCTTGTGTTGAAATTGGTTGGCGCTTGAAGGAATCGTCCTGGGGGCACGGATATGCAAGTGAAGCTGCGCGAGCGTGGCTTCGATTCGGCTTTGAAACAATTGGTCTTGACGAGATCGTTGCCTTTACGATCCCGGACAACCTGCCTTCTCAAAAAGTCATGGAACGGATTGGCATGACCCGCGACGCTGAGGGAGATTTTCTGCACCCAAGCTTGCCTGAGGATCATCCGGTAGCTCTTCATGTTCTTTACCGCTTGAGCAAAGACGTCTGGCTGACGCAGGTTCAATAGAAGAACTGTGGGCTTACCTGGATTCACGTGAAACAGCCTCGCGGCTCAGCCTTGCAACTTCATCCTGTTTCACGTGAATCCAATGAATTGAATCGGCGACGAACCAACTTTTGATCTTTGCGCCGATTGTTCGCGAATTAAGTTCAAAGAGCGATGGCGATCTCTAGGATTTTTTAAAAGCCAAAGGAGCTCGTCGCACTGCTGGAGAGCAGTGTAGTGTTCGAGGTCTTGAAGGCGGAAATTGATTCACGTGAAACAGTCACATGACTAAGACACCCGGTTAGAGCTTTTCGATTCGTCAACGGAACGTATGACGACCTGCCTTTCCCTGGAAAAGCAGACTTGATAAAGAGATTTTGGCATCAAACCCTGCTTGGATGAACGCACATGGCTGACACGATTTTTGCGCTTTCAAGCGGGGCAGTTCCGTCTGGAGTTGCTGTTATCCGTGTCTCTGGGGCCGGTACACAGGAGATCGTCAGAAGTCTCTGCGGTACGATACCAGAGCCACGTGTTGCCTCTCTGCTCAAGTTGAGAAACCCGCAATCGGGTGATCTTCTGGATGAGGCCCTGGTCCTCTTCTTCAAGGGTCCGCGCAGTTTTACCGGTGAAGATGTTGCAGAACTTCACTGCCATGGGGGAAGGGCGGTGGTTTCCAGTGTCCTCTCCGTACTTGGCCAATTTGAAAACAGCCGTCCTGCTGAAGCTGGTGAATTCACACGAAGAGCTTTCGATGCCGGACGTATGGACCTCACTGAAGTTGAGGGACTGGCGGATCTGATTGCGGCTGAAACACAGAGCCAACGTAAACAGGCAATTCGGCAGATGGGCGGAGCCCTCGGTCGGCTTTATGAAGATTGGCGCAAACGGCTGATACACATGCGAGCAATGATTGAAGCCGACTTCGATTTTGCCGACGAGGAGGATGTACCGGGCAGCGTAGCTGACCAAGTCTGGGTGGAAGCCTCCGATCTCCATGATGAGATCGCTGATCACTTGCTGAAGTCGAAGAGTGGTGAGCGTTTGCGATCCGGGTTACAGGTCGTGCTTATGGGTGCACCCAACGCAGGCAAGTCCAGTTTGTTGAATGCCATTGCGGGCCGGGATGTCGCTATCGTGACGGAGGAAGCTGGCACCACGAGAGATGTTATAGAAGTGCATCTGGATCTAGCGGGGTATCCGGTCACGCTGGTAGACACTGCCGGATTGCGCGAGACCGAAGGAATAGTAGAACGAGAGGGCATTCGCCGTGCCGAGGCAAAGGGCCGCGAAGCGGACCTGATCTTGTGGGCGGTTGAACCGAACGGCGTGTCAATGAAGGAAGCGTCGAGTGCGTTGGCAGTTGATCTCGAGGATGGTGTTCCCGTTTGGACGGTCAATACCAAGCAAGATTTTGAGACTCTTCCGGAACAAGACTCTTCCGGAATAATCCCAGAAATCTCTTGTTCAACCAAATCTGAAGGCGGTATGACATCACTTTTGGATCACCTTACACGTTTTGCTGCGGAAACGATTTCTATCGGTGAGTCACCGTTGGCGACACGGGAAAGGCACCGGCACTATCTCACGGAGTGTCTTTCCGGACTGCGCACGGCAGTTGACGCAGACCATCTTCCGGGAGAACTCAGAGCAGAAGATCTCCGCGGTGCAGCGGATGCGCTTGGCCGGATCACCGGGCGTATTGATGTTGAAGATCTACTGGATGTGATTTTCAGGGATTTCTGTATCGGGAAATAATTTGTTTCACGTGAATCAATGTCGGATTTTCCTGAATTGATTCTGAACCGGAATGTGTTTCACGTGAATCAGGAAGCATTATCCGCGTATCTGAAAGTGAAGTTTCCGCGGTTGGTCTCTCTCATTGATTCCGCTTTGACCTACGGGTCGGCCCGCTTTATATAAGCGGCAGCGTTGTGCCGTTCAGTCGGCCTTGTGATAATCTGATGCTGGGCATCGGATGCGGATCCCGAAAATAGAAGATGATGGTTTGGCGGGTGCTTGAACATAGTGGCAGCCCCGGTCAAGACGGTGAGACTTTATGAGTGACAAGGACCTGACATTTGATGTGGTCGTAGTGGGTGGCGGTCATGCCGGCTGTGAGGCCGCTGCAGCGGCGGCGCGCACCGGTGCCAAGACGGCACTTGTAACCCATCGGTTCGATACCATTGGGGTGATGTCCTGCAATCCGGCGATTGGTGGATTGGGCAAAGGTCATCTGGTCAGAGAAATCGATGCCCTTGATGGATTGATGGGTCGTGTTGCCGACAAGGGTGGGATCCAGTTTCGCATGCTCAACCGGCGGAAGGGTCCTGCGGTTCGAGGGCCGCGCGCTCAGGCCGACCGCAAGCTCTATCGCGAGGCAATGCAGAAAGAGATTGCCGTCATCGACGGCTTGACGGTCGTTGAGGGAGAAGCTTTCAAGATCCTCTTCAACGATGATGCTGAGGGTCATGTCGTTTCAGGACTGGAGCTGGCCGACGGTCGTAGCGTTTCGTGCGGCAGGATTGTCTTGACGAGTGGAACTTTCCTGCGTGGTCTGATCCACATTGGCGATCGCAAGATCCCTGCCGGCAGGTCGGGGGAGGCTCCCGCCCTCGGTTTGTCTGAATCGCTTGAGCAAATTGGATTTGATCTCGGACGCCTGAAGACAGGAACACCCGCAAGGCTTGATGGACGCACAATCCATTGGGATCGACTTGAAGTCCAACCAGGTGATGAAGAGCCGGTTCCGTTTTCAACAATGACCGAAACGATCACGACACCTCAGGTGCCCTGCCATATCACGCGGACGACGCCTGAAACGCATCAGATCATTCAGGACAATCTCTCGAGATCAGCGATGTATTCCGGTGAGATCAAAGGCCGCGGACCCCGTTACTGTCCCTCAATCGAGGACAAGATCGTTCGGTTTGGGGAGCGTGACGGTCACCAGATCTTTCTGGAGCCGGAGGGCCTCGATGACCACACGGTCTATCCGAATGGCATTTCCACGTCCTTGCCAGAAGATGTCCAGATTGCCTTTTTGAGAACCATTCCTGGTCTTGAAGATGTTGAATACTTCCAGCCGGGATATGCGATTGAATACGACCATGTCGACCCGCGGGAGCTCAGGCCGACGCTGGAAGCAAAGAGATGTCAGGGTCTTTATCTTGCCGGTCAGATCAACGGGACGACCGGATATGAAGAAGCTGGAGCTCAAGGCCTGGTGGCCGGCTTGAATGCGGCATTGGCGGAAGCTGGAAAATCGCCGTTCGTCGTCGATCGCTCTCAGGGCTATATCGGTGTGATGATCGACGATCTGATTACCCGAGGCATTTCCGAGCCGTATCGAATGTTTACGTCGCGCGCTGAGTATCGGTTGTCGCTGCGTGCCGATAATGCGGATCAGAGACTGACGCCGCTTGGTCTTGAGGTAGGTTGTGTTTCTGAAGAACGGCGCCAGGCATTCGAAAGAAAGATGGCGGCCATTGCCGAGGCACGGGCTTTGTTGAAACAGTTGTCTGTGACACCCTCGGAGGCCCAGAAGAAGGGCTTGCCAGTCAACCAGGATGGTGTGCGTCGGACAGCGTTCGATCTGCTTTCCTATCCGAATGTGACCTACGAGCTTTTGACAGGCATTTGGCCCGAGCTTTCCGAGATTGACCCAGTGATCACGGAGCAGGTGGCAACAGATGCTCTCTATGCTGTTTATCTCGATCGGCAGATAGCGGACATCGAGGCACTGAAGCGGGATGAAGCCTTGGCGATCCCGGATGGTTTCGATTACGAAGCAATTATCGGGCTGTCGAACGAAGTGAAGCAGAAGCTGACCGACATTCGACCGGCTACATTGGGTCAGGCTTCTCGTATGGATGGGATAACACCGGCAGCCTTGACGCTGATCCTGTCTCATCTCAAGCGGGGCAGTCAGAAGATCGGTGCGGCCTGATGGGCCGTCCGATCGTGTTGAACAGCTCTGGACAGGCTGTGCAAAACTATGGGGATGTTTCACGTGAAACGTTGGAACGGCTTCAGATCTATGTCGACCTCGTTCTCAAGTGGCAACCCGCACAAAACCTTATTGCTCCGTCGACAATTCCAGACATATGGACACGTCACGTAGCCGACAGTCTTCAAACCCAGTGGAGTTATCCAGAGGCAAAAACCTGGGTCGATGTCGGCAGCGGTGGCGGGTTTCCCGGTGTGGTCACAGCAATCCTTCTTGCCGAAGATCCGGGCACTCATGTGCACATGATCGAGAGCAACCAGCGGAAGGCGGCCTTCCTTCGAACGGCACTTCGAGAGACTGGTTCCAACGGAACAGTACATGCTGGCCGGATCGAATCGGTTGCGAAAGAGTGGCAGCATGGGCCGGTTGATGCTGTTTCCGCGCGCGCCTTGGCGTCCTTGGATTTACTTTTCCAGCTTTCCGAGCCGTTCACAGCGAAGGGAGCAAAGGCTGTTTTCCACAAAGGTCAGGATTTTCAACGAGAAGTTAACGAAGCCTCTGCCCGTTGGCACTTCGACATGATAGAAAAGATCAGTCTTGTTGATCCTGAGAGCCGGATGCTTCTTTTCTCAAATATTTCCAACCGGCCGGAGTAGCCCAGGAAGGTGTTGTGGCAATGAGCATGCTTCCCGAAATGCCGCGTGTGCTTTCGTTGGCAAACCAAAAAGGCGGGGTGGGGAAAACCACCACTGCAATCAATCTCGGTACTGCGCTTGCTGCGATTGGTGAGAAGGTACTCGTGATTGATCTCGATCCTCAGGGCAACGCCTCGACGGGTCTCGGGATTGAACACCGGGACCGTGGGTTGTCGACTTACGAAATTCTGAGCGGTGACTGTTCTCTGGCTGAGGCTGTCCGTGAAACCGCGGTGCAACGTCTTTGGGTCGCACCTTCCACCATGGATCTTTTGGGTCTTGAGCTCGAGATCGCGTCGACAAGCGATCGAGCATTCCGGTTGCGCGCTGCAATTGAAAGTCTGACCAGGTCAAGGCTGTTTCAGGAAATTGGCTTCACCTACGTGCTGGTCGATTGTCCGCCTTCACTGAACCTTCTGACGATCAACGCTCTTTCAGCATCTCATTCCATTCTGGTACCTCTGCAATGTGAGTTCTTTGCACTTGAAGGACTTAGCCAGTTGCTCAGTACAGTGGAGCAGGTCAAGAGCGCATTGAACGCCGAGCTCAGCATTCATGGTATTGTTCTCACCATGTATGACAGCCGCAACAACCTTTCCAATCAGGTTGTTGCCGATGTTCGAGAAACGATGGGCGACGCAGTTTACGAAACCATCATTCCGCGCAATGTCCGCATTTCCGAGGCGCCGTCCTATGGCAAGCCGGCATTGTTGTACGATTTGAAGTGTGCCGGCAGTCAGGCATATCTGCGGCTCGCTTCCGAGATCATCCAGCGAGAGCGTCAGCTGCGCAAAGTGGCTGCCTGATAAGATTCGGATCCGGTTCGATGGGTTCATTCAGCAGTGCCGTTGTTGGTGCTGTCGAATTAACCTATTGATTTATAAGAAGAAAAAGGTGCGATATGGCGGAAAGAGACGGCAAAAACAAGCGTTTGGGCCGAGGATTGGCAGCATTGATCGGCGATTCTGCCCCGGAAGCCACCGCAGCGCCTGAGAAAATCGTAAGAGATACGCGCAAGGTGCCGATTGAGCATCTGGTTCCGAACCCGCGCAATCCCCGCAAGACCTTCACTGAGAAAGATCTTGCCGATCTTGCCGAGTCTTTGAAAGCCAAAGGGATAGTTCAGCCAATTCTGGTGCGCCCGGAAGCCGGCAAATCGGAACGGTTCGAGATCATAGCCGGTGAACGTCGGTGGCGAGCCGCGCAAAGGGCAGGTCTGCATGAAGCGCCCATCATCGTGCGGGATGTCACCGACCAGGAAGCTCTGGAACTGGCAATCATTGAGAATGTTCAGCGGGCCGACCTAAACCCTATCGAAGAGGCGATGGGATATGAGCAGCTGACCGCGGAGTTCAGTTACAGCCAGGGCGAGCTTGCCAAAGTGATCGGCAAGAGCCGCAGCCATGTAGCCAATACGATGCGGCTGCTGAAACTGCCGAATTCCGTGAAAGACTATCTTGCGGAGGGCCTGCTCACAGCCGGCCATGCACGCGCATTGATTACCGTTGATGACCCGGCGGCTCTTGCCGAGTTGATCGTCGAAAAGGGCCTGACGGTCCGCGATGCGGAAAAGATTTCGCAGGATCCGGATGCCCTTGCCCGATTGAAGGGTGACAAGGCACCGGTCGTGAAGGCTGAAAAGGATGCCGATACGAAGGCGCTGGAAAAGCGTTTGGCTGACACGCTGGGGCTCAAAGTGACCGTTGGTCATAAACCTGGCAAGGAATCCGGCGACTTGAAAATCAAATACACGTCGCTTGAGCAATTGGATGAGCTGTGCAGGAAACTTGGCGTCGAAACTCGATAAGCCCTTGTTTTCATTTTACTTAATAGAAGATCAGAGCAGCTGGAACGGGTTCTGGTCTTTTTTGTGCGCAGCTGAAAGAGGTCAATTGATCGCCAAATGACCGAGATCAAGGGCATGTTGGCAAACTGATGCCATTCATGGCGCTCTTGCCAACGACCTTCAGTGCACACTAACAAGGCCTGTCCTTTTCAAGAACGCCGGAGCATCTTCTGAAACTCATTGCGGAAAACCTGACCATAGACCGTGGCGGACGCCGTGTCTTTCAGGACCTCTCCTTTACGCTTGAAAGCGGTACCGCGCTCGTTGTCACGGGCGCGAATGGCATTGGCAAATCTTCACTGCTTCGTACGCTCGCCGGACTGGTCTTTCTGAGCAAGGGAGAAATTCGCCTGGAAGGTGGGCAAGATGACAGGCAGCCACAGGAACAAGCTCACTATTTTGGTCATCAGGATGCGGTGAAGCCTGCCTTGTCGGTGCTTGAAAACCTCGTCTTCTGGCAAAGTTATTCTGCGCCTGTGTCGGTTTCGGCCTTTGCCGGTAAAAAAATGGAGCCACTTGAGGCTCTGCAGATTTTGGGTATCGGTCATACCGCATATTTGCCGGCAGCCTACCTTTCCGCTGGACAAAGGCGCAGACTGTCATTGTGTCGATTGCTCGTGACGCCACGCCCTGTCTGGCTAATGGATGAACCAACATCGGCACTCGACAAGGCATCGGAAGGCCAATTGCTCGAACTCATGAACGGGCATCTTGCACTTGGGGGGCTTATCGTGACGGCGACCCATACAGATCTGGCGCTCGACCAAGTTCAGATCTTGCATCTGAAGGCGGAAATCGTAGAGACGCAGCTGACCGAGGAGGACTTTTGATGTCATCCTGGGCCATGGCGCTGTTTCAGCGTGATTTGCGCTTGTCCGTGAGGATTGGCGGCAGTGCGCTCGTCGGCGTGCTGTTTTTTCTTGCCGTTGTAACCGTCATTCCCTTTGGTGTCGGGCCGGACCTCAATCTCTTGGCCCGGATTGGACCCGCGATACTTTGGATTGGAGCGCTGCTTGCGACGCTTCTCGGGCTTGATCGGCTATTCCAGGCAGACCGGGAGGACGGAACACTCGATCTGATGCTGATGGCCGGACGGCCGCTGGAATTGGTTGTTCTGATCAAGTGTCTTGCCCATTGGGTGGCGACAGGCCTTCCATTGGTTGTTGCCGCGCCTCTTCTTTCGATCTTTCTGAATATCGATCCTGTTGCGATGGGGGCGGTCACCTTGACACTTCTTGTGGGCACGCCGGCACTCACATTGATCGGGGCGATTGGAGCATCCTTGACCGTATCGTTGCGCCGAGGTGGCTTGTTGCTGGCCGTGCTCGTTGTGCCCCTTGCTATACCGGTGTTGATTTTTGGTGTCAGCGCGGCCGATGCCGCCATCCATGATCCGGTGCCGTTCATGACGCCGTTTCTGATCCTTTGTTCTCTGTCGCTGATCGCTGCCGTGATTGGGCCGATTGCCGCAGCCCTTGCGCTGCGTTTTGCGGGTGACTGAACCGGATTTCTGGCTTAAATTTTTAGAATTGATCGAAAGCAAGGCGCGATTGTTGTTTTTCAGTGCATTGAAGGACAGCGGAGAGGGAATTAGATAGAGCTTCGATGTCTATTTGGGACTATGCAAATCCGACGCGGTTTTTGAGGCTGGTGCAGATTGTTCTGCCCTGGCTGATCGGTTTGTGTGTACTGGCCTTCGCTGCCGGTCTCTACATGAGTTTCTTCGTAGCACCTGAGGATTATCAGCAAGGTGACACTGTAAGGATCATGTTCATTCATGTTCCGGCGGCCTGGCTGGCGATGATGTGCTACTCGATCATGGCGATGTCGTCGCTCGGGACTCTGGTGTGGAAACATCCGCTGGCAGATGTCTCGGCCAAAAGCGCGGCGCCGATCGGCGCGGCTTTCACCTTTATGTCTTTGGTGACCGGGTCTCTCTGGGGAAAGCCCATGTGGGGAACCTACTGGGTGTGGGATGCGCGCCTGACATCCGTTCTTGTTCTCCTGATCATGTATCTCGGACTGATGACGCTTTGGCGGACAATGGATGATCCGATCAAGGCCGGTAAAGCTGCGGCTGTGCTCACACTTGTGGGTGCTCTCAATCTGCCGGTAATCAAATTTTCCGTCGATTGGTGGAATACCTTGCACCAACCGGCAAGTGTGGTGCGGATGGATGGCCCTACCATTCACCCGGACATTCTTTGGCCCCTTCTGATCATGGCTATTGCCTTCACCTTGCTGTTCTTTGTTCTGCATCTCATGGCCATGCGCAACGAGATCATGCGCCGCAGAGTGAGGGCATTGCGTCAACGGGCTGCAAGCGTTTCCTTCCCGAGCACCGCCACAGCTTCCACACAGGCCGCGGAGTAATCAGATGGATCTTGGACCACATGCGGGTTTCATTCTTTCCTCCTATGGCCTTTGTCTGTTGACCGTGATTGTGCTGATTGCGTGGGTCAGGATCGACCGCGCCAATCAGGAAAAGGCTCTGAAAGAACTGGCGGATCAGGGCATCGTGCGTGCACGACCGCAGGATGGGAGCAGGTAGTTCCATGAGCGCATCCGACACAGAAGCCGGTCCAAAACAACCAAAGCGCGGCGTGCCGATCCTCGTTCTGTTGCCTCTGGTGGTTTTTGCGGCCCTGGCTGGGCTTTTCCTGTTTCAGCTGACGCTCGGCGGGGACCCTCAGAAGATCCCGTCTGCCTTGATCAACAAACCTGCGCCTGAGTTTGTACTTGCACCTGTGGAGGGTTTGGAGAAGGACGGCAAAGCAGTTACCGGGTTTTCCAGTGAAGATCTCAAGGGCAAGGTCTCTGTCGTCAATGTGTTTGCATCCTGGTGCGGGCCCTGTCGGCAGGAGCATCCGCTTCTTGAAGAGCTTGCCAAGGTTGATGGCATCGAAATGGTCGGTATCAACTACAAGGACAAACCTGAAAACGCCCGGCGGTTTCTTGGCAGCCTGGGAAACCCATATGACCGTGTCGGCGCGGATGCTTCCGGCCGGGCTGCGATCGACTGGGGCGTTTACGGAGTGCCGGAAACCTTCATTGTCGATGAAAACGGCATGATCCGGTATAAGTTTATCGGTCCACTTGGCCCGCAGTCTTATTCAGAAACTTTCCTCCCGGAACTTGAGAAAATACTCGCCGGTGGCTGAGTACGGGACTGTTTTTGAATAGAAATCACCTCCGCTGAGTGAGGTCACCGGAACTTTGGTGAAAGTCACGTTTCTGCGAAACCTTTGAATCGCGGGTAAAGTCACCGGCTCGTGACTCGCGATTGAAGGTCTGTTTGCCTATCTTGTCATCAAGCAAACAAGGGAAACGAGCCAAATGGTGGGTCATATTCGCTGGAAAGCCGGGCAGGCATTCCGGTCCGGGTTGGTCGCGGTCGCCGCGTTAATAGTAACAACAGCCTGGAACACAGCAGAAGCACAGCCGAAAAAAGTCGTTGAACTGTTCACGAGCCAGGGGTGTTCGTCCTGTCCGCCGGCAGACCGATTGGCAGAAGACCTGGTGAAGAACAACAGCGACGATACGCTTACGGTTTTGATGCCAGTGGACTATTGGGACTATCTCGGTTGGAAGGACACGCTTGCCAGCCCGGTTCACTCCCAGCGGCAGCGCGCCTACGCAAATCAGCGCGGAGACCGGTCTGTCTATACGCCGCAAATGGTCATTAATGGCGAAGAGCATGTGGTCGGAAGCCGGGAAGGGGAAGTCCGTGCTGCGCTCGCGCGCGCTCAGCCGTTTACCTCCAAAGTGGATCTGAAGATTACCGATATGGTTGTCGAGGCGAAGGTCGATGGCCTCTTGCCTGAAGGCGCCGAGATGGCGACCGTCTATTTCCTTAAGATCCAGGATGAGGCGATGGTGGATATCGGCCGGGGTGAAAATGCCGGACGAAAGATCAAGTATGTCAACGTGGTTCGAAATATTCAGCCCCTGGGCATGTGGTCGGGAGGCGCCGAGACCTTTCGGATGCCAAAATCCAAACTGATGCTGAAAGGCGATGCGCGGTGCGCAATTCTGGTACAGGTCGAAGGGCCTGATGGACCTGGCGAAATCATCGGAGCAGCGGTAATGGACTGGAATGGCGGTTCCTAGACCGTCAGGGAATGGTTTCAGCTGGTTTGAAACCCTCCAGCGCCGGATTTAATTTCCTGGACCGGGTTGTAACCGACGAAAAAACTGCTACCCCTTGCCGGGTCAACAGTGCTGCCTGACCTGAGTGTCTTGCAGATTGTGCCCGGGGGACTGGAGTGGACCTGAAACCAAGGCTCAGGATTGCCTTTGCAAGCATTGCCATCGGTATTCTGGTTCTGTGCCTAAAGGTTGGCGCTTACCTGCTGACGGGCTCTGTCGCTCTTTATTCCGACGCACTAGAAACCATCGTCAATATTGCGTCGTCCATAGCGGCATTGGCGGCGATCTGGTTTGCCGCGAAACCTGCTGACAGCAACCATCCCTATGGACACGACAAGGCGGAGTATTTTGCCGCCGTTCTCGTAGGTGTCATGATTGTGTTGGCCGCGATCATGATTTTCAGGGCTGCTTGGCTCGGTTTCGTTCAGGGTGACAGGCCCGAATACTCCCTTGAAGGCATCGCAATGAACCTGGCTGCAGCGTTGATAAACGGTGCCTGGGCCAGGTACCTGATGCATTTTGGCAGGCAGACCAGGTCACCGGCTCTGGTCGCTGACGGCAAGCACCTGATGACGGATGTCATAAGTTCAGCTGGCGTTCTTGCCGGAGTTGTCCTTGTCTTGATGACCGGCTGGACAATCCTTGATCCGATGCTGGCTGTGGTTGTCGGTTTGACGGTTCTTTGGACTGGCTGGGAATTGGTCAAGGAATCAGTTGGTGGCCTGATGGACGAGGCTGCATCCAGTGATGTACTTGAAAAGATTAGACTTTTGATCTCCGAACACGGAGAAGGCGCTCTTGAGGCACATGATCTCAGAACACGCATCGCAGGCAGATCGACATTCGTGGATTTTCATCTGGTTGTGCCCGGAACGATGTCGGTGGAAGAGGCGCATGAAATCTGCGACAGGATTGAGGTTGCCATTGCGGAAGATGTGCCGGGCGCGCGGATTACCATTCATGTGGAACCTGAACACAAGGCGAAGCATTCCGGTATTGTCGTTCTTTGATGCTGCTGGCTGTAGACGCGTGAGCGGAGACTGGAAGAAACACTGATGCATTCATTTCGCCGGTGGCAGGCCCGTATTGTTGATCACGCGATACTCATCGCGGGTGCCCTCTTCATGTGTTTGCCGGTCTATTCGATTTTTGCTGCAACAACACATGCACCAGGCGTTCCGGTGGTACCGCGTCTGGACCCGGGCTCTTCTGTCCTGGAGAATTATGGGACTCTGATATCCGCGAATGCCGGATTTACGGGCGATGTTACTGTGCTGACGATGGTTTGGAACTCGTTTCTGCTTGGCGCGGGATTTGCCGCGTTGAAGGTCTCAGTTTCCTTGCTGGCTGCCTATTCGTTGATCTATTTCCGGGTGAAGTACGCTTCCATCATTTTCTGGCTGCTGCTGCTCAGCCTTATGTTTCCGCTGGAATCGCGTTTTTTGCCAACTTTCGCCGTTGTCGCTGATCTGGGTCTTGTCAACACGCGCGCAGGCCTGATCGTGCCGCTCGTGGCGTCTGGGTTGGGAACGCTGTTTTTCAGGCAGTTTCTCATGACGGTTCCAGATACGCTGATGGAATCGGCGCGTCTTGATGGGGCCGGTGCAATCAAGTTTTTCAAGGATATTCTGCTGCCCCTGTCGGTTCCAACCGCGGCTGCGCTTTTTCTGGTCCTCTTTGTGACCGGATGGAACCAGTATCTTTGGCCGGTCATCGTCACGTCTGAAGAAAGTACCTATACGCTCGTTCGCGGCATGCAGTTTTTCGGCCGTGCGAGCCTGTTCGGCCTATCACTGGCTATCTTGGCAATCCTGCCGCCGGCTCTACTTGTCATCTTGTTTCAAAGACAGGTGGTTAAGGGTCTGTTCGACGGTTCACATTGAGAATGACATAAGGGAAGAGGGTTCGATGGCTTTTGAGGCAATCCTGTTTGATTGCGACGGTGTACTGGTCGATTCGGAAACGATTTATGTGCAGGTGGAACGCGAGCATCTCGCGCGGATTGGCCTTCAATACGATCTGGATGAGTACATGGATCGATTTCAGGGCCTCGGGAGCGAGGACTTCTGGGCCGCGCTCGACCGGGACCATCGTGATCTTGGCAAAGGGCCGTTGCCTGAAAACTTCTTCGAAGAGCTGGATGTTGCAACAATGCGGCGGATGGAAACGGAGCTGTTGGAAATCTCAGGTATCAAACAGCTGTTGAATGAACACGAGGGCCCTCGGGCGGTCGCTTCCTCATCCAGATTACAGCGGTTGATTCAAAAGCTTAGACACACAGGGCTTTTTGCGTATTTCGACCCGCATATCTATTCCGGCGAGCAGGTGGAAAACGGAAAACCTGCCCCGGACCTGTTTTTGTTTGCGGCTCAAAAGCTCGGTGTTTCACCCGCGAATACATTGGTGATTGAAGACAGCTCAAACGGCGTGAAAGCCGGGCTTGCAGCGGGAATGACCGTGTGGGGTTTTGTTGGCGGCGGTCACAGCCATGATACGCATGCTGCGCAGCTTGAAGAAGCCGGCGCGCATCGGGTCGTTGATACTCACCAGAACCTGGCAGAATTGTTGAACAACGGTGCCCATGCATAAAACCGGCGGCCCGGGTGGGCCGCCGATCCAATCCCAAAATTGTCAGTTCAGTCACCGTCCAAGGTCATGCTCCGGATTTGCACTGATCTTGTGAATCGCAAGGTCCGCGCCCAGATGCTCGTCCTCTTGCGACAACCTCAGGCCCATAGTGCTTTTCAAGATGCCGTAGACCACAAACCCGGCAGCCAGTGCATATGTTGCCCCGACTACGGTTCCGATTATTTGTGACATCAAGGAAACGCCGCCAAGGCCACCGAGTGATTCAAGACCGAAGATCCCGGCAGCGATACCGCCCCATGCACCGCAGATACCGTGAAGTGGCCAGACGCCCAGAACGTCGTCGACTTTCAATTTGTTCTGGCACATCTCAAAACCGATCACAAAGATTGCGCCGGCACCTGCTCCAACGATCAGGCTGCCAATCGGATGCATGATGTCAGACCCCGCACAAACGGCGACCAGACCGGCAAGTGCGCCGTTGTGAACGAAACCCGGATCGTTTTTGCCCACGACCAGCGCCGCCAGAATGCCGCCGACCATTGCCATAAGCGAATTGATTGCAACGAGACCCGAAGCCGCGTCCAGGGAGCCTGCTGTCATAACGTTGAAACCGAACCAGCCGACACAAAGCATCCAGGACCCCATGGCAAGCCAAGGCAAGGAAGATGGTGGAATGCCAATCGGACGTCCTTTGGAATCGTAACGGCCCATGCGCGCACCTAGCAGCAGCACGGCGCCGAGCGCGATCCAGCCGCCAACCCCATGAACGACCACGGATCCGGCAAAGTCATGGAATTGTGCCCCGAAAGTTGCTTCCAACCAGGCTTGAAAACCGAAGTTCCCGTTCCAGACAATTCCTTCGTAGAGTGGATAGACGATGCCAACCAATGCCACTGTTGCCACGCATTGGGGCCAGAATTTCATTCGTTCCGCAATTCCGCCGGAGATAATCGCGGGGATGGCGGCGGCAAAGGTGGTCAGGAAAAAGAATTTCACCAATGTCAGGCCTTGGAGTTCAAATCCTCCGCCACCACCGGACAATGTTGCGGCATCGACGAGGAACGTCGTGCCATAGGCGAATGCGTAACCAACAAAGAAGTACGTGACAGTCGACAACGCGAAATCGACCAGGATTTTCACCAGTGCATTGACTTGGTTTTTGTGCCGAACGGTTCCGACCTCAAGAAAGGCGAACCCGCCATGCATTGCGAAGACGAGGATTGCCCCGACCAGCACAAAAAAGACGTCGCCGCCCACTCCAGTTGAATTCATGATTGACCCCCAGTTAGGCAATTTGCCAATTCGTTATGCGTTTTGGGGAGATATGCATTCAAGTTGCATGCCAAACGGGCAAACGGTGAAAGATAGGGCAGAAAACTGCCGATCTTTTGATCGAATGGCGTTGTCTCATGGCGCGAACAGTCACATCTGCGAGACTAAAAAAGTGGCATCAGCTTAATTTATAGTCAGTACGAGATCAGCTTACTGAGGGCTATTTCTTCGGTGTTAACTATGTTGAGCGACCCTAGCAGGACACTCACATTGAGAAATGGTTGAAATGTTCAAACGAGCTGTCATTACCGCACTTATTGTTGGATCGATCCTGACAGGCATCAATCAGATCGATGTTTTTATGGGCCACGCGGAATTTGTCATTTGGCAGGCGTTGCTTTCGACGGCCGTGCCGTTCACCGTTTCAATCGTCAGCGCAAAGATGACATTAAGACAGGGGCCAGCGGTTCCTCAGCCTCTGGACCAAACAGACGTGAACATACGTCCGGAGGCTCTAGAGATCAGAGAAACCGACCTTGACCAGATTGCAGGCAGTGACCGTGACGCAAGCGATCAGATTGAACAGCTGGCGAAAGCCGGCGCTGATGTTTCACAGATTGGCCAGAACGCGAGGGCAGTAAATGCCGCGAGCAAGGAACGGGCGGAATTCCTAGCCGATCTGATTTCAACTGCAGAGCAAATTCAGGAAGACCTTCAGTCTGTTGGTTTGCAGGCCAAGGACTGCACGGACGATTTGGTAAATGCTGGCGGCCGCATGACCAAGGCGCGCGAAAGTATTCGAGGTGTTGTCGATACCTGCCTTTCAGCAGCAGACCTGATAGGTCAATTGAGTGCAGCCACTGAGGAGCTCGCTGGCCGGTTTGGCGATGTGGAGGCTCTGGCACAGGAAATATCCTCAATTTCAGCTCAAACCAACCTGCTTGCCCTGAATGCAACCATCGAAGCTGCACGTGCGGGAGACGCCGGCAAGGGTTTTTCGGTCGTAGCAGGAGAAGTGAAGGTGCTGGCCGGGTCGACCGAAAATGCTGTTGAATCCATTTCCGGTATTCTTTCGGAAATGAACAGATCGATTTCGAGGTCACGTGATCTGATCGAGACGACAACCGACAAGCTCAAGCTTTCCGAATCCCAAAGTGCTGATGGTCTTGAACAAGTTTCATCCGTTGAGGAATACCTGAACGAGTTGACGGCTCGCAATGAAACAACCTTTCGCCAAATGACGGAACGCACCACCGCCTTGGACGAAGTGTCTTCCAACCTGCAAAAAGTTCGTCAGGACACCGAAAGCGCGATTACCGGATCTGCCCGAAATATCGAACTGGCCAAGCAAGCCTCCGAAGCGGTGCAGCTGGTTGCAAGTAGCCTGAAAGTGGCCGGCTAAACGTCGAGCTTATGAGGTAAGCAAAAAAGAGCCCGGGGTTGCCCCCGGGCTTTCCAAGTTTGCGGTCTGAGCCAATAGACCGCCTGGGAGATTTTGTATCAGCGCTTCTTGTTAGAGGCGCTGAGAACCGGTGCCGAATTCCGGATAGGCTTCCACGCCAACCTCAACCTTGTCGAGACCAAGCGCTTCTTCCTCGTCGGATACCCGGATGCCCATGGCAGCTTTCAGGATGAACCAGAAGACAGCCGAAGCAATCAGAGTGAACGCGCCGTAGGCAACAATGCCGACGATCTGCGTGCCCCAGGAAGCATCACCGTTGGAAAGCGGAACAATCAGCGTGCCCCAGATACCTGCAATCAGGTGAACCGGGATAGCGCCGACGACGTCGTCGATTTTCAGCTTGTCGAGAAGCGGAACCGTGAAGACAACGATCGCACCACCGACGCCACCGATGAGGACAGCCTGCCAAACACTTGGTGCCAGTGGCTCAGCGGTGATGGATACCAGACCGGCAAGGGCGCCGTTCAGGGCCATCGTGACATCGACTTTCTTGTAGAGAACCTGAGTCAGGATCACGGCGACGACAACGCCAGCGGCTGCAGCCATGTTTGTGTTGGCGAAGATGCGTGAGATGTCGGACACATCACCGATGGAACCCATTGCAAGCTGGGATGCACCGTTAAAGCCAAACCAGCCGAGCCACAGGATGAAAGTACCCAGTGTTGCCAAAGGCATGGAAGATCCAGGAAGCGGGTGAACGCTGCCGTCGGCACCATACTTGCCTTTACGTGCGCCAAGGATGATCGCACCGGCAAGAGCAGCCCAGCCACCGACAGAGTGAACCAGCGTGGAACCAGCGAAGTCGGAGAAGCCCATTTCGGACAGCCAACCTGCGCCCCACTGCCAGGACCCTGCGATCGGGTAGATGAAGCCGGTCAGAACAACAGTGAAAATCAAGAACGGCCAAAGCTTGATGCGCTCTGCAAGTGTACCGGAAACGATCGATGCCGTGGTCGCACAGAAGACCATCTGGAAGAACCAGTCAGATGCTGTGGAATAGCCGGTGTCGAGCGCGTCTCCGCCAACAGCGTCAAAGGAATAGGGACCGAATGAACCCATGAAGCCACCGTCAACACCGGTGTACATAAGGTTGTAGCCCGTAATCCAGAACATGATGCCCGCGATGGAATAAAGCGAGATGTTCTTCAGGCACTGCATGGAGACGTTCTTGGAGCGAACGAGCCCAGCTTCAAGCATGGCGAAGCCGGCTGCCATCCACATGACCAGGAAACCACCGATCAAGAACAGCAGAGTGTTGAAGATGTAGGCGACTTCTGGCGATACAGCCGGAGCTGCCGCCGCATCGGTATCCTGGGCGAGTGCCGGAAGAGCCATGAGGCTCAACACGGTCAGCGTCGTCGCGCCCTTAGCGACAAGATTTTTCATGTTACGTTTCCTTACCTAAATCACAGAGCTTCGGCGTCGGTTTCGCCGGTACGGATGCGCACGACCTGATCGATCGAGTGGACAAAGATTTTGCCGTCACCGATCTGACCGGTCTTTGCTGCACCTGAAATCACTTCGACGACCTTGTCGACGGAGCCAGAATCCACGGCGACCTCGATCTTCAGCTTCGGCAAGAAGCTGACTGCGTATTCGGTTCCGCGGTAGATTTCGGTGTGCCCCTTTTGGCGGCCATAGCCTTTCACTTCGGTCACCGTCAGCCCCTGGATGCCGATGCCGGTGAGGGCATCACGCACTTCGTCGAGCTTGAACGGCTTGATGATGGCCATCACGATTTTCATTGCTCGTTCCATTCCCCTTATTAGTGCCCCTTCCCGTCGAAGAAGCTCGGCCGACCGTCCCCAACTTGCCGCCTGGTTGATGTCCCCTCTGGAAGGGTCTTTTCAGGTCTTTGGCCTGGCCACAGTGAATGGCGTCGGGTCGGTGTCGGCCTTTCTTAATCAAGGACCGTGCCAACTTGCTCTTTTCACCTTGTTTTTCGCGGATTTCTGCGGACTCTGAGGAAATGCGGGAGGAAATGAAAATTAACGGAAAAATTCAATGACGCCTTTGGAGGCAGTTTTTCTGCATATTTTTTATGCAGACATGTAATCGCTGGTTAAATTTTGATCACTCTGAATCGGAGCCGAGCACTCGCATAAAAAAACGGCAGACTGCTCGACCGATCATTTCTTCAAAATCAATGGCATATCGACCAAGGTTAATGCGATCAGGCCGAAAAACCTCCATCGGCCAGATAGGCTTCTTCTTCCTCGGTGCTTTTTCGACCAAGAACCTTGTTTCGATGGGGAAACCGCCCAAACCTGCGTATGACATCCATGTGTATCAACGCGTAATGATAAAGTTCCTTGTCACCGAGCCTGCGACACAGATCGACCGATTTCTCCTGATGCCTCATGTCTTCCGAGTGCTCAAAAGGCAGGTAAAAAAACCCTCTTGCCTCTATCGGGAACGCACGATCAAAGCCGTGAGCGATGGCGTATTCGGCGATTGAAACGGCTTTTTCATCTGCTTCGAAGGCTTTGGGAGAACCTCTGTAAACATTTCTCGACATCTGATCTAGAAGCAGCAGTAAAGCCAATGTGCCGTCTGCGGTTTCTGCCCAATGGTCGAGCTTGCCTTCCTTGGCGGCTTCAATCGCAGGCAGGAACCGGTCGTTACAGGACTTGTCAAACTTGTCGTCTTTCGCGAACCATTTTGAAGGTCCGGCCCGCCACCAGAAATCAAGAATATCCAGTGCGGAAATTGCGCGGCTTGTCATTGTCTGTCCTGTTCCGAACGTGTCTAAGTCTATAGTGCAGGCAGCATCTAATCTTCTGCGAACACTGTCAATTTCCCACTTGCGTGACTATCTTAGCGACTTGCTGCCAAGTGTCAGGTCGAATTTGAAGACAAGGGATAGGATCAATCTGTGACGGAAACGCTGCTTGACCTAAAGGGATTGAAATGCCCGCTACCAGTGCTGAAGACCAGAAAGGCATTGACGCGTCTGAATACCGGCGACCAACTCACGGTGCTGACGACCGATCCGATGGCGGAAATAGACATCCCGCATTTTTGCCAGGAAAATGGTCACGAGTTGCTGGCGGCCGAAAAGCTGGAGGGAGGCCACAGGTTCCAGCTTGCGAAAGGTGGCTGACACTTGGGGCACGATTTATGACAGCAAAGATCGCAACCTCAGCCTAACAATTGTCCTTCAATCGTTCTCCGCGCAAACCATTCACCCCTTGCTCCTTAAGCGCGGCGATGAGGTCGTCACTGTCGATTTCCTGAATGGTCTGTTCGTTTCTCAGCGCCATTGCGGCTGCAGTCCCCGCTGCCTGGCCCATTGCAACACACTGAGGCATGCCGCGAACCGATGCAAATGCGACGGCATCAGCAGAAACAATCCTGCCTGCGAACATCAGATTTTCAATGTTTTTGGGAACAAGTGATCGAAACGGGATTGTGTAGTAGGCACCCTCTCCTACAACTGCGTCGTGGGTCATGGCGCCGTTTCCGCGCATGACGTCATCGACAGGATTGTCGCAGCAGACGACACCGTCCAAAAACTTGGTGGCGTTTGCAAGGTCGTCGCCTGTCACCCGATACTGACCTTCGAGCTTTCGCGTCTCGCGAACCCCGACCGTTGGGCCGAGATACATCAATCTTGCGCTTTCAAATCCAGGGACATCCTCTCTCAGGAATTGCGCGAGTTGACGACATCTGCGCCTGCCTTCAAGCGTGGCCCGGTTGACGGCACCGGCATCAGTTCCATCAACACCGCGGATAACAACGGAATTGCAAAAAACCGTGTCCGCGTGAAATCCCCGCATCAGATAGAGTTTTGCAAGATCCTCATGCAATCGTCCTTCTGCAATTCCCCTGGCCGCAAACCGTTCGAAATATGGATCGCCTTCGGCAAAAACGGCATCCTGATCGACACCAATCATCTGGAAAGTCAGCGTGACACCCATCATGTTGCCCTGCCTGTCGCCCAGTGCATATGGAACGCCCGCTTTAGCCGAAATGTCACCGTCCCCTGAACAATCGATGACGATGCCCGCAACAATCGTGTAACCGCCGTGCCGATTGAAGCACTCCACGGCAGCGATTTTTTGACTCACCATTCGCGGTGCTAAGGCGGTAGTGTTCAGGTGTACATCAACACCGGCTTCCTCGAGCATCTCGAACATGGTCAGCGTTGCGATATCGTGATCGTACTGAATTTCGTGGCCGAAGTTCTCAAGCGTGCAAGGCCGTTTTTCGGCAGCAGGTGGATCCATTTCAAACAGTCGATTGGCCAATTCCTCCATCAAGCCGCCAATACTCACGCCGCATGGATAGGCCGCGCCCCAGGGCATTCCGGGGCAGAAAGCCATCACGCCGCCAATCTTGTTGCTTGACTCAATCAGGCTGACAGAAAGGCCTTGCCTGCCGGCTGCAACCGCAGCCCCGAAACCAGCTGTTCCACCGCCAATGACGAGAACATCGGTCGAAAGATCTCCAGGACTTCTTGTGTCGCCCAAAGCCAATTCATTCAGCCTCATTGATCCAGGCGGGTCAGCATGTTGAGATCAGACAATCAATCAGGTCATTGTTTCTTAATTTGAAATTGTCGAACAATTGAACCTGCCGTTTTCGGACTAGGCGTCACCGGCAATCTTGTCGATGGAACCAGCCAACTTCAGATCGAGGCTACTCAAACCGCCAACATCATGCGTTGCCAGCGTTATCTCGACCGTGCGATAGACATTGGACCATTCCGGATGATGATTCATCTTTTCTGCAATCAGCGCTACCTGTGTCATGAACCCGAACGCCTCGGTGAAGTCCCGGAATCTGAAAGTCCTGGTGATTGCCTCGCGACCGTCACAAAGGTGCCAGCCCGGCAGGTCTTGAAGCCCGGCCGCCCGATCTTCAGGTTTCAATCGTTCAACCATTTGCCTCTCCTGCTCAGCCAACACTCAGTTGGCAGTCTACTCAAATGAAATGAAAGGGTGAAGGCGAACTCAAACAGGACCGGCATGTGCTGCGTTTCTGATAGAGCCATTTGCAATTCTGTGCACAAGTCCGCACGGTGGACAAATAGATATGGGAGGCGCCTGTTGGTCCAAAGTGTTCTTTTCGTTTGTCTTGGAAATATCTGCCGCTCGCCCCTTGCTGAGGGTGTGTTTCGGAGCCTTGTTTTCGATGCGGGGCGAAGTGGTGAATTTGAAATTGATTCCGCCGGAACGGGAGCGTGGCACATTGGTGACCCGCCGGACCCGCGATCAATCGAGATCGCCGCGAAATATGGCGTAGATATTTCCGGCCAAAAAGCGCGCCAGGTAGAAGATGCTGACTTCGACCGTTTTGACACAATTGTTGCCATGGATCGAAGCAACCTGACCAAACTGAACAGCTGGAGCAATGGTGGGACGGCCCATATCCGGCTGTTGCTCGACGATCCGGTGCAGGAAGTTCCCGACCCATATTGCGGCGGGTCAGACAGTTTTGAAAATGTTTATCGATTGATCAGGGCGGGTGGACAACGGCTTTTGGGCACATTGACGGAGCAGCACTCGTGACCGCATAAAATTCAGGCTCCCGGTCTCAGGGTTCATAAATCCGTCTCAGAAATTGCGCTATGGGTGATCGTCGAGATTGCACTCCATGGTTGGTTCATGAAAGTCTTCTGGTGGTCACTGGCCGCGATTTGCATTCTGTTCGGCCTGGCAACTGTCTGGTTGCCTGTACCAACGGGTGTTCCGCTGCTTGCGCTGGGGATGATCGTGATTGTCGGCACCAGCCGAAGCGCCGCCCGCATGCTGCGCAATCGAAGGCGAAAAACTCCTCAGATAAATGATGCAATCAGTTGGGTGGAGGACCGCTCGCCCCTGCGCTTTGCGCGCATTTTAAAGCGCACCAGACCGCGCAAGTGATGTGACTGTATTTTTCGGAAGACGCGTCTATCGGTCGGAGAAAATCCGAACAGCACCCCGCAAGGACCGACGCGATCGCACCAGCAGACGCCGAACAAGGCGTTGAAGCTTGCGGCCCTTTACAGTGAACCACTCGTCCAGACCCCTATCGGTGAAAAGGGGCGGTTCTTTTATGTAGAGCAAGTGGTAGACGATCAGGATCAGCAAGAACGTCAAGCCCCAGGAAATCAGGGTGTCGGAGAAAAAATGACCGCCAAATGCAACACGGTTCGCCGACAGGATGAGGCAAAGTGGCAGAACAAATGCGAGCACCGCCCTGCGCCAGCTCGCGGGAACCAGAAATGCGACCGAGACAAGCCAAATGCTTGCCGAGGCTTCTCCGGAAACAAAAGAACAGTTTTTGTCGCAGTAGTCGGTCATCTTCCAGACAGGTTGAAAGGGAAGATCTCCGCCAAACTCTTCAACTGAGCGCGGGCGTGGGCGTCCCCAATTGTCCTTCAGGATCGCGTTGACCAGGATGCCCGGTCCCAGGATCAATGTCGTTAAAAGAAAGACCGGCTTGCGCAGGGGCAGAATAGGTGGGCGTCCAGGCACTACCAGCTTGATCACCAGAATGAGCACGCAGACAACGGCAATGACCTTCACCAGGAAAGGTCCAAGATGCCTGACGTCCCGCAGGAAGGGCTCGTTTTGAGCCGCAAAACCGGCTTCGCCGAAAAAGAAGAGATTGCTGACCTTTAGATCAATGCCCGGGAATGCCAGAAAAAACAGAGAAACAACAACAACATATGCGCATACCAAAGCTATCGGGTGGGCAACGCACCAGTTACCGGCTTTTCGCAGTCCAGACTTCTGACTATGGTTGGGGTGGCTGTCTCGTTCCATGGCTGCTCTTTAGCGCATCCTGCAGGCCTGTCCAATCCTTCCTTGCCGGGAGGGTCGGCAAAGGTGTTTTTGGAGTTGAATATATTGCAAAGTGACGATCCGGCAGATCAAGATTCAAGCTCGAATATCGTCCCATTGAGGCAGGATCGCGAACCGGTTGTCGAATTCTGGTACGAATTCGCTTCGACCTATAGTTATCTCACAGCCATGCGCATCGAAGCGCTTGCCGCTGATTTCGGTGTCAGCGTCGCCTGGAGGCCTTTTTTGCTTGGGCCTATCTTCAAAAAACAAGGCTGGAATACATCCCCTTTCAACCTTCAGCCGGCAAAGGGCCGCTACATGTGGTGCGACATGGAGCGCCAGTGTGAGCGATACGGTTTGCCATTCCAGATGCCCAGTCCCTTTCCGCAAAATGGGCTTTTGGCGGCAAGGATCGCGTTTGCCGGCCGGGATCAGCCGTGGATCGGAGCATTTAGCCGGGCGGTCTATATTGCAGAATTCGGGCAAGGGTTGGAGATTGAGGACGAAGCCCTGATGGCCGATCTTCTCATTGAGGTTGGCGCACCGGCCAAGCAGGCACTGGCTGATGCGGTTTCGCCAGAAACGAAAATCGGACTGCGTGCTGCAGTGAGCGAAGCTGAGAAGCTTGGAATTTTCGGTGCCCCCAGTTTTGTTGCTCCGAACGGTGCCCTCTTTTGGGGCGATGATCGCCTTGAGCAGGCATTGGAAACCGTTAGGGCGAGCGCTTAAGAATTTGCGTGTTCAAGGGCTTTGTAAAGCAAGGCCGGGGACAGCGGTTTGGTCAAGACTTCCTGAAAACCTGCCTGTCGCAAGCGTTGATCGCCAATAGACTCGAGTGCAGCGGTGACTGCAATGAGCGGGAGCTCGCTGCCTTGTTCTAGGTTGCGCAGCTCTTCTGCCGTTTCGAGGCCACTCATGCCGGGCATGTGCAGATCCAGAAGTGCAGCGTCATATATTTCTTTTTGAACCAGCCCGATGGCCTGTTCACCGGAATGCGCGATGTCGCATGACATCCCGAAGGACTCAAGCAGAGCGGCTAGAAGCCTGCAATTGGTTTCGTTGTCGTCGACCACCAGGACGTGCAGCGTCATGCCGGGACGCGATGCAACGGGTTCCGTGCCAGATGAGGGTGCCGGATCCGTCAACCGTTCGATTGCATCTTGTGTTTCCAGCGGGATCTGCACTTCAAAGCAGCTTCCGCCACTTTTGGGCTGAGCCAGTCTGAGCCGTCCCTTCATTTCTCTCACGAGTTCTGCGGTACCCCAGAGTCCGAGACCGGTGCCGGGAGCAGAAGCCTTGCCATGACGGCCCCGAACAAAGGGCCTGAAGAGACGGTCTCTTTCGTCGGGATCTATCCCAGGTCCGGTGTCCGTAATTGAAAGACTGACCCAGTATTCGTCGTCGCCAAGCGAAGCTGAGGTTTCTTCCGGTGTCATGGCCGACAGTTCGACGATGATGCCTCCGGCGTCCGTGTATTTGACGGCGTTGTCCAGCAGCGATGTGAGCACTCGGCGGAGCGACCCACCTTTGCGGATCATTTTTCCCCTTACGTCTTCTTCACAGACAACATCAAGTGTCAGGCTTCTTGCCTCAGCAACCGGGCGAAAGAGATCGGTCACCTCAAGCATGATTTCGGAAATCCGATAGTGGGACGAAAGGGTTTCCTCAACCTGTTCCCCAGCATTCAGGAGATCGCCGGTGAGCTGCGTCAGGGCATCAATGGAGCGTATCAGGACCGACAGTTGCTCTGCCTGGGCAACGTCCAGAGACCCCTCACCGATCATTTCAGCCGTCAGCCGCATGGCCGCAAGCGGGGTTCTGAGATCGTGGGCCAGAAGCGCAATCTTCGCGCCATCTTCATCATGATTTGCCATGAAGCCCATGTCCTTCGCCAGTTTCACGCCAAAAGGGCTTGCCGAACCATCGGGGAAAAGCCAATCTGACTACATTCGTGCTTACCTTGCGGGCACATCGCTGTCCATCCGGTCCTTCAGGACCGGCTGTTTCGTCAACTGTTCTGCCACCAAACCCGGTTGAAAAGCGCTTTTGCGGCGCAGTGTTTCATGCTTGCTCAAAACTTTGCCATTGTTGCTCCGGTTTTCCTGCTCATCGGGATCGGTTATGCACTTGCCCGTTTCAAGGTTCTTGCTCAAACCGTCAGCGAGGCACTGGGTCAATTCGTCTACGTCGTTGCCATTCCCATCCTGATTTTCCGTACTTTGACAAATGCGGACTTGTCGGCAGGGTTTCCTTTTGAGCTTTGGGCCGCCTATTTCGTTGGTGTCGGTGTTGCCTGGGCGCTTGGAACCCTGGTTATTCGGAAGGGCTTCGGACGAGATGCCCGCGCCGGAGCGATTGGCGGAATATCCGCTGCATTTGCCAATACCGTTCTTGTCGGGTTGCCTCTGGTGGCAGCTGTTTACGGCGACGAGGGCCTGGTGCCTCTTCTTTTGGTGATTTCGGTTCACTTGGCAATCATGACGGTGGCGATGGCCATTGTCATGGAGCGTGCTGCAGCGATTGACAGCGGCGAGCCTTTGCCTCCGCTCGGCCGGTTGCTTTCAGGCGCACTGAAGAGCCTGATGAAAAATCCCATTGTCGTTACCATCGTACTCGCCTTTTTCTGGCGGCTGACCGGCTTTGACCTGCCGGACATCGGGCAGGATGTTCTGAACAGGATTGCTGCTACGGCGCTGCCACTTGCGCTGTTGTCTCTCGGCATGAGCCTTGTTCAATACGGCATGCGTGGCAATGTGCTTCCGGGCGTTCTGCTCAGCGTGATCAAGATCCTCATCATGCCGGGCGTGGTCTTTGCTGTCAGCGCGTTTGTCTTTCAGTTGCCTCCGCTCTGGACGGCTGTTGCAACTTTGACGGCCGGATGCCCAACGGGCATTAACGCGTATATATTCGCGAACCGATACGGAACCGGTCACGCCATGTCGGCAAATGCGATTACCATGACCACATTATGCGCCATCGTGACGACCAGCCTCTGGATCGGTTTTTTGGAAATCTGGTTCAAGTTGAGCTAGAGCTCGAGCCGCCGTCGCAATTCGGCGTGTGTCATGCCCAATTCGCGCAAAGATCTGAGGCTCGTGTCTTTGCTGGATTTCGACAATTTGCGGCCGTCGGCTCCCAAAATCAGACGATGATGACGATAGCGCGGTTGCGGCAGGTCCAGCAATTCCTGCAAGACCCGATGCACACTGGTCGCGTGATAGAGGTCCTTTCCTCGTAAAACGTCTGTAATGCCCTGGCGCGCATCGTCAACCACCACGGACAGATGATAGCTCGTCGGCGTGTCCTTGCGGGCGAGAACCACATCTCCCCAGGCCGCTGCCTCGACCGCAATCTGCTGATCGGGCTGGAACAGCGCTTTGCCCTCTGAACCGCCTTCCTGCCAGCTTAGTGGCTTGCCAATTTTCGAAAGAGCGTCTGCCATATTCAGGCGCAAAGCAAAGGGAGCGTCGCTCGAGGCCCTGGCCTTGCGTTCCCGCTCGGTCAAAACGGCATGGTCTCCCGGATAGATAGGTGCGCCGTCCGGATCACGCGGCCAGATCCTGCCGTTGGTCTCGTAGTCGGCGACAAATGTCCGGATTTCTGCGCGCGTCAGGTAGGCGGCATAAACAAGTCCGAGGTCCTGGAGCTGTTCAAGAGCTTTGCGGTAGTGCTCGAATGCCTGCGACTGGCGAAGCAAAGGCTCTTCCAGCGGTACACCCAACCAGTCGAGATCTTCGAGCATTTCCCGCTCCAGATCAGGCGTGCAGCGCGTCAGGTCGATATCTTCCAATCTAAGCAGAAAACGTCCGTTCAACGCGTTGGCAGCTCTGACATTCAAGAGTGCGGACAGGGCATGCCCGAGGTGCAGATGTCCGTTGGGCGAAGGGGCAAACCGGAAGGCGGGTCGGGACATGAAGGTGGTGAGCCGGGTTGACGGATTGGAGTTGGTCGTTCAAGTCCTACCTACCATTCCCTGTCTGTCATGCAAATCTGCTGAAGCTATCACACCGATCATGAAACCGATTGCCACATCAGATGATATCGAGGCAGGCCTGCGTGGACTGGAAACCCTTGATCCAAGGCTTTCAACGATCGCCTTGGCCGCGGGTGAACTTCCGCTGCGGCGCAGGGCTGCTGACTTTGAAGGCCTTGCCCAAATCATCACTGGTCAGCAGGTTTCCGTTGCGAGCGCTGCCGCAATATTTGCGCGATTGCAAACGCTCGTGCAGCCACTGACTTCAGATCGCCTGAAGGCCTTTTCGGACGAAGATCTTGCAGGCGCTGGGCTATCGAGACCGAAGATCCGTACGCTACGCGCCGTTTCAGAGGCTTGCCAATCCGGCCTGGACCTCACTCAACTGGCCGAGGCGCCTGCCGACGAGGCACATGCCCAGCTGTGTTCGATCAAGGGTATTGGCCGCTGGACGGCAGATATTTTCCTGCTTTTTTGTGCCGGCCATCCTGACATTTTTCCAAGCGGTGATCTTGCGCTTCAGATTGCGGTTCGTGATGCGCTTGAGCTGAAGGAAAAGCCGGATCCCAAGCAGCTCGATGAGATTGCGTCAGCCTGGTCGCCACATCGTGGCGTGGCTGCGCGTCTCTTCTGGGCCTGGTATCGAGTTCAGAAGCAGGGCCGGGAAACCATGCCTGTTTGAGGTCGTCTCAGCTGCCGATCAATGCGTCGACCGATCTTAGCAGCAAGTCGATGTCTTCTGGTCTGGACAGACGATGGTCTCCGTCAGGAACGACGGACAATGTCACGTCATCCTGCGGCAATGCATCGACAAGACGTTCGGCGTGTTGTCGTGGTACGTCGGGATCCTCAGCACCCTGCAGAATTGTGATCGGACACCCAAGAAAAAGCGGCTTGTCGAAAAGCAGGTGCAGGCGTCCGTCTTCGATCAGTTTGCGTGTGATTACATATGGGCTGTCGTCGTAAGCCGACGGTTGGGACCAGCGTCCGCTGGTGAGGATGGTTTCCCGAATCTCGTCGGTAAACCGCTGTTTCCACATCAGCTCCTCGGTGAAGTCGATAGCAGGAGCGATCAGAACCAGTCCCTTGATTTTGCCAGTTTCCTTTCGTTTCAATGCAAGCAGAAGAGCAATCCAGCCACCCATAGAGGAGCCGACCAGAACTGTTTCCTTGTCTGCAGAGCTGTCGAAAACGGCTGTTGCCTCTTCCAGCCAATCCGAAACACAGGCGTCTTCAAATTTGCCGCCGGATTGTCCGTGACCGGAATAGTCAAACCGGACCACCTGCTTGCCAAGACTTTCACCGTGAGCAGCAAGCGCTTCGGCCTTCGTGCCGGACATGTCGGATTTGAAGCCGGACAGCCAAAAAAGACCGGGCGCTTCTCCGGCGTCTTTCAAAACCGCGATCTTCCGCAAAGAGTCGTTTTTTCCGACCGAGATGAATTGCGGTTCTTGCGCACCCATATTAAGGCTCTCAACATAGTCTATTTCTTCTACTCTGCCTTTGGCACACACATCCCGCCTTGAAAAGCACTTTGGAGGCCTCAATTGCCGCCCCTGCCCCCGGCCTCGACTGTTTTGCAAGTGATCCCGGACCTGAATTCGGGCGGAGCCGAACGCACGACACTCGATGTTGCACGGGCGATTGTTGAAGACGGCGCTCAGGCGTTGGTCGTTAGCCAGGGCGGTCAGTTGGTGCCGGAGCTGGAGTCCTTCGGAGCCGAGCATATCGTGCTTCCGGTGAAGTCCAAGAACCCGGTGACTCTCTGGAAAAATACCAAACGGCTCGCGACTCTCATTTCAGAACGTGGTGTGGATCTCATTCACGCAAGAAGCAGAGCTCCTGCCTGGTCGGCGCTGAGGGCAGCGAGACGCACGAATGTCCCATTTGTGACCACTTACCACGGCACCTACAATCAATCGAATGCACTAAAGGCATACTACAATTCCGTGATGGCGCGCGGTGATGCCGTGATCGCCAATTCTGAATTCATTGCCAAACTGATTGGCAAACGACATCCCTTTGCCAAATCCCGCATCGCCATTATCCCGCGGGGGTCGGACCTGAAGAGCCTGGATCCGGATAATGTCAGTGCGTTGCGTCAACAGGCACTTAAAGACAGCTGGGGGATTCCAAACGGCCATCCGATCATCATGAACATGGCTCGTCTGACGGCGTGGAAGGGACAGTCCGTTCTGATCGAGGCGATGGCGCTTCTGAAAGATGATGGCTTGAGCGAACCGATTGCGATTTTGGCCGGCGATGCGCAAGGGCGCGACGGATATGTTGCCGAGTTGAAAAATCAGATTGCAGGTCTTGGCCTTCATGATCGGGTGAGGCTTGTGGGTCATTGTGCCGATGTACCGGCAGCGATGGCACTGTCGGACCTTGCGGTGGTTGCCTCTGTCGAGCCGGAAGCCTTTGGCCGTGCTGCCGTGGAGGCGCAGGCCGCGTCGGTGCCGGTGATTGTTTCCAATCTGGGAGCGGTGCCGGAAACGGTGCTAGCGCCACCGGATGTTCCGGGTTCTCAACGAACAGGATGGCGGGTTACCGCAAGTGATCCTCAGGCTCTGGCTGATGCCATAAGGTCGGCGTTGCTAATGGATGAAAAATCAAAAAGAGACCTGACAAGCCGCGCACTTGCTCATGTGCAACAAAACTTCACAGTCGAAACGATGTGCGCCAGAACGCTTGCGGTCTATGAAGGGCTCTTGACCCGTCGCTCCAATGCAGGCTGAGATCAGTTCGGTCTGAGTGCCAAGAAGACTGCTTTGCAGCCACCCAAACCGTTGCGATTGGATCAAGCCGCGAGCGGGTAGGCTTCTTCAACCAGATAAGGTCCACCCCCTACGCTTGCTTTGGCAGAAAACAGAACAAATCTGCCTGCAACAAAGGGCTGTGCCTGAAAGTTGCCGCGCTCACTGAGCCATTTGGCCACATCCTCGTTGGTCGACGACCTGCAACGCGCCACCGTGACATGCGGAACGTATTTTCGTCGTTCTGCGGGCAGGTGCAGCCGCTGAATGATCCGTTCCTGTTCGGCTTGCAATTCGGCGAGCTCTGCATTCGGCTCGACGCGAGCCCAGACCGCGTGTGGCTTGCCATTGCCGAAGGAACCGAGCCCGTTCAGCCGGATATCAATCGGATCCCGGCGGATCCGGTCGAGGGCTGCTGCAACTTCATCTGCTGTCCGGTCATCTATGTCGCCGATGAACCGAAGTGTGATGTGAAAGTTCTCGGGATCGATCCAGCGAGCACCCCGAAGGCCTCCCCGGAGCATAGAAAGCATGAGTGCCGTCTCTGACGGTATCTCAAGGCCTGTAAATAGGCGCGGCATGGGTGTTCCCTCCGCTGTCGCTGATGAATCCCATGAGGAATCAACTTCATGAAAATCGCAAGACAAAAATCTAAGTATCTGTAAAATATATGAAAAACTCTACTCAAATGTGAAAACGCCGCGCCAGAAGATCTCTGACACGGCATCTGATGTGATTTGATTCTCAAAGACCTGCAGTTGCAATCAAGGTGCGGGATTGCCGAATTCCTGGTGGATTTCGTCGATCTTTTCCAAGATGTCATCACTGAGAACGAGGTCGGCCGCGCCAATGTCAGTTTCAAGCTGGTCCATTCTTGTCGCGCCGATGATGACAGAGGTCATGAAAGATCTGGACTTGGCAAATGCGATCGCCAGCTGAGAAGGGTCAAGGCCGGCTTCGCTGGCAAGGGCATGATAGGCATCCACCGCCTGGAGCGTGCGCGGATGCTCATAGCGCTGCATGCGATTGAAGAGGGTTTTGCGTGCTCCGGCCGGCAGCGCCCCGTTGCGGTATTTACCGGTCAAATAGCCTTGAGCGAGGGAAGAATAGGCCAGAAGCCCGACATCTTCCCTGCGGGCGATTTCTGCAATGCCTGTCTCGAAGGTTCGGTTGACGAAGGAATAGGCATTTTGAATGGAGACCACGCGTGGCAGGTCGAACACGTCAGAGGCTGCCAGATACCGCATTGTTCCCCATGCGCTTTCGTTTGAAAGGCCGATATGGCGCACTTTTCCTGATTTCACGAGGTCGGACATGACTTCGAGTGTCGATTGGATGCTGTTTTCGTCTTCGGCCGGAATGGCATCTTTCCAGCGTGTCGGCATGGAGCCAAAGCCAGCCTGGTTCCGGTCAGGCCAGTGGATCTGATAGAGATCGATGTAATCAGTCTGCAGGTTTGTCAGGCTGCGATCGACGGCCTGTTCAATCTGCTCACGGGTCAGTTTGCTCTTTTCGCCGTTCTTGCGGAACCAGTTCATCTCGGAACGGCCGACAACCTTGGTGGCCATGACGACCTTGTCCCTGTTGCCGCTTTTCTTGAACCAGTTGCCAATGATCCTTTCCGTGCGGCCCTGGGTCTCCTTTTTCGGGGGGATCGGATAGAGCTCGGCTGCGTCAAAAAAATTTATGCCTCTATCGAGAGCATAGTCCATCTGGGCATGACCTTCGGCCTCCGAGTTCTGCTCGCCGTACGTCATCGTTCCGAGGCAAAGAGCGCTCACATTGATGTCTGTGCGTCCGAGCCGGCGCTGTTCCATCTGGTCTTCCTTCAATTTTCAAGAAAAGGGCATATCTGGCTGCCGAATGGCGCTGGCCCTTATGACGATTGTGCTTTGGCCAACAGGTCTTCAACCTTCGGCAGAATGTTTTCAACAATGACAGCGACGCCATCCGCATTTGGATGCATGCCGTCCGACAGGTTCAAGTCGGGATTCAGTGCGACGCCTTCCAGAAAGAACGGGTACAGCAAGGCTCCATGGGCCTTGGCAACCTCCGAGTAGATCGGGTCGAAGACATCGGCGTATTCCGGGCCAAGATTTCGGGGGGCAAGCATACCGGCCAGCATCACCTCAATTCCACGCTCACGCAGACGCGCGGTGATCTCCTCGATGTTCTTTCTCGTAATCTCCGGAGAAATACCTCTGAGGGCGTCATTGGCACCAAGTTCAACAATCACCGCGTCGGTATCGGGCGCAACAGACCAGTCCAGCCTGGAGAGGCCGCCTGACGTCGTGTCGCCGCTCACACCGGCGTTGACGACTTCAACTGAATGCCCACGAGAATCCAGCGCTTTTTGCAATTGGGTCGTAAACCCTGCGTCTGGTGGAAGTTGATATCCGGCCGACAGGCTGTCGCCCAGAACCACGAGCTTCAGGTCAGCCGCCTGAGCGGAAACCGGATAAAAGGAATAGAGCAGGATAAAGACAACAGCGATAAGACGGTTCACGCTAACATTCTTTCAGGACTGGAATAGGCGCTACATCGGTCCCATATGGTCGCAATGCGACCAAATGTCGAGGGCATGCAGGCGTCGGAACGACGATCCAGTGTCCACTATAGAGGCCTGACGATGACAAATGCACCCGCGATTGCCCTAAAAAACGTTCATTTGACGCTCGGTGAAGGTGCCGGACGTGTTCATATTCTAAAGGGCATTGATCTGGACATTGAAAAAGGAACATCCGTCGGACTCGTGGGTCCGTCCGGCTCGGGCAAATCAACGCTGCTCATGGTTATGGCTGGTCTTGAACGTGCTGATGACGGGTCCGTCAATGTGGCAGGTTCGGAACTTGGACCTCTGAGTGAGGATCAGCTTGCACGGTTTCGGGGGCGCAACGTCGGGATCATCTTTCAGTCGTTTCACCTCGTCCCCAATATGACCGCGCTGGAAAACGTCACTGTTCCGCTCGAGCTGGCTGGAGATCCTTCTGCATACGAGAAAGCGGCTGCCGAGCTTGAAGCCGTCGGTCTTGGTCACAGGATGCACCACTATCCGGCGCAAATGTCCGGAGGCGAACAGCAGCGCGTGGCGGTTGCGCGAGCGCTGGTGGTTGAACCTGAAATTCTTATTGCGGATGAACCGACTGGTAACCTGGATGACAGCACAGGAACACAGATTGTCGATCTGATGTTTTCCGCGCAGCGCGATCGCAAGACAACACTGGTGCTGGTGACGCATGATCCATCGCTGGCAGAGAGATGCGACCGCATGATCAGGGTTCGGTCCGGCGAGATCGAAGAAGCGCTATCAGCGAAATCCGGCATTGAAGAGGTTTCCGCGTGAGCGGCTTTGTTCCCGGAACGACCGGGTCAGGCAACCAGACCTTTCCTCTGGCAACGCGTTTTGCCTTGCGAGAGCTGCGCGGTGGGCTCAAAGGGTTTTACATTTTTATCGCCTGTATCGCTCTTGGCGTTGCCGCAATCGCAGGCGTTACGTCTGTTTCACGGGCCCTCACAGAGGGAATCTCCCGCGAAGGTCAGGCGATTCTCGGCGGCGATTTGTCCTTCCGCCTGATCCACCGCGAAGCCAATGCGGAGGAAGCCGCGTTTCTGGACAGTCTTGGGGCTGTCTCAGGCGTTGCAACGATGCGCGCGATGGCCAGGCGACTGGATGGATCGGAACAGGCTCTGGTCGAATTGAAGGCGGTTGATGACCCTTATCCCCTTTATGGGTCACTCGACCTTCAGTCGGGCCAACCGCTGACAACCGCCATTGCACAACAGGATGGTGTCTGGGGTGCCGTGGCAGACCTCGCCCTACTTGCGCGTCTGAATATTTCCGTTGGTGATACGATTGCGCTCGGGCGCACGACCTTGCGTATTTCTGATGTCATTGAAATCGAGCCGGACAAACTTGCCGGCGGCATGGAGTTTGGTCCAAGGCTGATGGTGTCTGAAGCAGCGCTTCCGGATACCGACCTTGTCCAGCCTGGCAGTCTGATACGCTGGCACTACCGCGTTCGGATGGATCCGGCCCCCAGTCTTGAAACGCTTTCAGGAGTGGTGGAAAGCGTGAAGCAGAACCAGCCCGACGCCGAATGGCGCATACGTTCGCGTGCGAATGCCTCGCCTGGTTTGCAGCGCAGTATCGGTCGGTTCGCCCAGTTTTTGACGCTCGTCGGTCTGACCGCACTTGTGGTCGGAGGTGTGGGTGTCGCAAACGCCATCCGGGCGTATCTGGAGACCAAGCGTGAAGTCATTGCCAGTTTCAAGTGCCTGGGTGCGACCGGCGGATTTGTATTCCAGATCTATCTGGTTCAAATGATTGTTCTGGCACTGATCGGGATCGCCATCGGCCTTGTCATTGGCGCATTGATACCATTTGCGGCTGGTGCGGCATTGTCCGGCGTGTTGCCGGTTCAGCTTGCCGCCAACATTTATCCTGCCGAGCTCGGTCTTGGTTTGATCTATGGACTTCTGACAGCACTTGCATTCGCATTGTGGCCTCTCGGTCGCGCTCATGATGTTCCGCCGACCGCCCTATTCAGGGATATCGTGACAGGCGGGGCTAAGTTTCCGCGCAAGCGGTATCTGTTCGCAACCATGGTCACGGTTGTGGCCCTGGCCGCCATTGCAATCCTGCTTGCTCACGACAAGACCATTGCTGGAGTTTACATCGTCGCTTCAGCGGGTGCGTTCCTTTTGCTTGTGATTGTTGCGCGTCTGATCATGTTTGCCGCAAAACGCCTGCCGAGCGTCAGATCTACGGAACTGCGCCTGGCAATTGCCAATATTCACCGCCCTGGTGCCTTGACACCTTCTGTTGTTTTGTCGCTGGGTCTTGGGCTGTCCTTGTTGGTGGCACTCGCGCTGATCGATGGCAACCTGCGGCGGGAATTGACGGCCACGATTGCCGATCAGGCGCCAAGCTTCTTCTTTGTCGATATCCAAAGCCATGAACGCGACACCTTCCAGACGCTACTTGAGGACGAAGCGCCGAACGCCAACCTCCAAAGCGTGCCCATGTTGCGCGGCAGGATCGTGAGCCTGAACGACATCCCGTCTGAGGATTTCGTGCCGGCACAAGATGGCTCGGACTGGGTTCTTCGCGGTGACCGTGGCATCACATACGAGGCCACGCTTCCGGATAACTCCACGTTGTCGGCAGGAGAATGGTGGCCGGAAGACTACAGCGGCATACCATTGGTTTCATTCGACGCCGAGGCCGCGACAGACCTTGGGCTGGTTATTGGCGACAAGGTCACGGTCAACGTCTTGGGCCGGGAAATTACCGCAGAGATCGCCAACATGAGGGATGTTGAATGGCAGTCCTTGGCAATCAACTTCGTCATGGTCTTTTCGCCGAACACCTTTGCGGGTGCTCCTCATGCCCATCTCATGACACTCGGCTGGGACGAAGAAGTGCCGACGGACGCTGAGCTGGCGCTTTTGAAAACCGTATCAAACACGTTCCCGACCGTAACTGCGGTTCGGGTCAAGGACGCCATATCCCAGGTCAATGATCTGGTGGCACAACTTGCCTGGGCCATCCGGGGAGCAAGCTCGATCACGCTGATTGCCAGCGTGCTTGTTCTGGCAGGTGCGTTGGCTGCCGGCCACCGCAGTCGCATTTACGATGCCGTTATACTCAAGACCTTGGGTGCCACACGCACACGCCTGATCATTGCCTACGGCCTCGAATACGCGATCCTCGGATTGGTGACCGCCCTTTTTGCCCTGGTGGCCGGAGGTGTGGCAGCCTGGTACGTGATCACTCAGATCATGGGTGGATCGTTCGTCGTCATGCCGGTTACAGCTGCGGGTGCCGCGCTTGTTGCACTCGTCCTGACAGTCGGCTTCGGCCTGATCGGCACTTGGCGCGTGTTGGGTGAAAAGCCGGCCCCGGTTCTTAGAAACCTCTAGGACCTCGACTGATACAAGCGACCTGATATGGAAATTATCCATGTCAGGAAACTTTCATGAAAAACAGGCGCTTTCGGTCGAACTTCGGCCCGACGCCGCTTGCATGCTGTTTTGATCTTGGCTATCCGACTAGGGCCTAGAGTAAACAGGGGCTTGTTCCATGCTTGAATTCACTAAAAAAACCATTCTCAGATCACTGGCCAAAGGCGTGGTACTTGCTGCCGCAACGACGTTTTCGTTTGGTCAGCCCGCATTTGCGGAAAGCCCGTTTCATACCGGCGTCTGGCAATTGAACACAAAAGATGGGCCGCGCGGGCTTGTGGTCAGCGACTGGCTGGTGTTCGAAGACGGACTGCCAAAGCGCTGGCTCTATCGCCGCGCCGGCACCAATGATCAGAACCAGTTCGATTTCTTTACCCGTACGATCAACGACAGTGGTTATACGCCGGTCGGCATCCGTGTTTACCGGACGGGTGAACATGCGATGAAATACACGTTGGCACCGAAGGGTGAAGAGCCGTTTGAAGTGACCGCCGAGCGTCTGTCCATTCCGAATTACAAGAACTCCTGTCTTTCAGTTGAGAAAAAAGGCAATCGGTTCTACCGGACCTGGAACGGAACGGCGTCTTCAAAACTCAAGAAGATGAAGCTGTCCAAAAGCCGGCTGACCGTTGATGGAGACGCTCGCAATGTCACCGTTGAGGAAGTTCGTGTCGGCCGCATGGGCATCATGGAAGACGGCAAACCGCTGGCGTTTCTGACGGACGCCGGTGGTGACTACGCTGTTTTGCAGTGGTTCAAGCCTGGCGTTTCGGTCGAACAGATGCGTGACAAAGAACGCGAAATCCTCGATTTTGCCGCCGAAGAGGTGGTTCGCAACCCTGGCGGGGACTGCGATCGGCAAATTGCATCGCGCCTGAAAGCGATGAAATAAGCGCTGAATCAGACTATTTGGGTAATTGTTGCGGGTTTGAGCGGAAAAGATTACGATTTTTTCAGGAAAACCGTCTTGAGCTTATGTCCGCATTTTCCCATATGTTGAGGGAGTTGTGCTGCACGTAAGTTCACGTGCTTCTATCTAGAAGGGGAATACCACGACCATGTCGACCTTTGACCGTCAATCTCAGGGTGCCTACTCGGTTGCCGGCGCACGCGCCGAGGCCGGCATCGATCAGGGCCTGCGCAGCTATATGCTGGGTGTCTACAACTACATGACACTCGGCCTCGCGCTGACCGGCTTCCTCGCACTCGGCACGTATATGCTGGCTGTCAGCAATCCTGCCGTTGCACAAACGCTCTTCAGTGGGCCGATTTACTTCGTGCTGCTGTTTGCGCCGCTCGGAATGGTTCTCTGGCTGTCCGCGCGCATTCAGTCGATGAGCGCTAGCACCGCCAGAACAATGTTCTTGGTCTACGCGTCCATCATGGGCATTTCGCTTGCGCCGATCTTTATGGTCTATACCGGTGGCTCCATTGCACGGGTGTTCTTCATCACCGCCGCATCCTTCGGCGCGTTGAGCATCTTCGGTTACACCACCAAAAAAGACCTGTCTGGTTGGGGTTCGTTCCTGATGATGGGCCTGATCGGCATCATCATCGCTTCGATCGTCAACATCTTCCTGGCATCGTCTGCTCTGATGTTTGCCGTTTCAGTGATCGGTGTTCTGGTGTTTGCCGGCCTCACGGCTTACGACACGCAGCAGATCAAGGAAATGTACTACGAAGGTGACAGCAGTGAAGTCGCCACGAAGAAGTCCGTCATGGGCGCTCTTCGTCTGTACCTCGACTTCATCAACCTGTTCCTGATGCTGTTGTCGCTGTTCGGCAATCGCGAATAATCTGCACTGCAACTGAAACTGAAAAGCCCGGCTCTTTTGCCGGGCTTTTTTTATCTGAACGGGAAATCGGTTCAGGCGTCGACGACGCGAAGATGCTTTTTCTTTTCAAGGACCTTGAGCACCTGTGCGAGGTCGTGGCCACGCTTCAGGATCATGCCACCTGTGGCGACCACAGAATATGCGCCCTGCCGCCGCGCCAGCTTTGGGTCTTTCTCAATTCGAAAAAGTGGCATCTCCGAGGATCGGCGGAAGACGGAAAAGACTGCCTTGTCCTTTAGAAGGTCGATTGCGTAGTCGCGCCATTCACCATCCGCAACCATGCGGCCGTAGAGCCGAAGGATGGTATCAAGTTCTTTTCGATGAAATGAAACGACAGGTCTTGGAGGGGGAGCCGGTTGGCTTTGCGGTGAGAGGGTCAATCTCGCACCGCGCTGAAACGCGCTGTCATCGGCTTCGCTCATTCCGCCTCCATTTCCGTTTGCGGTTTCGCTTGAAACGAGAATCACGCCTGAATCCCGTTTGTCACCCAGCTGTCATGATGCGTTGGCATAGGCCCCGATGGCAAGCCCACAAATGAAAGAACAGCACATACGTCAGTTTTTACGTCATAATTGCCGAGTAAAAAGCCGATGAGATGAGGGCGCTCAATGTAACGGTGGTTTGCCTTGAAAGAACGCCTAAATTTCCTTGATTTTGCCGCATTCCAGCCCTTGGCCAGCCATTTTGGCGCACCATATTAGCATCATACCCTGATGGGTATGGCCAGTAGGGATCGCGGAATGCATTAGCCCCCCAGCCCCCCGGGGTTCTTACCAGCCAGCCAGATTTAGTGAGTCAAACATCAGGGCACCTGAAGGGCCGGCGTAAAGCCGGCCCTTTTCATTTTCCAGATCCTGTTGTCGAGCGCCATCATTCGCAATCAATCGAACAGCGAAACTGGCAACCCCATCTTTTTGTCAATCGCAACGGATTGCCTCTTTTCCGTCCCGTTGCTTGATGTATCCTTTCAAAAGAATGACTACGGACCTGATTGATCTCCGCGCGGCCCGAGCCGCTGATTGTGAGGCGCTAGCCGGTATTCATAGTGAAGCCTGGCTTGGAGCCTACAGGGGCGTATTGCACGGTGTTGATCTTCAAAAGATGATCTCACGCAGGGGAACCGGCTGGTGGCGGGGCGCTCTTGCGAGAGGCGTTGAAATCAAAATTCTCAGCATAGCCGACACGCCTGCAGGATATGCAACCTATGGCCCCTGCCGTCTGCACAGAACCGGAATGGACGGTGAAATCTATGAACTTTACCTGAAGCCCGAGTATCAGGGCCTCGGGTTCGGGCGTACACTTTTTGAAAGCGTTCAGGATACGTTGGAAACCAGAAACCTGTCCGGTATTGCCATCCAGGTGCTCAGTGAAAACAAACCCGCCAGGGCGTTCTACAAGGCCGTTGGTGGACGGCTTGCGGCAAAGTCATGGTACCGGTTGGGTGGTCGGCGTTTGGAACTGTCGATCTATGTGTGGCCAGCCACCGGCGGCTGACTCTCCCTTCTCCTCATTGAGTGTTTCCTGCATTCCCAATTGTTTCAGGCGGTCTGGAACAATCGAACTGGCCGGCCATCGTGTCCGCCGCCTGTCTTGCAAGAACATTGGCATTCTTGTTCGTTTGCGCGTCAACGCGGGCAATCTGGCAGGTTTCGCCGCCTGCTTTCAGCTGAGTGACAATCAGGACGCTGCCTGTCTTGCCGCCATCGCCGTAACTTGGAAACCATCGCAGGATAGTCGCAAATGGTTGACCGTCTCGCAGCCGCCATTCCAGGGTGTCATTGACCGTATTGAAGTTTGGTAAGGTCTGGCCGGCCGCCGGTTCATCCGCTGCAGAAGGTCCGAAAGAGACAAACATGCGAAGGTCGCCCTCGGCAACGTAGACCGATTGACCCTTGTATCCGGGGCATTCCCAGGAGCCGCCAAATGTGCCCTCTTCCGCGGCGGTTTCCAACTGCACGCAATTCTGAAGCTGGATTTTGGTGTAAGTACTTTCGATGGTTTCAGCAGTGCCGTTTCCTGTTGTCAGCGCCACGACTGCCGCGAAAACGGCCAATATCCGCGATACCTTTCGGAAAAATGGTGACATGGATTCCCCCTGACTGGCTTTTCCGTCATTAGAGGCATGCTCATCAATTAGGTGCAATGCAATAATTAAGGACTTGCACTTATCCGGCTGGGTTGCGATAGACGCACCACAGATCAACAGGAGTGTTTCAATGCGTATGGACGCTGTGCCGATCGGCAAGAACCCGCCGGAAGACATCAATGTCATCGTCGAGGTTTCCGTCGGCGGTGAACCGATCAAGTATGAGATGGATAAGGAAGCCGGGGCGATGTATGTCGACCGCTTTCTCTATACGCCCATGCGATATCCTGGAAACTACGGTTTTGTGCCACACACGCTTTGCGGTGACGGCGATCCGATCGATGTGGTGGTTGTCAATCAGCGGCCTATCGTTCCAGGTGCCATTATGAACTGTCGTCCGATCGGTGTGTTGCTGATGGAAGATGAGTCCGGCCAGGATGAAAAGATCATCGCCGTTCCGTCACACAAGCTGAGCAAGCGCTACGACGCGATTTCCGATGTCACCGATCTGCCGGAAATCACCGTCCAGCAGGTCAAGCACTTCTTCGAGCACTACAAGGATCTTGAGCCCGGCAAATGGGTAAAAGTCACCGGTATGGAAGGTGCGGAAGCAGCCAAGAAACTGATCATTGAATCAATTTCGCGGGCGCAAAAAGAAGCCGCTGAATAAGTTCTGCTCACAAAACTGCTGGAAGCCGTGACCGGAACTATCGCTCGGTTGCGGCTTCTATTCGTTCCATGTCCTGATCGGACAAGCCGAAATGGTGGCCGATTTCGTGTATGAGGACATGTGCGACTACGTCGCCCAGCGTTTCGTCCATTGCCGCCCAATAGTCCAGAATGGGCCGTCTGAACAGCCAAATCCGGTTGGGCATCTGGCCGGTGCCAACGGCATCGCCGCCTTGTGCCAGCCCCTGACCTTCAAACAGGCCCAGAAGATCATGCGGATCCTCAATCCCGAGTTCATCCAGCACGTCATCGGGTGCATAATCGGCCAGGCTGATCTGCAAATGTCCGCAGCGCAGCAGCAAATCGTCCGGCAGGCCGGCCAGAATTTCGCTGGCCATGGCCTCGAAATCCTTGAGGCCCGGCGCTCTGCGCTCTGACCATCCGCTCCTGCTTATCGGGTTGATAGATGCCATTTTGGTTCCCTGACGGCCCGCAATTCGCGCCGCCGCTCAATTTGTCGTCGCTAACCCATGACGTAGGTAACGAAGAGATAGATCACCAGTCCCAACGCAAACACAACACCGAGCGACCGGCCGATCCGCGTGCCAATTATCTCGATCCGGTCGTCTGGATCCTTGTCTGCGGCGTTGAGGTGGTTCTTGGCTCTGTCCGCCATGCGCACGAAGGTCGAACCGACGATGGTTTCGCTTTCCGCTTCAACCCTGTCGATTGCTCTTAGCGCTTCTTCGCGCTGCTTTTCCTTTGGGTGCTTGGATCCGCTCATGCGCCTATCGTTGTTTGATTTTCGCGCCGTTTCAACAGAAAAGCGGACAAAAGCGCAAGAGCGGCAAGACCGGCGGAGGCAACAGCGTTCCAGCCCGCAAAGGACAGGCCGAGCATCCGCCAGCTGGCCTCCGTGCAGCTGACGACGCGTGTCGACTGAAGCGCCTGAAGCATGTTTGCGGCTGAAGCCGGCGCAGCGCTCCCGCCGCCACAATCATTCGGTCCGTCCCAGAACTGCCATTCTGCACCAGATTGGTAGATGCCCAATCCGGCGCCATAGACAAAAACAGCTGCCACCGCCAGTAGCGTCAGCAATGCCATTCCGCTGCGTCCACGAATATGCAGGATGAAAGCCACAACAGTGAGCGGCAGGCCGACATAATAGGGAATTCTCTGCTCCAGGCAGAGCTTGCAAGGGATATAGCCGCCGATCAGCTGGAAACCCCAGGCAGTTGCAATGACTGCCAGCCCCGCGACAAAAATCAGCCCAATCAGGTTTTGCGCCATCCGGTCCGCCGACATCGCACCCTCGTTCGGTTTAGATAAATTTGATCAACAGGAAACCGCCGACCAGCAGCACCACAAATATGGTGAACATGAGACCGAGGCGTTTTTCGATAAACTCCTTGATCGGTGGACCGAAAACATAGAGCAGTCCGGCGACGATAAAGAAGCGTATGCCCCTGGAAACAATGCTTGCCAAGATGAATACCGGCAAACTCAGGCCTGCTACACCCGAAGCGATGGTGATGACCTTGTAAGGAAACGGGGTCAAGCCGGCTATGAAGACGAACCACCAACCCCAGTCATTGAACACGACCCGAAACTCGTCGAACTTGTCCATTTTTCCATAGAAGGAAAGGATCGGTTGAGCGACCTGCTCAAACAGGAACATGCCGATCAGATATCCGAGAATACCGCCGGCAACGGAGGTCAACGTGCACAAAAATGCATACCACCAGGCCTTTTCCCGGCGGGCGATGACCATCGGGATCAAAAGGATATCCGGCGGGATCGGAAAGAAGGAACTCTCGACGAAAGAAACGGAGCCCAGCGCGGCGGGTGCGCGCGGTCCGGCAGCGAGGGACAGTGTCCAGTCATAAAGGCGTCTCAACATGTCGCCTCCATAACTGGAGAGGGGTTAAAAGTCACCTACGGAAATAAGCGCAGTCGGTCACTTTTTGGGGTGTCCGGCACTGGAATGCGGATCGAGTTTGTTTTTTTGAGGCTGCGAAGAAGGGTTGAAAGCGTGGCCGCGAATGGGCTGAGCGTTTGAACAGTGGTGCCCCCCGCCGGAATCGAACCGGCACTCCCGAAGGAACGGGATTTTGAATCCCGCGCGTCTACCAGTTCCGCCAGAGGGGCAACTGACACCGGAGAGCGTGCCTATCATGCAGTCTTGGAGGATGCAAGCGGTTAGAGAAGAAAGCGGTGTGTCTGTTTTATGTAGTCAGGTGAAACGGATAAAGGAAGCCTTTAAATTGTCGGGATCAAAAGGCCCGCACATCGGATGATGCGTCCTGAGCCCGAAAGTGTTCCACTATCCCAAGCGCCGACTCAAATTACTTAGCCTGCGAAGAAAAGCGCAAATTGTGCGCTTTTTCTGGACAAGCTGATTTACCTTGGATAGAAAATTTGCATGAGTAAATCAGGACGTGAAATCGAGCTTAAGCTCGAACTTGACCCAATGGCGCAAGATGCCATGAAAAGCGCTGGTACCATTGAAGGTTTTACGGCCAGCAGGTCGGTTACCAAGACCCTGCAATCCATCTATTTTGATACACCGGATCAGGCATTGCGCAGGGCTAAAATCTCCTTGCGTGTGAGGAAGTCGGGGCGCAGTTGGGTGCAAACGGCCAAACTGGGTACCGGCGTGATGGGCGGTCTGTCATCGCCAATTGAATCCGAGCACCCTGTGAAGAGCCGGGCCCTTGATTTTTCCGTCATCGAGGATCCGTCAGTCCAGGAAAAGCTCAGCGATATCATTGGCGAAAAGCCTTTGAGTGAATGCTTTGAAACGGTGATGAAGCGGACCACCCGCGAGCTGACCCGTGCGTCAGACGGTTCGCATATCGAGATTGCTTTTGATACCGGAAACATCCTGGCGGGCTCTGGCAGCCAGCCGCTGGTTGAGCTGGAAATGGAACTGAAAGCGGGTCCAAGTCTATCGATCTATGAAGCTGCGAAAGCACTTTTGAAGGATGTGCCCTTCCGGTTTTCTCCCTTCAGCAAAGCCGAGCGGGGTTTCCGGTTTTCCGAGGGCGCCGCGGAGGATGAACGAAAGCCGTTTTTTGCCAAAGCGATCAGTTTTTCAAAAGGGTCCAGCGTCGAGCTTGCGTTCCGCGATGTCCTGCGTTCCTGCCTCACACAGATTTCGGAAAACCGGCTTGCGGTCCTCGCATCGGAAGATCCTGAAGGGCCTCATCAGCTCCGGGTGGGCCTGCGTCGTTTGAGAAGCGCATTCCGGCTTTTCAGGCCTATCCTTTATCCGGCAACGGCAGCGCCTCTGGATCAGATGGCGCGCAAGATTGCGGCCGAGGCCGGAGCCTTGCGCGATCTTGATGTTCTGATCGACGAGATCGTGTCGCCGCTTGTCGATAAGGCTCCCGAAACGCTTTCCTTCGATGCACTGCTGGACACGCTGAATGCTTTGCGAGGGCAAGACACGCGCAAGACACTGACCGATCATCTGCAATCGGAGGAAGTGAACGCCTTTCTGCTGGACCTTGCCGCCTATACGGAAGGCCGGGGTTGGCTCGATCCGGAAAATTTCGATCAAACAGCACTGCTTGCACAACCTATCGAGAGTCATGCCAGCAAAGCGCTTGCCAAACAATGGAAGAAGGTTCTGAAATTCGGAAAGCACCTGGAGGATCTGACGATCCCAGAGCGACATGAAATGCGCAAGGCTATGAAGAAGATGCGCTATGGCATCGAGTTTTACGGCAGCCTTTATCCGCAGGAGACGGTCAAACCGTTCTTGAAGCGAATGAAGAAACTCCAGGACATTTTCGGTTATCTGAATGATGTCGCCATGGCGGAAAGTCTGCCTGAAAAATGCAAGGTCAGCGGAGCGGGCGAACTTGCCGCAACCCAGGCTATCGGCTTTGTCATCGGTTGGCATGAGGCTCAATGCCAGTCCAAATGGCAACACGCCAAAGGCTATTGGGAAGCTACACGCGAAACGCCAAAGTTCTGGACGTAATCGAGCTTTCCCGAAATGAAGGCCTGGAACCTCCAGGAGCTGTTATCTTTGGTCAGATGATCATTGCCAAGGAAAGGTGCATCTTTTCTTGGTCGCGATCGCGGAACCTCATGTTTCCTCTTCTTCCACCTTCACCCACGAAGGTCGCTTCAGCGAGTGTATGAGGATCGGCAGACCCGTAAAGACAACAAAGCCTGTTGCCACGACGGCGACATAGCTCGTCGGGCTTCCAACCGGCAGTTGGGTGGGCGGAAAGAATGAAGTCACGAATGCAAAGGCGACACCGGCGAAGCCGATACCCGCAATCGCCATCATTCCGGCCATGCCACCGGGCACTTTGTAGGATCGTGGCATTTCGGGATGGGTGATGCGTAGGCGTACTGCAGCTGCATACATCATCATGTACATCACCAGATAGAGTGTAATGGTCATCGCGGAGAGCAGAAAGAAGGCCACGGAGACGTCTTTCAGGAAGAAATAGAGTGACGCGAGAACCGTGACGATGCAGCCCTGCACCAGCAGGATGACCACCTGAATGCCATTCTTGTTGATCTTTGCAAGAAGTGGCGGCAGCTCACCATCGCGTGCCGTGCGCAAGAGGCCTCGGCTCGGTCCGGTGATCCACGACATCACGCCGGCAAGTGCCCCGAGCGCAATCAAAAGCGCGAGAATTGGAACCAGCCAGCTTAAGCCGAAACCTCCCAATGCGATGCTGAAGGCCTGCATCGGCCCCTGGTCGAGTGCAATCTTGTCTGCAGGAACAATTGCTGCCAGGGCCAACGACCCGAGCAGAAACAACACCACGATCACAAGCACCGAAAGCAAAATGGCTTTCGGGAAATCGCGATGCGGATCCTTGAGTTCATTGGCGTGGACCGCATGTACTTCAACGCCAGCGAACAGCAACACGATACCGCCCAGAAAGGCGATGGACGAAAGCCCGGTAATGTGCGGGAAAAGCCGGATGTGAGCGTGAGCGCCTTCCGCTGCGGCTGGCAGGAAAGCGATGACATTGCCTTCCGCGATCCACGCCGCACCAAGCGCGATGATCAGAAGGCCGGGAACGACGGTTCCCAATACAAATCCGATGGATGTAAAGCGCGCGGCGGCGCTGGTGCCGGTCAATGCGATTGCGGTTGCGAACCAGTAAGCGCAGATGATGACCGTTCCTGTGTAAATTCCGTCATCGGCCAAGTTTGGCTTGCCGATGACGTAGGCCAGAGAAGCCGCAGCAAAGGCCAGTACGGTCGGGTACCAGACCACATTCTGGATCCATTGCAGCCAGATGGCGACAAAGCCGGCACGCGCCCCGAAGGGTGCTTTCACCCAATCGTAAACGCCGCCCGTGGAGCGGGCGAACATACCTCCGAGTTCTGCAGCAACAAGTGCGGCAGGAACCAGAAAAATGATTGACGCAAAGCCGATGTAAAACAGCAGCTCGGTGCCTTCGTCCGCCATCAGCGGCAGGCCGCGCAGGCTGACCACGGCGGCGACTGTCATCATGGCAAGACCAAGCACGGAGATCCTTGCGGCTCCGGAGGGTGCGGAGGTCTTGCCGCCAGGCTTTGCTGTCTCGCTCATCTTCTTCACTTCCCGTGATGAAAGGTTGGTCCTGCTTCTATGTTCGACAACGGATTGCGATCCAGGAAAGCAATTGTTCGCTTCATGTCGTCCACCAGCAATGCCATAAGATCGCGGCCCATTCCGTGTCGAACAAGGACACGCTGCACGACCAGATCATGCCTGTCCTTTGGAAGCGGGTAAGAGGCGATCTGCCATCCCCTCATTCGCATGCGTTCGGAAACATCATAGAGCGTGTAACCGCGCTCGGTGCTGTTCTTCAAAGAGTAACAGGCTGCAGGCAAACCTCCGTCACCGTTGTAGAGAATGTCGAAGTGACCGGTTTTTTCCAGCTCGTCAGCGAGGTACTGAGCGGCAGCGGCGCATGCGCCCTGAACATCGGTATAGCCCTTTTTGCCGAGCCGGAGGAACTGATAGTACTGCGCGATGATTTCGCCGGCAGGCCGGGAAAAGTTCAGGGCGAAAGTCGGAACCTGACCGCCCAGATAATCGACATTGAAGATCAGTTCTTCAGGCAGGTCCTGTTTTTCGCGCCAGACAACCCAGCCGACCCCTAGGGGCGCCAATCCATATTTGTGGCCTGACGCATTGATGGATTTGACGCGGGGCAGTTTGAAATCCCAGACGACGTCCTCGTGCAGGAATGGTGCGATAAAGCCGCCGGAAGCAGCGTCGATATGCAGCGGAATATCAAGGCCGCGTTCGGCCTGGATCTGATCCAGAATGACTGAAATCTGCTCAACAGGCTCATAAACGCAGGTGAAGGTTACTCCGAGCGTAGCAACTACACCGATGGTGTTTTCGTCAACCGCATCCGCCACCTGGTCCGGACGCATTCCCAATTCGCCATCAAGGATCGGCAGCTCACGGAGCTCTATGTCGAAGTATCGGGCGAATTTGTGCCAGCAGATCTGAACGGGCCCGCAAATCAGGTTTGGTTTGTCAGCAGGCTTGCCTTCCGCCTCGCGCCGCTTGCGCCATTTCCATTTAAGGGCCAGGCCGCCCAACATGGCCGCTTCCGAAGATCCCGTTGTCGAGCAACCTTGCGTCGCTCCCGCCTCGGGCGCATTCCACAGATCGGCCAGAATGTGCACGCAGCGGTTCTCGATTTCCGCAGTCTGAGGATACTCGTCCTTGTCGATCATGTTCTTGTCGACACAGTCCGTCATCAGCTTTTGAACTTGCGGCGACGCGTAAGTGGTGCAGAAAGTCGCCGTGTTCTGGCGAGAGTTACCGTCAAGAAGCAGCTCATCGTGAATGAGGTTGTAGACCGTGTCCGCGAGAGATGAATTCTCAGGCATCCTGTATTTCGGCAAGGGCTGTTCGGACAAGTCGCGAGTGTAGATATCGAAAACTTCGTCACGCCGGCTGGAAGACGTTTGGTAGAGAGGCAAGTGAGATCTCCTCTTGGTCACGGTGTCGCGAAAACCACGCACACCGCACCTTAGGCGTGTCCCGATAGCCCTTCAAGCACAGGTTCACCGCAAACTTCAGCACCGTTTCTTTCAACAAGACCGGTGCGCACAAGCGAAACAGATCAATGGGTTATGTCAGTGAGGCGGTCAAAAGAGGCCCATCCGGTGCCAATAGTCTGCCGGCAGGTTCTGTGATCCGCGCAAGTGACAGATTTGTTCAAAACGACAAAAAAGGGCGCGGTTGTGCGCCCTTTTCTCAAGTTTCTCAGTCAATTGGTGTCTATGCAGCACGCACCTCCGACAGGAATGTCTCGATTGTGCTGCGCATATCTTCAGCCCTTTGTGCCAGCTGCGCTGAGGCTTGAAGTACGCTGTGTGCAGCGGTATCCGTTTCACTGGCTGCGCCGGACACTTTGGCGATCTGCTCGCTCACCACCGTGGTACCGCGTGAGGCCTGATCCACATTGGAGGCAATTTCCGACGTCGCGGACGTCTGTTGATCGACTGCGGAGGCGATCGAGGCGGAAACGGTGTTCATTTCCTCGATGATTTCTCCGATTGCCTCGATGCCGCCAACGGCGTCTCGTGTCTCTGCCTGGATCGCTGAGATTTTTTGTGAAATCTCCTCTGTTGCCTTGCCAGTCTGGCTCGCAAGGTCCTTCACTTCCGCGGCGACCACGGCGAAGCCCTTGCCCGCCTCTCCGGCGCGTGCGGCCTCAATCGTTGCATTGAGCGCCAAAAGATTTGTCTGTTCAGCGATGTTCTGAATGAGGCTTATGACCTCTCCGATGTCTTCTGCAACGGTTGCCAGTCCACCAATTTGCGTATTGGTTCTTTTGGCCTCCGAGGAAGCCTTGTCTGAGATCTCCGAGGAATGGCTGACTTGCTGACTAACCTCCTGCAAAGAGGCGGCAAGTTCTTCAGTTGCGCTGGCAACGGTCTGAACATTGGTCGTTGCTTCTTCGGCAGCCGCGGCGACGTCGCTGGCCTGACCACTCGTGTCCTGTGCGGTCTGTGTCATCTGGGTGGCCGTGGATTGCATTGAAACCGTTGCGCCCTTGACCGAGTTCAGCATATCGCTGATCTGAGCACTGAACGTTTCAAGGAGGTCTGCAACGCGCGCATTCCTCTTTTCGCGTTCCTGCTGTTCAGCTTCCTGACGGATTGTCAGCTCCTGACGCTGGACTACTGCATCGCGGAACCCGGCCACGGATCTCGCCACGTTGCCGATTTCGTCCGGGCGACGTGCTTCGGCGAATTCAACTGCTGTGTCGCCGTCGGCAAGCCTGCCGGCGTCACCAACGAGACGCGCGAGTGGGCGCGTAATGCCGAAGGAAATGAATATTGCGAGGGTTATTGCCAGCACGAACGCAAATGCGGATGCGCCGATGATCTGCCATTCGGCAACGAATGCCTCGCGGAGTGTTTTTTGTCCGAGAGCACTGTTGTCCTCAACGGCACTTTCCTTGACTTGTGCAGCCCATCCGTTGACTTCAAAACCGGTCTTGTCGAGCACGCCTGTTCGAATTGAATTTCGCTCGACAATGATGTCATGAACGCGCTGGGCCGAGGACTTATAGTCTACGATCATGGGGATTGTAGTTGCCAAGGTGGCTTTGCGTTCCGGGTTTTCGATGCTGTTATCCAGCAGGGCCAGCTCTTTTTCTATGACGCTCATTTCCATCATGGCGCGCTCAAAGTCTGTAGTGTCGTTGGTTGCAAGAAATTTTAGAACGTAAAGACGCGCCAGCAGAAAGTCCTGCGACGCCCTGGCCGCAAGGTTCGCGGTTTCGTAGTCACCGTCTTCAGTTGCCGTCTCGTTTATGGATGAAAGATTCTTGCGGGCTATTGGGCCGATCTTGTCGAGCTTGTTCAGGACAAGTTCATCGCGCTCGCGATAGAGCGCAACGACCTGTTCAAGGCCGCCGGTAAAGTCGGTCAGACCGGATTTGATTTTTTGAACAAGTTCCACACGCGCTGGGTTTCGAATTTCATTTTCGGCGGTCTTGATCCCATCTTCCATCTGCCGAAGGAATTCGTTTGTGGCTTGTAGAGCCTCTTCTGACCGGGTCTGAATATACTTGTTGGTATTGACCAGAACCTTGGCCATATCGGCATTCATTTCGGATGCCAGAAGCGCATCGCCGCTCATGTCTTCCATGGCGGCAATGTCCTCACCAACAACCGACAAGCTGATATATGCCCAGACGCCAACGGCGGCGATGAATAGAGCAATGAGCCCAAAACCCATCAATATTCGATGCTGAACGGTCATTCTTCGAGCCTTTTCTGTCCCCACTTTGCAAAACGGATAGCGCTCAAAGACTTTACGTACGGTAAAATACGTACTCAGTCAGCTCAGATAGAAATACCAGAAGTTGTGTTTGAGATAAAATGATCGTTTTACATAAAAATGAGAAACACTTGTGTATGCATTAGAGTAAGTCTCTGAATCATTTCGCGAATACGACCAGTCGTGAACTCTTGTTGTTTAATTTTGTTAAAGGATGAAGGTCTTTATCCTTCACAATAGTCGACGCATTGCCGTGGAATAAGAAAAGATATTATTCCGCAAAGGAAAAAATAATAAGGGCTGAACCTACCAGTTGGGTTTGGGCCAATGGTCGAAATCAAGGGATTTTGGCGTCTCTCATCCTTGAGGGAATCGCATCGCTCCTTCTTGGATTTGCTCGCCAGGTAAATTGACAAGAGGTCTTCGCGCCTAGCCGTCACCATTGACGACGAGCTGGATCCTGTCAGCTGCAACGCGCGCGCGTGTGTATTGGAGCGGCTTTCCGCTGTCGTCGAGATTCAGACTTTCCATCACCATTACGGGCTGACCGAGTGCGAGACCAAGCTGGCGGGCGTCCTGAGCGTCGACAAGTTCGGCTGTTATACGCGTTTCCTTGCGCTGATAGTCTTCAATGCCGGCGGCTTTCAATGCTTTGGTGACTGAACCGTTTTCGGCATAGTCCGCGACCAGATTGGGCACCCGAGATTGCTCAAACCAGCTTGTTGCAACAATCATCGGGGTTCCGTCTGCCACTCTCAGTGTTTCCACCCTGATCAAGGGAACTCCCAGCGGTACACCAAGTTGGTTGGCCAGGAATGCGTCGGCGTCTACGATGGAAGAGCCGATCAGCCGGCCGCTTGGGGCCCGGTGTTGACCGGATACAATTTCCGAAAACCGGGTACGAGGGCCGATTGGATAACTGAGCGGCGCTGAAGCAACGAATGTTCCGCGGCCCTGGTCGGCCCGGAGAATGCCCTCCGACGTCAGCGCGGCAATTGCCCGACGGACTGTGTGTCGGTTCACGCCGAACCGCGCGGCAAGATCGGATTCCGGCGGCAAGCGGCTGCCTTTCTCAAAGACTCCGCCAATAATGTCAGCCTTGAGTGTTTCCATGATCTGTCGCCAAACCGTTATTCCAGCGCCACGATCAACCGAGCTGTTGTTCGTCATGCGAACGTCATCAAATTTCAGTAGCAATTAGTCAATCAGTTTATTTGTATAGACAAATAGACAAATACTGCTTAAGCAGGTGCTGCCTGCATCTTCTTCTTAGGAACCGCCCAAGCAAAAAAGGCGCGCTTCATGACTGAAAAATCTTCTCAACCCAAGACGGACGGAACGGCGGAAGCCCGCCGGAAAGCCATGGCAACGCTCGCGGCTGCCTCGCCTGAGGCTGTTGCGGAAAAATACGGGACACTGCCGCCGCCCGATTATGACCTTGTTCGTCAACCCGAGACGGGTCTGGTGATGGTGCGCGGTCGAATGGGTGGCACGGGCAGTCCGTTCAATCTGGGCGAGGTGACGGTGACCCGCTGTGTCGTGCGCCTGAAAACAGGAGAAACAGGGAGCAGCTACGCGCTTGGCCGAAACAAAACAAAAGCGCTGCAATCGGCAGTGATCGACGCGCTTTGGCAGACCAGTGATGGCCGCGACAAGATTGAGACGGACATCATTGGGCCGCTTGATGGATTGCAAAGCACGGAAAAAGAAACCGTCAAGCAGGAGACCGAAGCGACCAAAGTCAATTTCTTTACCATGGTACGCGGAGACAACTGATGGACACGGCAATCAATGCAAGTGAGCAGTCCAACGCGCTTGCTGCGGGATTCAAGGATCCGGTTCATGATGCACAAGAGTGCTTCCGGGCGATCATGAATGCCATGGCGCGGCCTGGAACGGAGCAGTCGATCCAGGAAGTCGACTTGGCACCGCCCGCACCTCTCACACCCACCGTTGCGGCCGTTGCTTTGACACTGCTGGACTATGACACCCCCGTCTGGCTTGACCGGCCCTTGATGACGAGTGAAGCAGTCAAATCGTTTCTGCGTTTTCACACGGGGGCTCCGATCGTAAAGGAACCCGTTGAGGCGGCCTTCGCACTTGTTGCCGATCCTGCTCACCTGGTGCCCTTGACCAGCTTCAATCAAGGCTCGGCGGAATATCCGGATCGCTCTACCACGGTGGTCCTGTCCTTGCAGGAATTCAGCAAACACCAGGCAGTGATGCTTGAAGGGCCGGGCATCAAGGATAAGGCAAGCCTCTCGACTGGGCCTTTACCGCCGGTTTTTTGGGATCAGGTCTCGGCCAACAATCGTCTGTTTCCGCGAGGAGTTGATCTGATCTTCTCCGGCAATGGACGCATATGCGCCCTGCCCCGTTCCTCCCGTGTTCTGTTTTCGGAGATCTGAGCCATGTACGTTGCCGTCAAGGGTGGTGAGAAGGCCATCCGCAATGCTCACAAGCTGACTGCGAAACGCCGTCGGGGCGATACTTCCGTCCCGTCGCTGACACTCGAACAGATTGCGCAGCAGCTCAGCCATGCGGTTGCTCGCGTCATGGGCGAAGGTTCTCTTTACGACGAGACACTGGCAGCCCTGGCCATCAAGCAATCAAGGGGTGATCTCATTGAGGCAGCTTTCCTGATGCGGGCTTACCGCACGACGCTGCCACGCTTCGGATACAGTCAGCCTATCGATACCGCGGACATGCTGGTTGAGCGCAGGATCTCAGCAACTTACAAAGATCTTCCAGGCGGGCAGGTGCTCGGGCCAACCTTCGATTACAGCCACCGCTTGCTCGATTTCGCCTTGGCCGCGGAAGACGACAATGCAGAACCGGTGGCCGAAACCTCACCGCCCGACGAGGTTGCGATGCCACGGGTCACGGATCTCCTGGGCGATGAAGGGCTGATGGAGCCGGATCCCGTTTCAGACGAGACGGCTCCGGTCGGCGACCTGACCCGCGAACCGCTGTCGTTTCCGGCGGACCGGGATCTGCGCCTTCAGAACCTGGCCCGCGGCGACGAGGGCTTTCTCCTGGCGCTCGCCTATTCGACGCAGCGCGGCTACGGCCGGACGCACCCATTTGCCGGGGAAATCCGTTACGGCGAGGTCGAGGTTGAGTTCTTTGCCGAAGAGCTTGGGTTTGCGGTCACGCTCGGAACCATCAAGGTTACCGAATGTCAGATGATCAACCAGTTCAAGGGTTCGGCCAAGACTGCGCCGACCTTTACGCGAGGTTATGGCCTCGTTTTCGGTCAGGTCGAACGCAAGGCCATGTCCATGGCGATGGTCGATCGCTCCATGCGCTTTGAAGAATTGGGCGAAGAGCAGGTCGCACCGGCACAGGATGTCGAATTTGTGCTGTCTCACTCTGACAATATCCAGGCGACCGGATTTGTCGAACACCTGAAACTACCACACTACGTCGACTTTCAGGCCGAACTCGTTCTGGTGCGCCAGATGCGTGCCGAATGGTTCGAAAAACGCCGACAGGAAGAAGACAGCGGCGATGCTGCCCAGGAGGCTGCGGAATGAACGACACGGCTCAGATCTATGACCAGGGCGAGTACAATTTCGCTTACCTGGACGAACAGACCAAGCGTATGATTCGACGAGCGATCCTCAAGGGTATCGCCATCCCCGGTTACCAAGTTCCTTTTGCCTCCCGGGAGATGCCGATGCCGTATGGCTGGGGGACGGGCGGTGTTCAGGTGACTGCTTCGATATTGGGCAAGGATGATTGCCTGAAGATGATCGATCAGGGTTCAGACGACACCACAAATGCAGTCTCGCTCCGTGGCTTCTTCGAAAAGACGGCAGGTGTCAGAACCACCTATGAGACTTCCGAAGCCACCGTCATCCAGACACGTCACCGGATACCTGAAAAGGAATTGAGGGAAGACCAGATCCTTGTTTTTCAGGTGCCGATCCCCGAACCGCTTCGGTTCCTGGAGCCTCGAGAGACCGAGACCCGCAAGATGCATGCACTTGAAGATTATGGTCTGATGCATGTGAAGCTTTACGAAGACATCGCGAAAAACGGTCATATCGCAACGACCTATGCCTATCCTGTGAAGGTGAATGACCGCTATGTCATGGACCCTTCGCCGACACCCAAATTCGACAATCCGAAAATCGACCAGATGCCGGCGCTCCAGCTTTACGGCGCTGGCCGCGAGAAGCGGATCTATGCAATTCCACCCTATACGAAGGTGAAGAGCCTGGATTTCGAGGACTATCCCTTCGAAGTTCAAAAATTCGACAAACCCTGCGGACTTTGCGGTGCGGAAAATGTCTATCTCGACGAAGTCATCCTCGATGACCAAGGCGGCCGGATGTTCGTCTGTTCTGACAGTGACCATTGCGAGGAACGCCGGGCGAACGGACATCTTGGACCGATGGCCGCTGATCCGGCAGCCACGCAAATTGCCGGTGGCGCACCAGAGGAGACTGTCCGATGAACGTATTTCAATCCGAAGCTCCCTTGTTGCAGGTTCATAATGTCACGCGATATTATGGCGACAGGGTCGGGTGTCTGGACGTGTCGTTCGATCTTTGGCCCGGTGAAGTGTTGGCCATTGTCGGAGAAAGCGGGTCAGGCAAAACGACTTTGCTGAATTGCCTTTCAACCCGTCTTGCACCAACCGCAGGGGCAATCGAATACCGCATGCGTGATGGCACGATGCGCAATCTCTATCAATTGACGGAAGCCGAGCGTCGCCTTCTGATGCGCACAGATTGGGGCTTTGTGCACCAGAATGCGGCCGATGGTCTGCGCATGAATGTGTCCGCCGGTGCAAATGTCGGTGAAAGACTGATGGCCGTTGGCGATCGGCATTACGGGAACATTCGTTCCACGGCAGATGACTGGCTTGGGCGCGTCGAGATCGAAAGCGACCGGATCGATGATGACCCGCGCTCCTTTTCCGGTGGCATGCGTCAGCGGTTGCAGATCGCGCGAAATCTGGTGACACGTCCGCGTTTGGTCTTCATGGACGAGCCGACTGGCGGGTTGGATGTTTCCGTTCAAGCTCGTCTGCTTGACCTCTTGCGCCGTTTGGTGGCCGACCTTGGCCTTTCCGTAGTCATCGTCACCCATGACCTTGCGGTGGCAAGGCTGCTCTCGCACAGGATCATGGTCATGCGCCATGGCAATGTGATTGAGGCCGGGTTGACCGATCAGGTCCTGGACGATCCGCGCGAGCCGTATACGCAGCTGCTTGTCTCTTCCATTCTTCAAGTTTGAACGGGGTCACTTCCAATGGCTGTTCGTCTCTATCTCAACAGTGTCAGCAAGACATTCACCATGCACCTGCAAGGGGGCACCGTCATTCCTGTCGTCGACAAGGTCGAATTCTCGGTTGATGCCGGTGAATGCGTTGTGCTGGGCGGCCCGTCCGGTGCCGGCAAAAGCTCAATCCTCAAAATGATCTATGGCAACTATCGTTGCGATCAGGGCCAGATTCTGGTGACCGTCGGTGACGATATTGTCAACGTGGCCGGCGCTGAACCCCGCGATATACTGAAACTGCGCAGCGATACCATTGGGTATGTCAGTCAGTTTCTGCGCACGATCCCGCGTGTTTCGGCAGAGGATGTTGTCGCTGAACCGCTGATCGCCCAAGGTTCAAGCGAAGAGGAAGGCCGTGACAAGGCAAGAAACCTCCTTGCGCGTCTGAATGTTCCTGAACGTCTTTGGACCTTGCCTCCGGCAACCTTCTCTGGCGGTGAGCAACAAAGGGTCAACATAGCAAGGGGCTTTATTGCGTACTATCCGGTCCTGCTGCTCGATGAACCGACCGCATCACTCGATGCTGCCAACCGGGCGGTGGTTGTCCGGCTGGTGGAAGAGAAAAAGGCGCAGGGCGTCGCCATGGTCGGCATTCTGCATGATCAGGATGTGCGCCAGGAAATAGCCGACCGTATTATCGATGTCACGACATTCAGCTCCGAGGCAGCCGCCTAGTGGCGGCAGGAAATACATCAAAAAGCCGCTCTGGACTTGCAGGTGGGCGACAATTGTCACAGAACGGTCATTGCCCACCGATAGGCCGTCTGCAGCCGCCCACCTTTCACATGATTGTTCACCATGCGCTATGCAATTTATTTCGCCGCTACGGCAGATGACAGCCTGATGCTTCTTGGCAATGCCTGGCTTGGCAGGGACCCTTTCACGGGAGATCCGCTAGCGCAGCCCGGCATCGAAGGACTGTCTGATACGCGGTTTGCCGAGTTGACGTCCAGTCCGCGACGTTACGGTTTTCATGGGACACTGAAAGCGCCGTTCTTTCTGCGCCAGGGTGAAACGGAAAAGGCACTGGTGAGCGCTTGCGAAGATTTCGCTGGCCGCATTGCACCTTTTGAAATCCAAAAACTGGGAGTCAACAGGCTGGGAAAGTTTCTGGCGCTCACACCTGACCAGGACGAACCGGATCTGAAGGCTTTTGCCGAATTGTGCGTCCGTCACTTTGAAAAATTCAGGGCACCACTTTCCGATGCTGATCTGGAGCGGCGACGCAAAGGCGGCCTGACCCCAAAGCAAGACGTTTACCTGAAAGACTGGGGCTATCCTTACATCTTTGATGAATTCCGTTTTCACATGACGCTTTCGAACAAACTCGAAGTGGAAACAGAGGCGGAAAAGCTGACAGGTTCCGCGCGTGCCTTCTTTGCAAGGGAGACGGGCATTCCTCGCGGATGCCGCCATTTCGGGCTTTATGTGGAGCCTGAGCCGGGGGCACCATTTCAGGTTCGGAAAATCTTTGAACTCACAGGCGGCACAGCGCCGTGCAACGCCCAGCTTTCCGATGACAGTTTCACCCGCAAGGAGAACGCATGAGCACGCAGCCCAAGGTCTTCAAGAACGCCAAACTCGTTCTGCCCGACGATGTGTTGAACGGTTCGCTTCAAATTGACGAAGCGGGGCTGATTGCCGGTGTCGCGTCTCCCACAGAAACAGATGGTCACGATTGTGACGGCGACTATTTGCTTCCAGGTCTGGTTGAGCTGCATACGGACCACCTTGAAACACACTATGCACCGCGCCCAAAGGTTCGCTGGAACCCGGTTTCAGCCGTTCAGGCGCACGATGCGCAAATTGCCTGCGCCGGTATTACAACTGTGTTCGATGCATTGCGGGTCGGCATGGATGAAGACGCTGATCTTAGATATCCGGATATGCGCAAGCTCGCAGACGCGATCGAAACCGGACAGCAGGAACATCGACTGCGGGCCGACCACTTTATCCATCTCCGCTGTGAAGTTTCGGCACCGGATGTGCTCGAGGCTTTCAAGGTGTTCGAAGACGACGACAGCATTCGCCTGATCTCGTTGATGGACCATACGCCCGGGCAGCGCCAATTCGTTTCGCTGGATGCCTACAAGATCTATTATCAGGGCAAAAAAGGCTTTTCTGACGCGCAGATGGAGGAGTTTATCCGCCGACGTCAGGAGCGTGCCAGCGGCCTGGCACCGGAAAACCGGCAAAAGCTCTCGGAAATTGCGCTGGCACGCGGTATCGCCATAGCAAGTCATGACGATGCAACACAGGATCATGTCGATGAGGCGATCAACCTGAATACGAAGATTGCTGAGTTTCCAACGACGGTTGAGGCGGCAAAGGCGTCTCATGCGGCCGGTATGGCGGTCCTTATGGGAGCACCCAACGTGGTCCGGGGCGGCTCACACTCCGGCAACGTGTCTGCAAGGGAACTTGCAGAAGCCGGTGTTCTGGATGTTTTGTCCTCCGACTATGTTCCAGTGTCTCTTCTTCAGGCCTCGTTTCAGCTGGCGGAAGAGATCGAGAGCATCTCTTTGCCGAAAGCCGTTGCCATGGTGACATCGACACCGGCCAACGCCATTGGACTGTCTGACCGAGGTGCATTGTCGCCGGGTCTACGGGCGGATCTCATCCAGGTGAAGATGGTCGGACACATTCCGATTGTCCGGGGTGTCTGGCGTGAGGGCCGGCGGGTTGCCTGACATGCCGGTTGATGATGCCGGACTTGGCCCGGGCCGCATGGTTTTGGTTGTTGGACCGAGCGGAGCCGGAAAAGACACGCTTATGGCGGCCCTCCATGAGCGGTTGAAGTTCAGAAGTGATGTGGTGTTTGCGCGTCGCGCCATTACACGTGACGCAGACCCGGAGGCGGAAGACCACGATACGCTCAGTCGGGATGAATTCGAACGACTTGCCGAGAGGCAGGAGGTTGCCCTTTCCTGGGAAGCGCACGGTCTGGGCTATGTCATTCCGAAATCCTATGATGCGGCCATCGACATGGGAGTGACGGTGATTGCCAATGGATCACGGAAAGTTCTTGAGCGGGCGGCGCAAAAGTATCAATCGGCTATCGTTCTTCTGATTACGGCTCCAATTGAAGTGCTTGCCGAGCGTCTGTCCGCCCGTGGGCGGGAAACCAAAGATGACATCAGGCGACGGCTTCAAAGGGCTGATCTGGAGCCGGACCAGGTTGCGAACCTGGTCAGAATTGAAAACACGGGTACAGTCGAAGATGGTGTTGCAGCAATGATGAAAGCGCTGGGCTACTAGGCGCGGTCGGGCTGCACAATCGGGGGACGGCAATTGCCGCAGCTTCCTTGACTCCTTCCAACGTTTCAGGCATAGACCCGCCAACTCCATTTGAGTGACTGAAATTCGAACTGCCGACCGGGACCCGCACAGGTGTAAAGAGAGCCCGGAGGTTAACACCCGACAGCGCGTTGCGCCCTCGGGTGCTAAACTGCTTTGCATGGCTCGAACTGTTTGGATTTGTGTACCGGTTGCCCATATGGATCGGGAGTTCTCCCGAAACTGACGAGTTTAAGGACCACTGATGTTTGAAAGCCTGTCCGATCGATTAAGCGGAATTTTCGACAAGCTCACGGGCCGTGGTGCGTTGTCCGAAAACGACGTCAATGAAGCGCTGCGCGAAATTCGCCGTGCGCTGATTGAAGCCGATGTCGCGTTGCCGATCGTTCGCTCCTTTACCGACAAGGTTCGCAACCGGGCTGTCGGCGCGGAAGTGGTAAAGTCCGTCACGCCTGGCCAGATGGTCGTGAAGATTGTGCACGATCAGCTGATTGAGATGCTCGGCGAAGAAGGGCAACCGATCGATCTCAATGCGCCCGCGCCGGTCGCAATCATGATGGTCGGTCTGCAAGGTTCAGGTAAAACGACCACGACTGCAAAGATTGCCCGGCGGATGACCCTGCGCGACAAGCGCCGTGTCCTGATGGCATCGCTTGATACCCGCCGTCCGGCGGCTCAGGAGCAGCTGAAGGTTCTTGGTGAGCAGAACGAGATCGACACGTTGCCGATCATCGAAGGCCAGGGCCCTGTTGAGATCGCCAATCGAGCCATGTCGGCTGCAAAGCTTGGCGGTTATGACGTTGTCCTGCTCGATACTGCCGGCCGCATTCATATCGATGAGCCGCTGATGGTCGAGATGGCGGAAGTCAAATCCGCAGCTCAGCCTCACGAAATACTGCTTGTAGCCGATTCCCTGACTGGTCAGGACGCCGTTAATCTGGCCAAGAATTTCGACGAACGGGTCGGCATCACCGGTATTGCGCTGACACGTATGGACGGTGATGGTCGCGGCGGTGCGGCCTTGTCCATGCAGGCGGTTACGGGCAAACCGGTCAAGTTGATCGGTACCGGTGAAAAATCCGACGCTCTTGAAGACTTTCACCCGAAACGTATCGCCGACCGTATTCTGGGCATGGGCGACATCGTCTCGCTGGTGGAAAAGGCGGCCGAGGCCATCGACGCGGAAAAAGCCGCCAAGATGGCCAAGAAGATGCAGAAGGGTCATTTCGACCTGGACGATCTTGCCGAACAGCTGAAGCAGATGGAAAAACTTGGCGGTATGTCCGGAATGATGGGCATGCTTCCCGGTGTCGGCAAAATGAAAAAGCAGATCGAAGCGGCCAACATCGACGACAAGATGTTCAAGCGGCAGGTTGCGATCATTCAATCAATGACACCGACGGAACGGCAGAAGCCTGATCTGCTGAAAGCCAGCCGTAAAAAACGTATTGCCGCAGGCTCCGGCGTTCAGGTAGCTGACGTCAACAAACTCCTGAAGATGCATCGCCAGATGGCGGACATGATGAAGAAGATGGGCAAGGGCAAAGGCATGCTGGGCAAGCTGATGGGCGGCATGGGCGGCGGAATGCCCGATGTCGATCCGAAGCAGCTTGAGGAAATGGCCAAATCCGGTCAATTGCCGGGTGGCATGGAGCTGCCCAAGGGACTGCCCGGTGGCATGCCTGGCGGTCTGGGCGGTGCCGGACTGCCCCCCGGTATGCCGGGCCTGCCTGGTCTGGGTGGCCCGAAGCTGCCCGGATTGCCGGGAATGGGTAAGGGCAAAAAGCGATGAGCGAAGCTGAAACACGGCTCGCAGAGAGCGAAGCGCTTGGTGAGTTGAAATCACTCAGAGCCTCTATCGACAACATCGATGCAGCGCTCATTCACATGCTCGCAGAGCGGTTCAAATGCACCCAGAAAGTGGGTGTACTGAAAGCCACAAACGACCTGCCGCCGGCTGATCCGGCGCGGGAAAAGATTCAGATCGAGCGGCTGAGGCAACTGGCCGGCGACGCCAATCTCGATCCTGATTTTGCCGAGAAACTGCTGAACTTCATCGTTCGCGAAGTGATCCGGCACCATGAAGCCATTGCCGCGAAAGCCGGCAGCTAGAAACTGGAGAAATAAAAATGGCTACGAAAATTCGCCTGGCACGCGGCGGTTCCAAGAAGCGCCCGTATTACCGTATCGTTGTTGCAGATATCCGCTCCCCGCGTGATGGCCGCTTCATTGAAAAAGTTGGTTCTTACGACCCGATGCTGCCGAAGGATTCCGAAGAGCGCGTCAATTTGAATGTCGAGCGCATTCAATACTGGCTCGACAACGGTGCAAAGCCGACGGACCGCGTACACCGTTTCCTGGATGCTGCCGGTCTTTTGAAACGCGAAGCACGCAACAACCCGAAAAAAGCTGAGCCGGGTGCAAAGGCGAAAGAGCGTCTGGAAGCCAAGCGCATGGCCGAAGAAGAAGCCGCTGCAGCGGCTGCTGAGCCGGCAGCTGAAGAAGCAGCAACTGAAGAAGCTGCTGCTGAATAAGCAATGATGTTTAAGCGCACCGGTCTTGCCGCTGGAGGTCTTTTGACATGACTTCGTCTGAAGATCAGAAGATCCTCCTTGCAAAGATCGGTGCAGCTCATGGCATTCGCGGGGAAGTGCGGGTCAAGCCTTTTGGTGATGACCCGCTCTCCTTCACCGACTATGGGGTTCTGACCACAAAAGACGGGAAACGGTCGTTTGAGGTCAATAAAGCGCGTGTGCAAAAGACGGTCGTGATTACCAGCTTCAAGGGCGTCACTGATCGCAATCAGGCGGAAGCGTTGAACGGCGTCGAACTCTATGTCGACCGCGACCAGCTTCCCGAGACTGATGACGATGAATTCTACTATTCAGATTTAAATGGCTTGACGGTGCTGGATCAGGGCAATGAGGTCCTGGGCAAGATCGTTGCGGTGCAGGATTTCGGTGCCGGTGATCTGCTCGAGATTCGTCCTAAGCGTGGCCGAACGTTTTACGTGCCCTTCACGAAGGACTTTGTGCCTGAAATCGACCTCACCAATGGCAAGGTTCTTCTTGACTTGCCTGAAGACTATTTTTCCGAAGGAACGCCTGAGCCTTCAGAAGGCGCACCTGACAGGTAACGCGTCGGGACCGGTTCTAGACCCATACCACTGAAATCAAGTTCTTCCGGAGTGTCCTTGACGGCCTGCCGTGCCTCGGACCGGATAAGGGCAATCAACGCAACAACCAGGGTCACGCCAATACCATTGGCGAACGCGTCAGGAAGCGACATTTCGTGATGCGGTAAAAACCCTTGAACCACTTCTCCTGCCAAACCCATGGCAAAGGCGACAACGGCCGATATCCGCAAGCGACAACAAAACAGTGCATGGATGGAAAGGGTCAGTAACGCGAAGAAGCCGATATGGATGACCTTGTCATAGGGATGGCTGACGCCGGTGTTGAACACCAGTCCTACAAGCACACCGAAGCTGATCAGGATGACCAGCGGCAACAAACGGCTCATGGAGATATCAAGATAATGCCGGTCAATCCGGTCCTGCACGAACGCCGGTAGTTTGAAACGGAAGACTGGAAACCTGACCACCTTGGGACACCTGACTGAAACGCACTTGCCACACGATGGGCCGTACCCTAATCAGTGCTTCCTTCAGGTTAAGAACCTGTAAGGGTGCGTTGACTTTTTTTGTTATGGTTAACCTATTCCTAACTGCACAGATATCGGCGATGTAACCCGGCCGGAAAAGCACTGAAAGACGAAGCGCAATGGCGTTCAAGGCGACACTGTTGACCCTTTACCCGGACATGTTTCCAGGCCCGCTTGGCCACAGCTTGTCTGGTAGAGCTTTGGAAAAGGACCTTTGGAACCTTGAGACACGCCAGATCCGGGACTTTGCAACAGATAAACATCGCTCAGTAGATGACACGCCTGCTGGCGGTGGTGCTGGAATGGTTCTGCGTGCAGACATTCTGGCAAAGGCGATCGATGCCGCAGCGTCTTCCGAAGACCCGCGTCCACGAATATTGATGAGCCCGCGCGGACTTCCCTTCACGCAGGAACGCGCCCACGAGCTGGCCGCCGGGCCCGGCGCAATTATCATCTGTGGTCGTTTTGAAGGTGTTGATCAACGTGTGATCGACGGGCGGGATCTCGAAGAGGTTTCAATAGGCGATTACATACTGTCGGGCGGCGAGATCGGTGCGATCACGATGCTGGACGCGATTATCCGGCTGATCCCCGGTGTCATGGGGAATATGGAAAGTGCAGATACGGAAAGCTTCGAAACCGGGCTTTTGGAGCACCCGCACTATACGCGCCCTGCGGAATTTGAAGGACGTGCCATTCCAGAAGTTCTGACTTCGGGAAATCACAAGAAAATCCATGACTGGCGCATGGCCGAAGCAGAGCGCCTCACCCGTGAACGCAGACCGGATCTATGGGATGCCTATATGGCGGATGAAGATGACGTGGATTGAGTGCTCGAATGTGCCCGGGGAGGTCGTAGCCGAACCAAATACGTCAATTGACGGCAAACCTCAGATTAAGAAGCCCATTTTTGCATATTCTCTAATGACATTTTGCGAGATTTCCTGTATACGCCCGCGATGTTGGAAGAGGCATGACCATCCTGATAGGGGGCGTGTTTCCTGAATTGCTTCTCCTGAGACGCAAATACTCAGAAAATTCCGGCAGATAATGCACCATGGCCCAAAGTCGGTGAACCCGTTTCCGGCCTTAGAACCGGACAGCGCTCTGACCGCTTTGTAAATGAAAAGGGAAAAATGCCATGAACATCATCGAACAGCTTAATGCTGAAGAAATGGCGAAAATTGAAGAGCAGCGCAAACTGCCGGAATTTTCTCCAGGTGATACCGTTCGCGTCAATGTGAAGGTCACCGAAGGTAACCGGACACGTACACAGGCTTACGAAGGTGTCTGCATCGCCCGTTCCGGCGGCGGCATCAACGAGAGCTTCACGGTTCGCAAGATTTCTTACGGTGAAGGCGTAGAGCGTGTCTTCCCGATCTACTCTCCGATGCTTGAAGGCGTGGAAGTTGTCCGCCGCGGTAAAGTGCGCCGCGCGAAGCTTTACTATCTGCGCGACCGTCGTGGTAAGTCTGCACGCATCACCGAAAACACCAATGTTCGCTCCAAGCGCCTCAACGAGGAGCAGCGCGCTGAAGCTGCTGCTGCAAAAGTTGCCAAGGCAGAAGCGAAAAAGGCCGAAGCAGAAGCAGCTGAAAACGCTGCAGAATAAGCCGATCTGGCTTGAAAACACTTTTTGGAAAGGCGGTCCCAGAGGCCGCCTTTTTTGCAGTCTGGTGATGGCTGACGATCTGACGGTCAATCTCAGTTGAATTCAACTCAACTCGGCAATGCTTGACCTTCAAGCAACGCTGCGCCATTCACTAGGGCAACCGGCGCCGTGCAAGGTGCCAGCAGGCTTTCAAAGCTTGAGTTTACAGGACGCGACTTGAGACTCAGCTGAGTCCGAAGAAACTCCGGAGAGAAACGCTGCCTCATGACAGGCGCGCATCTCCGGTCGAAAATGAGGAGAGATCCATGGCTAAGGCACGGACGCTTTACGACAAAATCTGGGACGATCATGCAGTCGATATGCAGCCGGATGGAACTGGTCTGCTTTATATTGATCGTCATCTGGTGCACGAAGTGACAAGCCCCCAGGCGTTTGAGGGTTTGCGCATGCATGGCCGCAAGGTGCGTCAGCCGCAAAAGACACTGGCGGTCGTCGACCACAACGTCCCGACCACTGACCGCAGACACGGTATCGACGATCCGGAATCTGCATTGCAGGTCGAAACGCTTGCCAAGAACGCCACTGAATTCGGCATCGAATATTATTCAGAACTGGATATGCGCCAGGGCGTTGTTCACATTGTGGGTCCTGAACAGGGCTTTACCCTGCCTGGAATGACAATCGTCTGCGGTGACAGCCACACATCAACCCATGGCGCTTTCGGATCTTTGGCGCACGGCATTGGCACATCTGAGGTCGAGCACGTTCTGGCAACGCAGACACTGATCCAGAAAAAAGCCAAGAACATGCTGGTCAAGGTCGAGGGTGAGATCCCCGAAGGCGTGACCGCCAAGGACATCGTGCTGGCGATTATCGGCGAGATCGGTACAGCCGGTGGCACGGGCTATGTGATCGAATATGCTGGTGAAGCCATTCGTTCGCTGTCCATGGAAGGCCGGATGACGGTGTGTAACATGTCCATTGAGGCCGGTGCCCGTGCGGGTCTGATCGCCCCGGACCAGACCACGTTCGACTATATCGACGGCCGGCCGAAAGCTCCCAAGGGAGAGGCCTGGGAGATGGCGCTGTCCTATTGGAAAACCCTTTATTCCGATGCTGATGCCTATTTCGACAAGGTCGTGGAACTTGACGCTGCCAATCTGCCGCCGATCGTTTCCTGGGGGTCCTCTCCTGAAGATGTTGTGTCAGTCGAAGGCGTGGTGCCCGATCCAGCCGAAATCGATGACGAAAACCGGCGCGATTCCAAAAAGCGCGCACTCGACTACATGGGCCTTGAACCCGGTACAAAGATCACGGACATCAAGATCGATCGGGCCTTTATTGGCTCCTGCACCAATGGTCGGATCGAAGACCTTCGGGCAGCTGCCGCTGTTATCGGAAATCACAAGGTCGCTTCTCACGTCAATGCCATGGTTGTTCCAGGGTCGGGTCTGGTAAAAGAACAGGCTGAGGAAGAAGGTCTGGACCTTGTGTTCAAGGAAGCCGGATTTGAGTGGCGCGAGCCAGGCTGTTCCATGTGTCTTGCGATGAACGCGGACAAGTTGAAGCCGGGCGAGCGTTGCGCGTCGACATCCAACCGGAATTTCGAAGGTCGTCAGGGTCACAAGGGCCGGACGCATCTGGTGTCACCTGCCATGGCTGCAGCGGCTGCGATTGCAGGTCATTTTGTCGATATCCGGGACTGGACGACGAATTGATTCGACCAAGATAAAGCAAATCAAGGGCGCCTCCGGGCGCCCTTTTTCGTTTCAAACGTAGATCTGTCACAATGACGCAGCTGGCGTGGCGTTTGCGCAAATGATTCATAGATTTACGAAAAATCCTTTGACGGAAAACACCTTTCAACAACTGTGACCGGAATTGAAAAAGGCGGGCTTCACAAGACTGTCACCTCGGCACTACAATACTCCGGTCACATAAGGACATGTTCCGCTGTCCGATTATCCGGGCACAGAACAATCCGGCGCGATCAACTTGGTTTCCCGCGCTGACGCGGGAATGCTGGCTGATCGGACTTTAGGAGTTGGAGCGATTTGCCCTGATGAAGGGAGATCGTTCTAAACGATAAGGAGCGGAGAGTGACGATAGCGGTTTCCCAGGGAGCCCATCCGGCGTTGGTACTCAATGCAGACTACCGGCCCCTGAGCTACTACCCTTTGTCCCTGTGGAGTTGGCAGGACACCGTCAAGGCTGTTTTTCTGGATCGGGTGAACATCGTTGCCGAATATGATGCAGCGGTCCGAAGTCCGAGCTTTGAATTTCGATTGCCCAGTGTTGTCTCGCTCAAGACCTTTGTAAAACCCAGCCGATATCCCGCCTTTACCCGCTTCAACGTCTTCCTCCGCGACAAATTCCAGTGTCAGTATTGCAGCTCCAAGGAAGAGCTGACATTCGATCACCTCATTCCCCGCTCAAAGGGTGGCCTGACAACCTGGGACAATGTCATCACCGCTTGCTCCCCCTGCAATTTGCGCAAATCCAACAAGTCGTGCGAACAGCTCAACATGTGGCCGATGCACATGCCGTTTCAGCCGACAATTCAGGACTTGCACAACAACGGCCGCGCATTCCCACCCAACTATCTGCACGATAGCTGGCTCGATTTTCTCTATTGGGATACTGAGCTGGAGCCGTGAGAAAAAAGGCAGAAACTATGGTGTCGAATTGTTTTGTATAAGATTTTTATAATAATGTTAATAGTTTATTCATATTTGCTACAATGACAGTTTAAGAAATTAGGTACTTTTTTGTAGTACTGTCTCTTGAAACAATGAGGCAGTCATGCGTTTTCAGCTCTTTAAATCTTTCGGACAACATGTTCGCCGCCTAAAAAGTTCGCGTGAAGGATCGGTATTGCCGATCTTCGCTATCTGCGCGGTGTTCCTAATTGTCATCATCGGTGCATCGGTCGACATTTCACGCACAGTGAATGCGCGCGAGAAGTTATCCTATGCACTTGACGCAGCTGCCTTGTCTGTCGCTGCTGATTTGTCCACATCTGTAATGTCGGATGATGAGATCAAGGCAGCACTTGAAGATTCATTTCGAGCCAACTTGGCCGATGCACATTTCCTGGACGAAGCGATCGACAATCTTGACTATACGGTCGATCCGGAAAATGGCCTTGTCACCGTCACGTCTAACGCCACTATCGATAACTATTTTCTTGATATGGGCAATCTGATCGACGATGACCTTGGACCGGAATCCTTTGTATTCGGTACAAGTTCGCAGGTTACCTATTCCAAATTCGATGTTGAGTTAACGCTCGTTGTGGACGTGACGGGTTCAATGTCAGGGGAGATTGAAGACCTTAAAGATGCTGCCGAAGCCGTTGTAAACATCCTGATCCCAGATGACTCCAAGGACGGCAAAGTCAAAATTTCGATTGTACCTTATAGCGTTGGCGTCAATCTCGGGGACTACGCTGAAACGGCAACAAAAAAATTCAGCAGTCGGTGTGCAACCGAACGCGCAGGTAAACAGCAATATACGGACGCTAGTTATTCCAAGACGGCAATTGGCGATGGGTCGGGCACATATCGCACACAGGATTGTTCGGACTCAGAAATCCTTCCCCTAACGGATGACAGGTCGAAATTGTTAAAGGCAATCGGCGATCTGGAGACGGATGGTTACACGGCTGGCCATACGGGCATTGGATGGGGTTGGTATACACTCTCTCCAAATTGGAGTGACTTGTGGCCTTCTGGGTCAGTAGGTGCAGCTTACACCGATGAAGATGTCCTCAAGTTTGCGCTTATTATGACAGACGGTGATTTCAACACTCACTATGAGAAAGTCAAAATGACTTACACTGAATGTGAGAAACTGAAGGATGATGGTGAATACACCGGCACCTGCAAAGCAAAGAAAAGCGGTAAAAAGCGAAATTATTGGCTTGAAAGATCAGAGTGGGGTTACGACGGTGAGTCGTCAGTACGCGCAAGATCTCTTTGTGATGCAATGAGAGACGAAGACATTGAAATGTTTGGCGTTTATTTTGGAACAAACGGAAATTCCAATGGTGCCAAGGTGATGAAGGCTTGTGCGGATACCGGCAACTACTACCAAGCTAGTTCTTCGAGTGATTTGATCCAGGCATTCGCAAACATTGCCAAGAAAATTCAGCAGATCTATATTTCAAGATAATCAGCTGCAGGAAACTAAAAAAGCCCGCCGAAATGGCGGGCTTTTTTGTTTGGTCTTGGTCTGTCTGATCAGGCTCGGTTCTGGCGATTGTCGATCAGGTCGTCGACGACCGTCGGATCTGCCAAGGTCGACGTGTCGCCGAGATTATCAAAGCTGTCTTCCGCAATCTTGCGCAGGATACGGCGCATGATCTTGCCGGAGCGGGTCTTGGGCAGGCCGGGCGAGAACTGGATCAGGTCCGGCGACGCGATCGGGCCGATTTCGGCGCGCACATGCTTGACGAGTTCTTTTTTCAGTTCGTCGGTAGGTTCCTCGCCCTCCATCAAGGTGACATAGGCATAGATGCCCTGACCCTTGATATCGTGCGGGTAACCAACCACCGCCGCTTCGGACACCATCGGGTGGGCGACGAGTGCGCTTTCAACCTCGGCCGTGCCCATGCGATGGCCGGACACGTTGATAACGTCATCAACACGGCCCGTGATCCAGTAATAGCCGTCTTCGTCCCGCCGGCAGCCATCGCCCGTGAAGTATAGGCCTTTGTAGGTCGCGAAATAGGTCTGTACGAAGCGGTCATGATCGCCATAAACCGTTCGCATCTGGCCAGGCCAGCTGTCCTTGATCACGAGGTTACCTTCCGTTGCACCTTCGAGGAACTTACCTTCCGCATCGACAACAGCAGGCTGAACGCCGAAGAACGGACGTGTTGCCGAGCCTGGTTTGAGATCCGTCGCGCCCGGCAATGGTGTGATCAGGATGCCGCCTGTTTCCGTCTGCCACCAGGTGTCGACAATCGGACAGCGCTTTTCGCCGACGACATCATAATACCAGTTCCAGGCTTCCGGGTTGATTGGCTCTCCCACGGACCCCAGCAAACGCAAAGATTTGCGGGACGTGTTGGTGACATGCTCGTCCCCGGCGCCCATCAATGCACGGATGGCAGTCGGTGCGGTGTAGAAAATGTTGACGTTGTGCTTGTCGCAGACTTCCCAGAACCGGCCTGGCCCAGGATAGGTTGGGACCCCTTCGAACATCAGCGTGGTAGCGCCATTCGCAAGCGGTCCATAGACGATATAGCTGTGTCCCGTGACCCAGCCCACATCTGCCGTACACCAGTAGATATCGCCTTCATGGTAGTCAAAGACGTATTCATGGGTCATGGACGCATAAACGAGGTAGCCGCCTGTTGTGTGCAGCACGCCTTTCGGCTGTCCCGTTGAACCGGAGGTGTAAAGAATGAACAGCGGATCTTCCGCGTTCATTTCCACCGGCTCACAGTGATCGGAAACCCGTGCGGCTTCTTCGTGGTACCAGACGTCGCGCCCGTCCTGCATCGTGATGTCACCGCCGGTGCGTCTGACTACGACAACGCTTTTGACGGGAGCCTTTTCGGCTGCCATGTCGACATTGGCCTTGAGGGGAACCTTGCGGCCGCCGCGCAGGCCTTCGTCTGCCGTGATCACACAGTCTGACTTGCAGCCCTCAATCCGTTGGGCAAGACTGTCGGGCGAAAAACCACCGAAGACAATAGAATGTACGGCTCCGATGCGCGCGCAGGCCAGCATCGCGTAAGCTGCTTCCGGGATCATCGGAAGGTAGATGGTTACACGGTCACCCTTCTTGACACCCTGCCCGTGCAGGACGTTGGCGAACCGGTTCACTTCCTGGTGCAGCTCCTTGTAGGTGATGATCTTGGATTCGCTCGGATCATCGCCTTCCCAGATGATGGCAGGCTGGTCGCCACGTGTTGCCAGATGCCGGTCTATGCAGTTGGCTGAAACGTTCAAAGTGCCGTCTTCGAACCATTTGATCGACACGTTGTGGTAGTCGTAAGACGTGTTCTTGACCTTGGTATACGGCTTGATCCAGTCGACCCGTTTGCCGTGTTCGCCCCAGAACCCGTCCGGATCGTCCACTGAGCGCTGATACATTTCCAGATATTTGGTATTGTCGACATGCGCCCGGGCGGCAACTTCCGCAGGAACGGGAAAAACTGAGTCAGACATATGAGAACCTCCCACAAACAACTGTCGGGCCGGCAGCCGGGTATCCTCATGCCCAGCCGATGACCTATTTTCCGGGGCCATTATGCGTACGGCCCACGCCAAGTCCAGAACCAAGGTTTAGTGCTTTAGTCTCCGATTCCTTGGTCTAATGCGTTCAAAACATGCGAGGAATTACGTATTCGTCAGCTCAGCAGACCAAGTACGATGCCCTGAACAAGGAAGACGCCGAGCCAGTGGCCGCCGTCTATCAGAGTGAGGCTCCAGGGTTTCCCCTGAAAGCGATGATTGATGATCTGCGTGGTCATCACGATGCCGACCCAGACCATGAGCGCAGATATGATGCCCGCTCGAACATCGGTTGAGCCGGTGTGATAGACAATGCCGGCAAAAACGAAGGCCATCACGAGCTGACAGACAAAGGTCAGTCCAAGGGTAACGGGATCTGGTTTGGTCTGTGCCTCGGTCAAGCTGGCCGCTTTCATCCATGCCTTGCCGAGCAAGCCATACCAGACAGAGCCGAAGATGAAGGATGCAACTGCCGCTGCCGCAACCGCAACCAGGTTTATGCCGTCGAACATCATTGGCGACCCTCCCTATTTTTCACGACAGCGTGGTCGGTATTGAGGCAAAGATCAAGCGGCAGTTTTCGCTTGAGGGGGTCAGATTTTTGTCCAAACGCGCAAGTGGCCGCAGTCTTCAAATCCGAGCTGACGATAGACCGGCAGGATGGTCTCATCATTCTCGTAGGTGCATACGGATTTATGCGGGAAAGGCGCCAGAAGATCGTGGAGTGCGCTGTAGAGCCAGCTTCGGCGACAGAAAATGTTGGATAATCCGATGACGTCACGCCCCTCCAGTTTCGGCCCGGAGTTGAAAACCGCACCGGCGCGGAAATCTCCGTCTTTCTGGATGGCCGCAAATTCGACCGTTGGAACGTCCATAAGCCTGGCCGGTAACACGTTGTGAAGTGCTTCGTTGCCGTTCCAATTCTGGAGCCATTTTTTGAATGCCTGCAGATGATTGATTTTTAACCAGTCTGAAGACACTGGCGGTTTCCGATTGGTCTGATCGGACCGAAACAGCCAGGTGGCTGAGAAAAGCTTTTGAAATCCAAGTGCGGAAAGATCAAGCGCATCGAAACTGTCCTTGACCGAGGCCCCGGACGGGAGGGACCTTAAAACGCTATAGAGCTCCGCACCCGGTTTCTTTGTAAGTGTCACGACATTCGGATACAGCGGGAGAACTTTATCTTCTGCAGACCAAAAACCCGTTTGAAAACGGGAGTTGGCGCCAGCGGCCTTCAGAACCGAGTCGCACCAGAGCGCATTGTTGTGTGCGCAGGTGCTTTGTCTGACGGAATCCATGAAAACGTTGCCTTGGATTGAGGGCTGACCCTTATGCGTTCAGGCCTCCCTTATCGATGAGAAAACTTACCACTGCGTCAACTCCGTCGCCTGCCTTCATGTTTGCGAATACAAACGGGCGCTGTTTACGCATTCTGGTCGCATCCCGATCCATAACGCCAAGATCAGCGCCGACATGAGGTGCAAGGTCGGTCTTGTTGATAATCAACAAGTCCGAGCGGGTTATTCCGGGTCCGCCCTTGCGAGGGATTTCCTCACCTGCCGCCACGTCGATGAGATACAGCGTCAGATCTGCAAGCTCCGGCGAAAACGTGGCTGCGAGATTGTCACCGCCCGATTCGATCAGGATCAGGTCAAGATCCGGGATCGATCGGGTAAGGTCGTGGACGGCAGCCAGATTGATCGAGGCATCTTCCCGGATTGCAGTGTGCGGGCACCCGCCGGTTTCAACCCCGCGAATGCGGTCGCTGGTCAAGGCCTGACTGCGCATCAGTGCCTCGGCATCTTCACTTGTGTAAATGTCATTGGTGATGACAGCGACTGAAAAGTCATCGCGCATGGCTTTGCAAAGGCGGTCGGTCAGGGTGGTCTTGCCAGCACCGACCGGGCCGCCGATGCCAACGCGCAAAGGACCATTTTGGGATGTCATGAACGAAACAACCTCGAATATTGAGTTTCATGTGCCATGGAGGCGATATCTGCCAGAAACGTGGAGGATCCGATGTCTTCCAGGCTTGCTTGCTTAGCCACTGCCGCGACCTCGAATATGATCGGCTCGAGCGATGCCAGGACGGTTTGTCCGTTGCTTTGACCGAGTGGTACCGCGCGTATGGCAGCTGAGACAATATTGCCCGCAAAAGCATGAAGATACGCAACCAGAGCGGCGTCCTCGGGAATTTCATGAGCGGCTGCGACGAGACCCAGCGCAACCGGATAAGGCCAGCCTTGACCTGTGTCTTCGGCCCGGCGTCTGAAAAGATCGGCGGCCGGCGAGCTGCTGTCAGGGCGCCAACTTTGTCTGACAGCCGCCAAGAACGCCGTCCCTTGCGCGCTGGTTTCCAGATGGCGTTCCTTGGAGGGCTGCAACGCAAGAGCAAGCTCTTGCAGTTCGGCCACGGAGCCCTCATCGCCTCTAGTGGTCGCGTCATAGCTTGCTTTCAACAAGATCGCATCGCTGCGCCCGGCCCCATGCCGCAAGATATCCTCGAGCCAACGGGAAAGGTCCTCGGCAGTTTTGACCGTCCCGTCTTCAATCGCCTGTTCAAGGCCGTGGCTATAGGTGAATGCGCCGACCGGAAAGCTCGGAGACAGAAAGGCCAACAAGCGGTAGAGCGCCGGAAGCGTGACGGCTTCAGTCATGAGCGTGTTCGTGGGCATGATGGTGGTGGCCGTGACCGGGCCCGTGATCATGGCTATGGGTCCGCCCATGGCCGTAGGCTCCGCCTTCCGGATCAAAGGGTGCTGTTACGGGGGTCAGCTTGCCACCAAGTTTTAGGACCATGTTTTCGATCACATGATCCCGCCGAATCCTGAGGCGATCGTCCAGGAGTTGGGTCGGAAGGTGACGGTTGCCGAGGTGCCACGCAATCTTGACAAGATGTGCGGCGTTCGCCGCCTCGATTTCCACCAGGTCTTCGGGTTCTGCCAAGACCTCTACGAAGCGGCCATCTTCGAGTTCCAGTCCGTCTCCGTGACGAAGGTGTATGGCTGTCGGTTCGTCCAGAAGAACAGTCAAACCCTGGTCGCACGTCAGAACGGCTCGGCGGCGATGTCGATCTTCTCTGTCGAGCGTTACCTGATCTGTGGCCTTACCCTGCCAGTTACCATGCGAATGAATTTGGGCGATCCGGATCATTGTGCGGCGTCTACCTTTGCCTTCATAGCTTTGAAACCCGGCCGTGACCGCAAGAGCTTGAAATAGTCGAAGACCGGTCCCTCCATTGGCAGGTCGAAATTGGCCGATATGGCCCAGCCTGAACAATGTCCGATGATGATGTCGGCGATTGTGAAAGTCTCGCCCATCGCATATGGCCCATCAGCCAGCATAATCTCAAAGGTTTCCAAACCTTGCCTGAATTCGAATTTGCAGACGGGCTTGATCTGCGGAACGCGAATGTCTTCAGGCAAGATGAAGGAGTTTTTCGCCGCCGTCCAAAGCGCGCCTTCCAAAACATCGACGGCGAACTGCGTGAAACCATCCTGCCTGGCGCGTTGCAGCGTGCCGGCTGGAAAGGTGAACCGGCCATGCTTGTCGGCCAGATAGGTGCAGATCGCAATTGAATCCGTGATGACAGCCTCGCCATCGATCAAGACCGGCACCTTGCCGCTGACATTGACTTCTCGTACCGGCTCAGATTGCGGCAGTGCCGGATCAATCTCGTATGGTTCACCCAGTTCTTCCAGCAGCCACATGACGCGCATAGCGCGTGTGCGAGGAAACCCGATGATTTTGTACATTCTCGTTTCAACTCCCGAGTTCAGCGCTGCTCGACAATCCGCTTCGAGAGGGCTGCCGATAAGGCAATTGGGCCTGCTCAGAGGTCCAGGGCTCTGCCTGATATTGAACTATCATGTGTAAAACGCTCATAGCACATGCCATCGGGCACAATTGACAAGCCTGCGGACGGGACGGCCATTTCAAACACTCTTTCTGCGTCTTCTGCATAGAAATCGAAGTGGAAATTTCCGTATTTGCAAAGCGTTGCAACTGTTGAAGACCCCTTGGCGGAGACAAAAGTATAGGGTGCGGACGCGTTGCATCGTGCAATCCAGAAGAGATCACCAATGATTGCCTCAAGTCCTTGTCTGTCGACAACCAGGCCATCCGGTGCTGTTGCTGTGAGCCCGAACTCGGCCAACTTCTTTTGCGCAGCTCGAACAGGCGGATGATCATTGTCCTGAGACAGTATGGATCTCCGACAATCGGAAATGATCGCAAATTCCGACCAATCCAACTCTCTCGCCAGCAAAGAGCAGGACTTTCCAATCTGCTTTGTGAAATCCACAAACGATGCTGCGCTTTTGTCCACAATCAACGTGGTCAACGGGGACGACAGGGGAATGTCGTCCCTGAAAGAGTCCTTCAGATTGGCAAGTTCCTCCTCGGCCTCGAGATTGAGTTCGCATGCCTTGCTTTCGCTCAGCACTGTTGGCTCCTCATCATCAATCTCCAGAAACACTTCTTCACCTGCCTCAAATGTCAATTCTTCCAGGCGGTAGGTCTCGTGCTGCCAGTTCTTCAAAGCAATCGCAAGGGTTGGATAGTCTTCAAAAATCCGGGGTCGTGACGTTGGCAGGAGTTTCATGACGCTTGCCGATTTGAGACTAGAACAGGAAGTACCGCTGAGCCATCGGCAGGACCTCCGCCGGCTCACAGGTGAGCAGCTCACCGTCTGCGCGCACCTCGTAGGTTTCCGGATGCACTTCAACTTCCGGCGTTGCATCGTTGAGCACCATGGATTTCTTTGAAATGCCGCCTCTGGTGTTCTTTACCGGTAAGACCAAGCTTGAGAGATCAGCCTTGTCCTTGACGCCGTTTTCATAGGCCGCCTGAGAGACGAAAGTCACCCGGCTTTCGGTCATGGCTTTGCCAAAGGCGCCGAACATCGGTCTGTAGTGAACCGGTTGAGGTGTTGGAATCGATGCGTTCGGATCACCCATGGGTGCTGCGGCGATGGTGCCGAGTTTCAATACCATGTCAGGCTTCACCCCGAAGAACTTCGGATCCCACAGAACGAGATCGGCGAGTTTTCCGACTTCGACAGAGCCGACATGTTCGTCAAGACCGTGCGCAACTGCCGGGTTGATTGTGATCTTGGCCATGTAACGCTTGACGCGGAAGTTGTCGTTTTCCCCGATCTCATTTGAAAGACGTCCGCGTTGCACCTTCATCTTGTGAGCTGTCTGCAGGGTGCGGATAATCACCTCGCCGACCCGGCCCATGGCCTGGCTGTCGGATGCGATGATCGAAAACGCACCCATGTCGTGAAGGATGTCTTCCGCGGCGATCGTTTCCTTGCGGATTCTGCTTTCTGCAAAGGCAACGTCTTCCGGAATGGAGTTGTCTAGATGGTGACAGACCATCAGCATGTCGAGATGCTCTTCCAGCGTATTGACCGTGTAAGGCCGCGTGGGGTTGGTGGACGAGGGCAGAACATTTGTTTCGCCGCAGACTTTGATGATGTCGGGCGCGTGGCCGCCTCCGGCCCCTTCAGTATGAAAAGCGTGAATGGTCCTGTTCTTGAAGGCGGCGGTTGTGTTTTCGACAAAGCCGCTTTCGTTCAAAGTGTCGGTGTGGATCATCACCTGGACATCGTATTCGTCAGCAACCGAAAGACAGGTATCGATGGCCGCCGGAGTTGTTCCCCAATCCTCATGTAATTTCAGCGCAGAAGCACCTGCCAGGATCTGTTCCTCCAGCGCTGCAGGCAAGGAGGCATTGCCTTTGCCTGCAAATGCCAGGTTCATTGGAAAGCTGTCTGCCGATTGCAGCATGCGGGTGATGTGCCAAGGGCCGGGTGTGCATGTTGTGGCATTGGTTCCCGTCGCCGGCCCGGTTCCGCCACCAAGCATGGTTGTGACGCCGGACATCAGCGCCTCGTCAATCTGCTGCGGACAAATGAAGTGAATATGGACGTCGAGCGCACCCGCTGTCAGGATCTTGCCCTCACCGGCAATGGCCTCCGTACCGGGACCAACGACAATGTCGACATCAGGCTGTACATCCGGATTGCCTGCCTTGCCAATGCCGACAATCCGTCCGTCTCTCAGGCCGACATCTGCTTTCACGATGCCCCAGTGATCAACAATCAGGGCGTTTGTGATTACCGTGTCGACGGCCCCGGCACTGCGGGGCGCCTGCGATTGTCCCATGCCATCGCGAATGACTTTGCCACCACCGAATTTCACCTCTTCACCATAGGTGGTGAAGTCTTTTTCAACCTCGATTACCAGATCCGTATCGGCAAGGCGAAGCCTGTCACCGGTGGTTGGTCCGAACATGTCCGCATAGGCGGCGCGGGGCATTTTGTAAGCCATTGTGTCTCCAATCGGCGATCAGAAATCGTGTCGTTTAATTGCCGTAGTCATCTAGTGTTGCAGTCAGATCTTCCGTTCGCGTCATCGTCAGAACGATCTTGCAATTTCGGTAAAGTTCCTGCCCGCGCGTCCCGCCCATAAACGGAAAGGCGTAAGCCTTGCAGTCCTTGTCGGCATAGTCCGACCATGCTGCCTGCGCTTCCTCCAGTGCTGCGGGGCTGCCTTTCAGGTGCTCGGGCAGTGCGTCATCCATTTCGACCACTTTTGCGTGGAGTTTGACGTATGCAGCCGCCATTTTTGCCTCTGCGTCTTTCAAAGCCTTTTCTGCGCAATAGGTTCGCTCGTCGTTGTTCAATGGATATCCGCAATCGATGTTCTCTTGCGCCAGCACTGCAGGAGCATTGGTTGAGGCCAAGCAGATGATGCCCAGCATCAGGAACAAGAAGCACGAAACACGGGTCAATTTCCCAGTCCTTCCGTCAATTCCTCAAGTTCCTTGGTCCGTTGCTCGGTCAACTGCGCGCGACAGCCATAGACCAGCATTGGCTCCATTGTTCCGCCTCTTGCCTGAAACCCATAGGCGTCACACGCCTTGTCTCGGTATGGAATCCAGGCACGTTGGGCCTCGCGAAGGGTTTCTGCCGCCCCCCGCTGATCTTCGGGCAGAAACTCATCTGTTTCGCGCATTTTCGCCATCGCTGCTTTATAGGCGGCGTTCAGTTCCTCATCTGCCTGTTGCCAATCAAGATTGGCGCAAGTGGTCATTTCCAGTTGAGTCATGGCATTGCTGCAGTCGACCTTTTCTTCTGCCAGCGCTGGCGAGACAAGCACCGCCGCCAGTATCAATCCCCATAACACCCCAAACATGCATGTCTCCCGGCGTTAAAGCTCGCCCATGACCTTCTGATTGAAGCCGTAGACGGTTCTCGCGCCGCGGTAAGCGACCAGCGTGACCGTTCTGGTCTGGCCCGGCTCAAAGCGCACAGCAGTGCCGGCCGGAATATCAAGGCGCATGCCGCGTGCCTTTTCACGGTCGAATGAAAGGCCTTCATTTGTTTCATAAAAATGATAGTGGCTGCCAACCTGAACAGGCCGGTCGCCGGTATTGGAAACTTCCAGTGTCGCCGTCTCCAGACCGGCATTGAGTTCTATCTCGCCTTCGGCGGGAAAAAGTTCTCCGGGGATCATGTCTTTGTCCTCAAATCGGGTCAGCGGATGGGTTCGTGAACGGTGACAAGCTTCGTACCGTCGGGAAATGTGGCTTCCACCTGCACATCATGGATCATCTCGGCGACGCCATCCATGACCTGCTCGCGCGTTAAGACCGTGGCTCCCGCCGCCATCAGGTCAGCCACAGAGCGGCCATCTCGGGCGCCTTCAACGACGAAGTCGGTGATCAGTGCAATCGCTTCCGGGTGATTCAGCTTCACGCCACGCTCCAGACGGCGGCGCGCGACCATGGCTGCCATTGAGATCAGCAACTTGTCTTTTTCGCGGGGCGTCAGGTTCATGAAGAAGGCTCCTTATTGTCAACAATGCCAAACCCGCGGCAAAGGTGCCGAGCGGTATCCGGTTAAAAAACTCACTAAGGCGGTGCGCAGATCCTGTCCGCTCACCGCCGTCAATCGTGCGACCAATTGGCCGTTCCAAGCGCTGGCTGCTGCCCGGACACGGTCAGAAGGCAAAGCTCCAATCAAGGACCTTGCAAGGTTCAGATGATCTTCTGCCTGTGGTGAGCAGTCCAAAAGAGTTGCAACGCACAGATTTCCAGATGTTGTTGCCGGTCCGGCCAAGAATACTTCCGGGTCTCCCTCCAGGCGCACGTCATCGGCGAAAACCAGCCTGCCGCTCCGCCGAATACGCCAGCTGTCCCTGAAGAACACGGATCTGACTTTCTCACCCATTGCCTTGCGCCCGAGTATGACCGATTCCAACATGAGCAAACCGGCATCTTCCGCCAGATCAGCTTCGATCGTGCGGCTAAGGTTTGACGCGTCAAAGAGGATCGTTTCCTGCGGCAGCCATTCGAGTTTTGCACCTGCGCCGACTTGGAACTTTGCGGTCACTTTTGCTGGACCCGTCTGGCTTCGGTAGGCGCGTTCGGCTGCCTGGCTGGTCACAATCGCGTGTGCGCCTACTGCAAGATGGAATTCAAGAGACAGCCGATCGCCTCCTGTCAGACCACCGGCGGTGTTGATGAGGACGGCTGTTGTCGGTTCATCGTAAACCTTTGGCAATCGGATCTTCGCCGCGCCACTTTGATAAAGGTTGGCGAGACGGGTCGAGCCCTCAGACAAGCGGAAACCGGCGCGTGCGTGACCATTCACGCGTTGCAATTCGCGCGCGGACGCAGTCGATTGTGATGCTACGCCAGCATCATACATGAAGTTGCGTGCCTCCCCGGAATCCCGGTTTTTTTGTTGTTTGACGTCTGATCGCCACCTTGTTCCCAGCTTCTTCCGGGATGCAATAGGCAAGATGCCCTTGGTAATCTTAGCAAGAGCCGGGCCAAAGTTGTTGGGCTCTTGCCGTGATGTTCTGCAAGGGACAATCGCCCAATCGTTTCAAAGGTTAGGGCGATTTTACCAGTTACGATGCCTAAAAAAACGGCAATTGATAAAAGTTTTGGCGCGGGACGGTTGCACGGAAGGGGTTGCCCTTAGGGACATGTTCCGGTTTTTTAGAGTTCAACAGTCGTTAGGCTATGCACCTTAGACTGAGATTGCAGTTTGTGCGTTTCCCTGTTTTACAGGATGACATGCGAGGGATCCCCGTGATTGCAAGCCTGGCCGGCCGCCTGACATCCGCGGTTGTAATGTTTGCCGTATTGTTTTTTTGCCTGGTTCCTGATGAGGCCAGGGCCGATATCGGTGCGTTCATTCTCGTCGACGCAAAATCGGGTGCGGTGATCGACCAGAAAAACGCAACGCGCAAGTGGTACCCTGCGTCCTTGACGAAAATGATGACGGCGTATGTCACCTTCAAAGCGATCCGTGAAGGCCGTGCGACCCTGAACTCCGCCGTGGTTCAATCGAAAAATTCCATATCTGAGCCACCCAGCAAGATGGGTTTCAAGGTCGGAACGCGTTTCACAGTCGATACAGCGCTCAAGATCATTCTTATCAAGTCGGCAAACGATGTTGCCGTGGCGCTGGGCGAGGCAATCTCGGGTTCCGAAGCAGCCTTCATTGCGGCCATGAATGCTGAAGCCAGGCGCTTGGGCATGACGAACACCCGTTTCACCAATCCTCACGGTTTGCCGGATAACGGTCAGGTGACGACTGCGCGAGACATGGCGATCCTGGCAATGGCGCTTCGAAGGGACTTCCCGGAATCACGGGATTTCTACAAATATCCCGGAATTCGTTTTGGCAAAAAGACGCTTCGCTCGGCAAATCGGGAGTTCCTGCTGCGTGTTCCCGGAGCAAACGGCATGAAGACGGGATACATCTGCAATTCGGGTTACAATGTTGCAGCAAGCGTCTCCCGCAAGGGCCGGACATTGATTGCGATTATTCTTGGGGCTGGTTCAGGTCTTGAGCGAACAGCATTCGCCCGGCAGCTTTTTGACAATGGGTTTCGCAAGCGCGGTGGCCAGAATGTCAGCACCCTAACGGGGTCATCCGGAAACCCACCTGCAAACGGGTACTGCCGGCGAAACAAAAGCCCGGGACCGAACGGGTACATGGCCCGTTTCGATATGCAGAACGAGAAACGGGGTGGTTTTCTTTTCTTCAAGGCCGACAAGACCAAAGAAAAGAACGCCGATGCCAGTGGCTATACCAAATCAAATGGCAAGCCTGACTGGGCGAAGATACTTGACCGGACGCTCGGTCCACGACGTCTTGCTTACAAACCCTTGCAGGTAAGCCTTGGCAATCCGAGTGGGCGGCCAGCAGCCGGCGCATCAACTTCAGCGCTTGAGGTCCTGGCGCCTGCTGAGAACATTCCGCTGCCCGTTGCCAATCCGATGCGCCGTGCCGAGATGCAAATCCGTGCCAAACTTCAGCAGACTGCCGAGGCAAGTGCCGTGGGTGCAATTCCGCAAACAGAGCAAGTCGCTGGCGGAGATTCCTCTCCGGCCGCACCCGGGTCAATCTTCCGCAAAGGCCTCGATTTTTCCGTTCCGGTACCGACTCCCAGCCCTCGCAGACAATAACAGATCGGTAGATAGCTGAGCTAAGCCTTTGTAAGGATGCGCAGAAAAGTCGGTTAACCCTTTATTTACGCTACTCCTTAACAGTGTAGTAAGCATTCTCTTGGGTGGGCACTTGCCCGCCTGAGTGAGGCAATGACACGTCAGGTCATCCGGGCATAGAACATGCCGAAACTAAAGAAGCGAGTGATCGCATGATGATTGAACCGAGATCCACTGCCACAATCAAGGCGCTCGCCAGCCTCGCTGAACTTTCCGCCAACCAGTTGGAAGAAGGGGTTTCGGTTGAGGAAGTCATCGCAACATTGCGGAAGGCCGCGGAAGCGGTGCGTATTGTTGTCGATGCAGATGAGCAAGATCAGGCAGACTTTGACAATGAGGATCTCGCTCAGGATCTGACTCCAATGGATCTTTCAGCCGGCGAGAATGGCGTGGACGCGGACAAAGAAGCTGAAACGGCTGAAGCCGAAGAGCCCGTCCTGAACGCCGGGTAACTCTCGCCGAGTGTCGGCAAACATCCAAACACCTTTGACCTACTCCTGAAAAGAATGCTAGCGGTGCCGCATGAATTGCACCCTGCCCGGCAGTTCTACGATCAGGAGACTTCGACCTCATGACTTCTGCCAAAGAAGCAACGGACCAGCCTGCGCAAAAGGGGCCCAAGCCCCCTATCCCGCTTTCCGTCCTGACCGGCTTCCTCGGTTCGGGAAAGACCACTTTGCTGAACCAGATTCTAAATGACCCGGCCATGGCCGACACAGCGGTTATCATCAATGAATTTGGCGAGATCGGTCTTGACCATCTGTTTGTTGACCAGGCTGGAGAGGGAATTATCGAACTTTCGTCCGGTTGCCTTTGCTGCACGATCCGAGGCGATCTGGTTTCAACTCTGGAAAACCTGTTGCGCCATCTCGACAATGGCCGTACGGAGCGCTTGAGGCGGGTGGTAATCGAGACCACTGGTCTTGCCGACCCAGCGCCGATCCTGCACACCGTGATGCTTCATCCCTATCTGGTCATGCGCTATCGGCTGGACAGTGTTATCACGCTCATCGACGCTGTGAACGGCTTGTCGACCCTTGAAAACCACGAAGAAGCCCGCAAACAGGCTGCGGTTGCGGACCGCCTGGTCTTTACGAAGAAAGATCTGATCGAATCGGAAGCGGAACAAGCGGAATTCGAACAGCTTTTGCGGCAAATCGAAACGCTGAACCCCGGTGCAAAGCGACTGGATGCGCAGTCTGGTGAGGCGACGCCGACCACCTTGTTCAATGCTGGCCTTTACGATCCTGACAGCAAGATACCGGATGTGGCGGCCTGGCTGAATGCAGAGGCTTATGAAGGCTCCGGGCATGACCACGATCATCACGATCACGCGCATCATCATGGCCACAGCCATGGACATAGTCACAACCACGGTCATAGTCATAGTCATGGTGAAGGTCATGGCCACGACCACGACCATCCGCATGACGTAAATCGGCACAGCGAATCCATCCGCGCATTTACTTTGGCTACCGACAGGCCTGTGCCGGCTTCTGCTCTCGAAATGTTCTTGGATTTGCTGCGCTCTGCACATGGGCCGAAGCTCCTGCGGGTTAAGGGCATTGTGCAACTGGCGGAAGATCCCGGGCGGCCGGTTGTCATCCATGGCGTTCAGCATGTCTTTCACCCGCCCGCCACGCTTGAGGCCTGGCCGGATGAAGACCATAGAACTCGGATGGTCTTTATCACCAAGGATCTGCCTGAAGGTTTCGTACGCAAGATGTTTGAAGCGTTTTCTGGTGCTTTGCTTCCGGATACCCCGGATCACCAGGCTTTGAGCGAAAACCCGCTTGCGGTATCGGGTTTCACAAGCCCTGTCCGGTGATTAGTGCGGCGAAGGCGTCTGCGTCGCATCGCAAATTGTTGCCGAAATCGATCAATCTTTCTTTCGGAGCCGGATCAGACCTTCCTGTGCCGTTGAAGCGATCAAGACCCCCTCTTTCGTGTAGAGCGAACCGCGGTTCATGCCACGCGAGCCTGATGAAGACGTGCTGTCGGTGGCATAGAGCAGCCAGTCATCCGCGCGGAATGGACGATGGAACCACATGGCGTGATCAAGGCTCGCCGCCTGAATCTTTGGGCTGAAGACCGACGTACCGTGTGGAAAGAGGGATGTGTCCAACAGGGTCATGTCAGATGCGTATGCAAGAACGCACTGATGAATGCGCTCGTCATCCGGCAGCTGTCCGGTGGCCCGCACCCAGACATATTGTTTGGGCGGCAGCGGTTTCTTGCTGAAATAGTGGGTCATGTCGACCGGGCGCATCTCGATCGGTCGCTCCCGTTCCCAATACCGACGGATGTTTTCAGGCGCCAGTGACAGGAACTTTTCCTTAAGTTCCTGCTCGCTCGGCAAGGCGTCCGGTGTTGGCACGTCCGGCATGTCGCTTTGGTGATCCAATCCCTCCTCGCGCACCTGAAAGGAAGCTGCCATTGAAAAGATCGCTTCGCCATGCTGAATGGCGACCACACGCCGTGTGGTGAAACTACCGCCGTCTCGAATTCTGTCGACTTCGTAAATTATGGGGACTTCCGGGTCACCAGGACGCAGAAAATATCCATGCAGGGAATGAACATGCCGGTCTTCAACAACAGTTCTCGACGCGGCGACCAAGGCCTGGCCGATGACCTGACCGCCAAAAACCCGTTGCCAGCCAACCTGGGGACTGCGACCACGGAACAGATTGCGTTCGAGCGGTTCTAGGTCGAGTATTTGCAAAAGGTTGTCAATGGCCGTGTTCATCGGCGCGATCCTTGTTACATAATGTGCCGAAAAGGTGGGCCTGAAAGTGGCCTCGGCGAGTTTTCGGGCCCAGTCTTGGACGGGGCCTGACGTTAAAGTCAAGATGTCCTTAGGGAAACCGGGGCGGGGAGTAATTGAATGGCGAAACGTAAAAGCGCTGCCGATATGTTCGATGTTGTTATTGCGGGCGGCGGGTATGTCGGCCTGTCCCTGGCCGTTGCGCTCAAGCAAGGCGACGAAAGCATCAGTTGCGCCATTGTTGATCCCAAACCCATGGATCAGCTGCACAATGACCCACGTGCCTCGGCAATAGCTGCTGCTGCGTCCCGAATGCTGACGCAGCTCGGTGTTTGGCCTAAAATCGAAGCCGAATCGCAACCAATCAACGAAATGATCGTCACAGACAGCAAGTTACGCGATGCTGTGCGACCCGTCTTTCTGACCTTCGACGGCGAAGCGACAGAAGGCGAACCCTTTGCTCACATGATGCCCAACGGCGTGATGATGCCCGCGCTCTACAAGGCTGCTAAAAAACTCGGTGTGAAATTCTTTGCGCCAGGAACAGCAGACACTTTCCGGACACATCCGGATCAGGTTGAACTTGAGCTGGCGGACGGCACGGTTTTGAAAAGCCGGCTTCTCGTTGCCGCCGATGGCGTTCGCTCCAAGCTTCGCGACCTTGCAGGTATCCGAACGGTCAACTGGGATTACGGGCAATCGGGTATTGTCACGACCGTAAAGCATGAGCGACCTCACAACGGCCGGGCTGAAGAACACTTTCTTCCCGCTGGCCCCTTCGCCATCCTTCCGCTTCCCGGGAACAGATCATCGCTTGTCTGGACCGAAAAAACTTCTGATGCCGACAGACTTGTGCGATCTGATGAGTTTACCTTCGAACTCGAACTTGAGCGCCGTTTCGGACATCACCTTGGCACGCTCGAGGTTGATGGCCCGCGGCGCGCCTATCCACTTGGACTGAAACTGGCCCGCGACTTCGTCAATCCGCGATTTGCGCTGATTGGGGACGCCGCACATGGCATACACCCGATCGCGGGACAAGGTCTGAACCTTGGGTTCAAGGATGTTGCCGCGCTCGCGGAAGTGGTTGTCGATGCGCGCCGTCTTGGGCAGGATCCCGGGGGGCTCGATATTCTTGAGCGTTATCAGCGCTGGCGCCGTTTCGACACATTTCAGATGGGCGTCGTGACCGACGTGCTTAACCGGCTGTTTTCGAACGATAATGACGTCCTGCGGGCGTTCCGGGATTTCGGACTCGGCCTTGTGGATCGCATGCCGGGCATCAAGACACAGTTTATCAAGGAAGCTGCCGGGTTTGCGGGACCCGTTCCCAAATTGCTTTCCGGGGAGCCAATCTGATAGGACATTGCCAGGTAAGGTCTGCTGGGCGCCGGATTTTTATTTGAATGATTGACTATCCAGAGAGTTTCCCGAGGCATCGGTCGATCCTAATAACCGGATGCTCTTCCGGTATCGGCGCTGTGTCGGCCCATATTCTGCGTGGGCGGAACTGGCGCGTCTTTGCTACAGCTCGGCGTCAGGAGGATGTCGACCGGTTGGCCGAAGAAGGGTTTGAAGCCCTGCAGCTAGATTACGAAGACCCCAACAGCATCGAGACGGCAGCCAACAGCGTTCTTCAACTGACTGACCATAAACTGGATGCCGTATTCAACAACGGTGCCTACGCTGTGCCCGGCGCACTTGAGGATATCCCGACGGAGGCGATGAGAGCGCTGTTCGAGGCCAATTTCATAGGTTGGCACGATCTGACACGGCGTTTGATTCCTGCGATGCGCGCAAATAGTGGCGGGCGTATCGTGCAGTGTTCTTCGGTGCTTGGTTTCGTTGCCTTGAAGTATCGCGGCGCTTATACGGCGAGCAAATTTGCCTTGGAAGCCTATACAGACACGTTGCGGCAGGAACTAAAGGGAACGGGTATTCATGTGAGCCTGATAGAGCCGGGCCCAATCGGCACTAGATTTACGGAAAATGCCCTTGAAAATTTCGATCGTTGGATCGGAGAAACTGGTCTCAAGGCCTCTGTACATCGTAAGACCTACGAGAAACGCCGGGTACGTATGGAAGCAGGTGAGCCGGGACCCTTCAAACTGCCGCCTGAGGCGGTGGTGAAGAAACTTATTCATGCGGTAGAGGCCAACCGGCCCAAAGCGCGGTATCATGTCACGGTACCGACAAAAGTTATGGCAGCGGCAAAACGTGTTTTGCCCACAAGTCTGCTGGACCGGTTCTGCATTCGGGCTGCTGATAGTGAAGAATAGTGCGCGACATGGGATCCGGAGTTGCCGGGTCATCGCGCTGAAAGAGGACTAACAAGATGGCTGGTGTCATTAATGCACTCATTCCCGTTGGCATGGCGGCCGTAGCCCTGGTTCTGTTTGCCGGTCTTTGGAACATGTTTCGAAACGGTCCTGGTAACCGTTCGCAGATGCTGATGCGCTGGCGTGTCGGTTTGCAGTTTCTGGTGATTGTCCTGGTGATGGGTGGGCTCTATTTCTTCGGGTCCGGTCGCTAGAAACGACTGCAGGAGCAACATCCAAGGGCATTCAAAATGGTTGTTTTAAACAAGATCTATACAAAAACAGGTGACGACGGTACGACGGCTCTTGGGTCTGGCGAGCGCCGGCCGAAAAACGATCTGCGGATCGAGTCATACGGAACGGTAGATGAAACCAATGCTGTCGTTGGCCTGATCCGGCTGCATACCGGCGATGGTGCTTCAGAGGTCGATATCGTTCTTGGCCGTATCCAGAACGACCTGTTTGATTTGGGTGCGGATTTGGCTACTCCCGAAACCGATCAGGATCTTGGATATGAGCCTTTGCGGATCAGCGACGCGCAAGTGAAGGCCCTCGAGGACGCGATTGATGGGCTGAACAAAGACCTGTCTCCGCTCCGCTCTTTCGTGCTCCCTGGCGGAAGTTCGGCGTCGGCGCATCTTCATCTTGCCCGTACGGTTTCACGTCGCGCGGAACGTTTAATGGTCGAACTTTCAGGCGTGGAGAAGATCAACCCAGCGGCAGTCAGATACATGAACCGTCTTTCTGACTATTTTTTCGTGGCGTCGCGTTACCTGAACGACAAAGGAGAACAGGATGTTCTCTGGGTTCCGGGTCAAAACCGTTAAACGACCAAGACGCACAGAACGAAAGGCATTGGGGCATGTTCATTCCGGTCTACGATCACAACCGGCGGGTTCATGTTCCAATCCCTTACGTCAATCTCACGCTCATTGCTTTCAACGTTCTAATTTTTGTCTTTTTTCAAGGTGCCGGCGCCCAAGAAGCGGTTGCAGCCGCGTCTTATTCGCTCGGATTGATCCCGGTGGTGCTTTTCGACATCCGTGAACTTGCGCCGCAGCTGCAGCTGTTGCCGGAATGGACGTCTATTGTGACATACGCCTTCCTGCATGGTGGCTTTATGCACCTGATCGGAAACATGCTGTTTCTATGGGTATTCGGTGACAATGTCGAAGATGCCATGGGCCATTTTCGATACTTGCTGTTTTATCTGATCTGCGCAGCGTTTTCGGGTTTTCTCTATGCAGCGCTGGACGTTAACTCCGAGGTGCCACTTATCGGGGCGTCAGGTGCGGTGTCAGGAGTTGTGGCTGCCTATCTGATGCTTCATCCAAGGGTCAAGGTGTGGGTGCTAGTGCTCGGCCGCATCCCCTTGCGACTGTCCGCAATGTGGTTGCTCGGAGCCTGGGTGCTTTATCAGTTTTACAATGTGTTCGCAGCGGCCGAGAGCGAGGTTGCCTGGATTGCGCATGTCGGTGGCTTGATCGCCGGCGCCGTCCTCGTGCTGTTTTTCCGTCGCAAGGGGGTCAAGCTTTTTGACCAGGCCATGTCGTGAAGTGATCGCTTTAGGTTGATTGCCAGACAGCGTCCGATGAACGGCAGGCAACGCCGTCACGATCGATGGATTCTCCCGACGCCAGGCGGATACTTTCCTTGTACGAGCGGCAATAGGTTCCGTCGGTCGTCTTCCAGGTCTTCAACGGAGTTGCCGACCCGCGCGCACCGCTTTGCGGGTTTTGCCAGCTCTGTGATTTTCCAGACAGAGAGCTTTCCAGAACCACTTGCAGGTTCTGCTGAGCGAGGGATCGGTCAGACGACTGCAGACCGATAGCTGATGTTGTCACGTCAGGAGTATTGGATACGGACCCAGAATTGCAGCCCGCTGCTGAAAGTAACAAGCAAAAAAAGACAGGCCCCTTCGTGTGGAGCCCCGCGTTCAAAATTTTCAAAGCCGATCCTGCCTCTTGGATCTACTGCCAACCGTTTTGTATCGCTTCGCGCTCTTCCCGCTCCGACAGCGACCCACCGGACTGTTCGCTGTTGCCATTGAAACGTTCATCACGAAACACGCGATTAAGCAGACCTCCAGATCCTGGCTTTTGTGAGGCAGAGTTGCGGGAATCCGAATTCCCGCTATTGCCTGAGTTTCCGCCCCTATCGTCCGAGCGGTCGCTTCCGCCGCCACTGCCGCTGCTCTTACTACTGCCGCTATTGCCGCCGCCACCTTTGTCATCGCGATCACCACCACGATCACTCTTGTCGCTACGACTACCCTTGTCGTCACCTGACTTGGCGAAGGCGGCATTGGTATCTTTGACGTCGAATAGAGGGTTGAAAAAGGCGACGGAGAAGACCAGTACCGAGGCCGCAATGCCTGGAAGCACGCGGAACATCGCAGAGAGGCGATCTGGCAATGTTTTCTGGCGGGTCTGGTTCATGAGTTCAGGTTTCTATGCGGTTCTCTTGCGCGGGCATTTTTGAGAGCGATTCCGCGCCTTTTGATCCATAACACGTGAGTGTTCTTCTTTCTTCCCGAAGAATGTCCAAAAAAAGTCGGGATCGAAAGTTTTCATCACGTGTTGTAACCCCGAGAGCGGTTTTGCGGAGAACTTCTTGCCAGAAGACAATATGAAGACGGAGATGATCCGTCTGCTCCCCAAGCTGAGGAGTTTTGCATTGCGGCTGTGCCGGAACCCGGATCAGGCAGACGATCTGGTGCAGACAACGTGTGAGCGCGCAATACGGTCACTGGACCAGTTTGACCCTGCAACCCGCCTGGACAGTTGGATGTTCCGGATCCTGCAGAATCACTATTTCAACTCCGTGAGGGATTCTGCGAACCGGGCCAGGTTATTCGATCTGGCGATGCTTGACTTTGAAGAGAGCTACGACGGCGCGAAGGCGGCCGCCAGTAGCCTTGAATTGCAGAAGGTAAGGGACTTTATCGGCAGATTGGATGAAGACAATCGAGAAGTGCTTTTGAAGATCGCCGTTGAAGGCCAGAGTTACAAAGACGTTGCGGCAGAGCTTGGTGTTCCAATCGGGACGGTTACCAGCCGGCTTGCGCGAGCGAGATTGAAATTGCGAGAATGGCTGGAAACGGACGATACCGCTCCAGAAGTTCCCATACAAAGCATGCCAGGAGGTGTGTTGTGACACTTGAAGAAAAGCGTGAGCAGATCGCCCTCGTTGAGAAAATTGGCAAGATCCTCGATCGAGAAATTGGCGACCAAGACCGAGCCGAATTGCTTTCCGATATTCGGCAGTCGCCCAAGGGCAACGAATTGCTTCGTCTGATGTCTCAAGACGATTTCGTGTTGCAAAGCGCAATGCCCGCGGCGATCCCGGATGAAAGCATGGACCGTTTTCAGGGCCTGATTGACCGGGAGTTTGAAAAGCGAGGTGTTGGCTCCACACCGCGCAGGTTCCCTGCCTGGACGGGGTCGCTTGTCCAGGTTGCTGCGGCGCTGATACTCGTTGCCGGGACTTTCGCCTTCACGACTTTCTGGATGCAGTCCCGCATGGATGATGCCGTTTCGTCTCTCGCTGCGCATATGGAAACCGAACGGATGCTGCTTGCACAATCCGTTCAGGAGGCCCTGGAAACCAAGGTCAGCGGTGAACCGGTCTTTGTTGGACAGGAAGGCAATTGGAGTGAGGTTCTGACGCCGATCAAGACATATCGAAGCAAAAGTGGGCACTGGTGCCGGCAGTATATTCGAGAAACAACCTTTGGCGGTCTCGACCTATCCATCCGTGGAACCGCGTGCCGGGATGTGAATGGAACCTGGACAACGGTATTTGCCGAGCCGATTTCAGATAATTTTTCACCGAGTTCTTCAGGGATCTGATTTTCTGAACGAAAATCCAAAACTGCCGACGAGCGGCAACCGTGTTTCAATCGTCACCAACAACGTGTTCGCCAGGTGATGTTTGGTGTTTATGGTAGGGTTTCCCTACCGTTTCGCACCGCCGAACTATCATCTTTGCGACGCGTGTTTTTCTATGCCCGGCAATTTCCCCTTTTAGACCAAATAGCGCAATTGACAGCTGCCTCGCTGGTCAGTACCGTCCCCCGCCATGCGCCACGATTGGCTTGTTTCCGCCGTTTGTGACCTAGCGTCACCGGAGTGGACGAGCCTGCAAAATGCGGTGCGGTGAAAGCCGGCCCAGCAAGAGGTTGAGACCAAATGAAAATCCTCGTACCCGTTAAGCGGGTCATCGACTACAACGTTAAAGTCCGCGTCAAGCCGGATGGTTCGGGCGTCGATCTTGCAAACGTCAAGATGTCCATGAACCCGTTTGACGAAATATCTGTCGAAGAGGCTCTTCGTCTGAAGGAAGCCGGAAAGGCCAGCGAAGTTGTTGTCGTTTCAGTCGGGCCACAGCAAGCAACCGAAACCTTGCGTACCGGCCTGGCGATGGGTGCAGACCGGGGAATTCTGGTCAAGACCGACGAGACGACCGAGCCGCTGGCAGTTGCCAAAATTCTCAAGGGTATTGTTGAAGCCGAAGACCCTGGGCTTGTGATCCTCGGCAAACAGGCCATTGACGACGATTGCAATCAGACCGGCCAGATGCTCGCAGCACTTCTGGGCTGGAGCCAGGGCACTTTTGCCTCTGAGCTTGATCTCGGCGATGGCACGGTTGACGTAACCCGTGAAGTCGACGGGGGTCTGCAGACCGTCAAGTTGAAGTTGCCGGCTATCGTGACAACCGATCTGCGTTTGAACGAGCCACGCTATGCGTCGCTGCCGAACATCATGAAGGCAAAGAAAAAGCCGATCGATGAAAAGTCACCCGATGACTACGGCGTTGACGTAACGCCGCGCCTGAGCGTGGTTTCAACTACGGAACCCGACGCCCGTGAAGCTGGCATCAAGGTCGGTTCCATTGGCGAGCTCGTCGAAAAACTCAAGAATGAAGCTGGTGTCCTTTAAGGCCCGTCACAGGAGGAAAGAACAATGACAACACTTCTTGTGGCAGAACATGCCGGTGGTGCCTTGAATGATGCAACCGCAAAGGCCCTTACAGCCGCCGTTGCCCTTGGTGCAGATGTACACATTCTGGTTGCCGGCAAGGGCGTTCAGTCCGTGGCAGAGGAAGCGGCCAAACTGACCGGCGCTGCAAAGGTACTGGTTGCAGAGAGTGATGCGCTCGAGCACCAGCTGGCTGAACCGACCGCGGACCTGATCGTTGGTCTTGCGAGTGATTATGATGCCATCGTTGCACCGGCGACTGCCAACGGCAAAAACACATTGCCGCGTGTCGCCGCCCTTCTGGACGTGATGCAGATTTCAGATATCACCGCGGTTGTCGATGCAGAGACTTTCGAGCGTCCGATTTATGCAGGCAATGCCATTCAGACGGTCAAGTCAGGTGACCCCAAAAAGGTAATCACCGTCAGAACATCGACTTTTGCCGCGGCTGAAGCGGGTGGTTCGGCAGCGATTGAAACCGTCGCCGGCGCTGACGGTTCGGGACTTTCGGAATTTATCGGGGAAGAGCTTTCCAAATCCGATCGTCCAGAACTGACTTCTGCCAAAATCATCATTTCCGGCGGCCGTGCCCTCGGATCTGAGGAAAAATTCCAGGAAGTCATCATGCCGGTTGCCGATGCGCTTGGTGCAGCGGTTGGAGCGTCGCGCGCCGCAGTCGATGCGGGTTATGCCCCGAACGACTGGCAGGTTGGCCAGACCGGTAAGGTCGTCGCTCCGGACCTCTATATTGCCTGCGGAATTTCCGGTGCCATCCAACACCTTGCAGGCATGAAGGACTCCAAGGTGATCGTAGCAATCAACAAGGATGAAGAGGCTCCGATATTCCAGGTTGCCGACTATGGCCTGGTTGCCGATCTGTTCGATGTGCTGCCTGAACTTGAGGCTGCCGTTAAGTAAGACCTGCGGCAAATTGAACACGGACCCCGGGGCGAATGAAGGTTTTCGCTCCGGGGTTCTTGCTGTTCGGCGCAAGACTTGCCAAAAATAGCCGCAACCCGGCCTTTGAAGGCATGCACTTAACGATCGGATTTTCAGGATGGTAGTCGAGATTAAGAAAGTCGGCGTGATCGGCTCAGGTCAGATGGGCAGCGGCATTGCGCATGTCTGCTCACTTGCAGGCTTTGACGTCGGTTTGAGCGACATTTCCATGGAGCGGATCGAGTCCGGACTGGCATCGATCAACGGCAATCTGGCGCGTCAGGTTTCCAAGTCCCTGATTACCGAAGAAGAGCGCAACGCCGCACTCAACCGGATCAAGGCGGTAGAAGACCTCGATCTTCTTGCTGATGCGGATCTGGTGATCGAATCTGCGGTTGAAAACGAGCAGATCAAACGGAAAATCTTTTCCCAGCTCTGCCCAATCCTGAAACCAGAAGCCATTCTGGCAACCAATACATCGTCTATTTCCATTACCCGTCTTGCGGCAACGACAGATCGCCCGGAGCGCTTTATCGGGATTCATTTCATGAATCCGGTTCCACTGATGGAGTTGGTGGAGCTGGTTCGCGGTATCGCTACCGAAGACGAGACCTTTGAAGCGTCAAAAGCCTTTTGTGTTCGACTGGGCAAACAGATTGCGGTCGCCGAGGATTTTCCTGCCTTCATGGTCAACCGCATTTTGCTGCCGATGATCAACGAAGCGATCTACACACTCTATGAAGGTGTCGGATCGGTCGAATCGATCGACAAGGCCATGCGCCTGGGTGCCAATCACCCGATGGGACCGTTGCAGTTGGCGGATTTCATTGGCCTCGACACCTGTCTCTCCATCATGCAGGTGCTTTATGAAGGCCTCGCCGACACCAAATACCGGCCTTGTCCGCTCTTGGTGAAATATGTCGAGGCGGGTTGGCTGGGACGCAAGACCCAGCGCGGTTTTTATGACTACCGCGGCGAGATACCTGTGCCGACCCGCTAAGCGGCTCTGATGAACCTTGCCCGTTATTGCCTGACCAATGCCGAGCCGGCGCCGGACAAGACGGCGCTGGAAATTGTGGGTGCCGGTGGCGGCCTCGAGGAGGCTTGGACATATGGAAAGCTCACTTCAAGTGTGCTTTCCGTGGCTGCCGGGTTGAAAAACACCGGTTTGAAAGCTGGAGACCGAGTCCTGCTTCGAATTGGGCACTCGGTCGATTTTCCGCTGGTTTTCTTCGGAGCAATCGCAGGCGGTTTTGTTCCGGTTCCAACCTCGGCACAGCTCGCGGCCCGTGAAACGTCTTCCATTTTGTCCGATAGCGGTGCGCGCCTGCTGGTGCACGACGGCAAGACTGAAATTCCGGACAATGTCGCGGTTCTTTCGCTTGGGCCTCAAGGAATTGACTTTCTGAAACAATATGCGCCGGGAACATTTGCGGAAACGGCTGCCGACGATCCGGCATTTCTGATCTACACATCAGGAACCAGTGGGATGCCGAAAGGCGTGCTGCATGCTCAAAGAGCCGCTTTTGCTCGGCGGCCAATGTATCAGGGATGGTACGGAATATCGTCTTCGGACAGGCTTTTGCATGCCGGTGCCTTCAATTGGACCTATACGCTGGGCGCAGGATTGATGGATCCTTGGGCAAACGGGGCGACCAGTATTGTTTACGATGGCCCACGTGATCCAGACATTTGGCCCGGCGTTATCGAAGGTAGCGACGCATCATTGTTTGCTGCGGTGCCAAGTCTTTATCGGCGCATTCTGAAATACGGCAAGATCACAAGTGACTCGTTTCCCAGTCTACGGCATGGGCTAACGGCCGGAGAGGCACTGCCAGCACGTCTTTATAACGACTGGAAAGTCAGCACTGGTCGCGAGCTTTATGAAGCTCTCGGGATGAGCGAGATTTCGACCTATCTCTCAAACGGACCGACGGTGCCGGTTAGACCCGGCTCGCCGGGTAAGCCTCAAGAAGGGCGCAAAGTGTCGATCCTGAGCGAGACATCGAACGCGTCGCTCTTTGCCGAAGCGAATGAACCGGGCTTGCTCGCAATTCATTCTTCAGAACCAGGTTTGATGCTTGGTTACTGGAATGCGCCTGAAGAAACCGAAGCTGCATTCCGCGGCGAATGGTTCCTGACAGGTGATAGGGCTCGCAGGGACGAAGACGGTTATTTCTGGTACGAGGGCCGAGCAGACGACTTGATGAATGCGTTCGGCTACAGAGTCGCGCCGGAGGAAGTCGAGCGGGTCCTGGCAACTGACCCTCAGGTCTCGGAAGTCGCTGTTACGGCTGTGTCTGTCCGGGATGGCGTCAGCTTGATCACGGCCTTTGTTGTGCCGCGTGATGCTGACACTTTTGATTTGGAGCGCCTTGCTTCGCGTGCAACCAAGGATCTTGCAGACTACAAGCAGCCCAAGTCTTATCGGCTCGTTGAACAACTGCCGCGTACGGCGTCCGGGAAGATACGCCGGCAAGCCCTGATCAGCATGAAACCGTCCAGTTCCTAAATCTTGAGTGTTTTAAGTAAGGCTTTGTTAACGCTTGTTTAAGGGCGGTTTGCTAGTGTGCTCGTCGTTCTAGGAGTGAATGATGGACAGCGTTGGTATCGCCAGCACATTTGTTGCTCAAAGTCAGGCACAGACATCTCAGGCGCTACAGTCGGAGATGCTGAAAATGTCGGTGCAGCAGGATGCCAATCTGGTTGCCTTGCTGCAAGAAGGTGCCGAGAATCTGCAATCAGCTCAGGCGGCACCCGCACCAGGACTTGGAAGCCAGGTCGACGTCACGGTCTGATCCATACCCGTACTGTTCGGGCAATTCCCTAAAGTTACTGTATAGAGCTATCCTGTCGACCGGGTGAAACAGGCTCGCGTGCTCTGATCTGTCGGGCAGATCTGGGTGCTCTCGCCAGATACTGCATCTTAAAACATTCATTGATTCATTTGCTTGCACGAACTTAGCTACAATTTTATGTAATATTTATGCTTACCTTGAGTAATTAAATAAGCAGTAATGTAGATTAATCTCTCTGTTTACACTCGAATTCATGTCCTCCTGTAATACTTGACTGGTGAAATCGTATCCATAAGTTGGGAAAACGATGCCTGAAGCAGTAGGATATGGACAAAACCAGGCCTTCCAGCCTTCTCTGGCCACTCCGCGCGCCGACAAGGTCGCTGAGCAGGTTAAAGCTATGAACGCGCGCCAGTCGGAAGCCGTTGCTGAAACGGTTCAAAGACAAGCCAAGTTCAGTTCAAATCGGACAGAGAATCTGAGCCGACAGGCCGAACAGCTGGAAAAGCGTGCGGAAACGCGCAAGCCGGAAGATGGCCTCGGTAACCGGGTCGACATTTTCGTCTAATGCCGACACCACGCCAGAGGAGCAAATATTATGGCGAGTGTAACAGACAGTTCTTCAGCTGCAGTCAATGCGGCCTCCGTGAGAGCAGAGCTGGCCACAAATGCGATCCGGGATCAAAATGATCAGGAACGGCAGGTGGCCGCACGTCTTGAAGAAGCGCAGGTCACAAATGAAGCAGAGCGCCGTGAGGCCCGGAAGATTCCAGGCCTCGGCAACGCTGTCGACATTTCAGTTTAATCAGACCTGACTGGCAAGCACCGTCTCAGGTGCCTTGCCGCACCATCGTACTCTCGATAAGTGACTTGGCCTCGCCGGATGCCCATTCGGCGGGGCCATACATTGTTCCGATTTCACAACCTTCAGGCCCGACAAGAATTGTCGTTGGTAATCCGGTGGCGCGGGCCACTTTGCGAAGATCCTGCAGCAGGGCGTTTGAACTGTCCTGATAAAACCCAAGATGGCCAACGCCGATCTCTTCCAGAAACGCTTTTGGTTTGTCGGGGCCTCCGCGATCCAGACTGACCGCTACGACTTCAAAATCTTCGCTGCCAAGGTCTGCCTGAAGTTCGTCCAGTGCCGGCATTTCCTTTCTGCACGGCGCGCACCAAGTCGCCCAAAGATTAAGAAGCACTGTTCTGTCTTTGAAATCGGCGAGGCTGACAGGCTGGTTGTCCGGCCCCATGAAGGTGAGCTGTTTCAACTCCAGGGGCTGGCTGGCAGGAATGAAAGCGGCAACTTCTCCCTTGGCGTGGGGCTTGGCGGCCTTGGCTGCTTCTAGAGCAACCGAACAGCTTTGAGCACTCGCGATATTGCCATTCGGTCCGGCGATCACGTATAGAGCCGCTACAGCGGCCACAGCACCAGCAAGCCCGGCTAGGACGAGACCTCGCCGTGAGTTTTTTGCAGGTTCGGTTGGCTTCGACATTCGTTCACACCTCGCAAGGGGCGCCTCTTAAAGGACAGGACATGAGCAATCGCATGTGGGGAGGCCGGTTCGCTGAAGGACCGGACGCCATCATGGAGGAGATAAACGCCTCCATCGACTACGACCGGAAGCTATATAAGCAAGACATCGACGGCTCGAAAGCCCATGTGCGCATGCTCGCAGATAAAGAGATCGTGACGCAGGACGATGCCGACAAGATCGTTCAAGGTCTAGACACAATCCTGTCAGAAATCGAAAGTGGCAAATTCAAGTTTTCCAGGGCGCTTGAAGACATTCATATGAATATCGAAGCCCGCCTTGCCGAACTGATCGGTCCAGCAGCTGGACGCTTGCATACGGCACGCTCCAGAAATGATCAGGTCGCGACGGATTTTCGCCTCTGGGTTCGGGACACGCTCGACACACTTGACGCGCAGCTGAGCGAATTGATGCAGGTTCTTTCGCAAAAGGCGGAAGTTCACGCTGCTGACGTCATGCCGGGCTTTACGCATCTCCAATCGGCACAACCTGTTACTTTCGGTCACCATATGCTTGCCTATGTGGAGATGTTCGCCAGAGATCGGGGCCGCGTGCGCGATGCCCGAAAACGCATGAATGAAAGCCCGCTGGGTGCTGCCGCGCTCGCGGGCACGTCCTTCCCGATCGATCGCAAGATGACGGCAGATGTACTTGGCTTTGACCGGCCTGCCGCCAATTCGCTGGATGCCGTTTCAGACCGTGATTTCGTGATCGAAGCTCTTGCTGCAGCGTCTTTGACCGCGATGCATCTTTCGCGTCTCGCTGAAGAGATTGTTATCTGGTGCTCCGCGCAATTCGGTTTCGTCAAGCTTTCGGACAAGTTCTCGACCGGCTCGTCGATCATGCCACAGAAGAAAAACCCGGATGCGGCCGAACTCGTGCGCGCAAAGACCGGACGGATCTATGGTGCCCTTCAGTCTCTCCTGGTGATGATGAAGGGTTTGCCGCTCACCTATTCCAAGGACATGCAGGAAGATAAAGAGCAGGCATTCGACGGCCTTGCCAGTGTATCGCTGGCCTTGGCGGCGATGACCGGAATGGTTCGGGATTTGGAGCCGGTGACCAAAGTCATGAAAAAAGCCGCCGGATCGGGATACTCAACCGCAACAGATCTCGCCGACTGGCTTGTGAGGGTGCTCGGACTGCCGTTCCGTGATGCTCATCATGTGACCGGGCGGATCGTTGCCATGGCGGTTGAAAAGAACGTCGAACTGCACAAAGTCTCGCTCGAAGAGATGCAAACTGTCGAGCCGAAGATCACCGATGAAATCTTTTCCGTGCTTTCGGTCGACAAGTCGGTGCGCAGTCGCACCAGCTATGGCGGAACGTCACCGGTCAATGTGCGCAAACAGGCCCGGCGGTGGCTCAAGGACCTCGCCAAGAGCTGACTTCTCGCACCAATTGGCCGATATCTTCGCATGACGGTTCAGTGCGGCCTTGCCGAATTCTGTCTGTCATGCGAGGAGAAGGACCGAATGCGAATTCCGGAAAGGGCAATTTTGTGATGACAACCCGGTTTGGAACTCTGGCGCTGATTGGCCTTTGCCTGAGCTTGACCCTGGCCGGGTGCGGCCGAAAGGGCTCACTTGATGAACCAGGGGCTGCCACACAGCAAACGTATGCCGGTGTTGATCCAGCTGATGCGCCGGCGCCGCCACCGACCGAGCCCCCAGCAAGCGACAAGACCTTTCCCTTGGATTTCCTCATTCGGTAGGATTTCCCGAACAGGAACAACGGCCGGTCCGCCGTAACGCTAATTCCGATCGTCCTGACTGCAGTTTGCAGCCTCGAACAAGGCAGGATGATCGATCCTTATGAGGGCATCCCTTGCACCACTTTGATTATAAAGATGGCGAACTCTACGCCGAAGACGTTTCGATCAGCGAGATCGCAAACGCCGTCGGAACGCCCTTCTACTGTTATTCGACCGCGACGCTTACCCGGCACTACCAGGTCTTCTCCTCCGCCTTTGACGATATTCCGTCTTTGGTGTGCTACGCCATGAAGGCAAACTCCAATCAAGCGGTACTGGCAACGCTTGCCGAGCTTGGCGCGGGTATGGATGTTGTGTCTGAAGGCGAATTGCGACGCGCACGCGCAGCCGGTGTGCCGGCCCAAAAGATCGTGTTTTCCGGGGTTGGAAAAACCGAGGCTGAACAAGCCTATGCGCTGGAAGAAGACATTCTTTGTTTCAATGTCGAATCTGAACCTGAGCTGCGTCAATTGTCGCGTGTTGCACAAGCTATGGGCAAGACTGCGCGCGTTTCGATACGCATCAATCCCGACGTGGACGCAAAAACGCACGCCAAAATTGCGACCGGCAAGGCAGAAAACAAGTTTGGCATTCCCTGGCAGCGTGCCCGTGAAGTGTATGCTGAGGCAGCACGGTTGCCGGGCATCCAAGTGACCGGCATCGACATGCATATCGGGTCCCAGATTACTGAGCTGGAACCATTCGACAATGCATTTGCAAGACTTGGGGACCTGATTTCGGATCTGCGCTCTGAAGGCCACAGGATTGATCATGTCGATCTTGGTGGAGGGTTGGGGATTCCCTATGTCACCGACAATAATCCGCCGCCACATCCGGACGCCTATGCCGAGGTGGTGAAGAAGCACGTCCGCGAGCTTGATTGCACTGTGATGTTTGAGCCCGGGCGCATGATTGCCGGCAATGCCGGGGTCATGGTCACCAGTGTCATTTACGTGAAAGAGGGTGCCGACAAGACCTTTGTGATCGTCGACGGAGCCATGAACGATCTCATTCGTCCAACCCTTTATGAGGCCCATCATGAGGTTCGACCGGTGAAGCAGGACGCCGGCGACGGGCAGCGAATCATGGCCGACATTGTTGGTCCTGTTTGCGAAACCGGCGATTTTCTGGCGCAAAACCGCGAAATGGCGGAAGTGAAGGCTGGGGATATGTTGGTGATTTATTCAGCGGGCGCATATGGCGCTGTGCAATCAAGCACCTATAACTCGCGCCTTCTTGTCCCGGAAGTCCTCGTAAATGCTGACCAATTTGCCGTCGTAAGGCCACGGACCAGCTTTGAGGAACTGATCGGACTCGACCGAATGCCCGACTGGCTCAAGGGTTCGTGACTTAATCTGCAGAGAATTAGTTGATCCAACAGGTTGCCGGACGGCCTCCAATGCCTCACCTTATTAGGGTGTGGGCAGATCCTGCGTGCTGAAATTTCACATGGAACAGCACTTGGCGGGATATGAACCGGAGGTGCCATTGAGCCCGAACGATAGCAATCAGCAGTCTGATCGGCCAGTCTATCCGGAACCTTATGGCTGGCGGAACGTCATCCGAGCACGCTTGAACCGTCTTGTCGGACAGAGCCGATGGGCACTTTTCGTCGAGCGGCTGTGGCGCGCGATGCTGCCGGTCTTTGTCGTTGTCGGGATCTTTGTCGGCCTTTCCTGGCTGGGGCTGTGGATGCTGCTGCCGGCCTGGGTGTCACCTCTGGGTCTTGTCGGATTTGCAGCCCTTGTAATCTGGTCTGCGCGAGATCTTGTGAACGTTCGCTGGCCCTCTCGCGAGGATGCCCTGCATCGGGTTGAAAATGCGTCGGGGGTAGACCACCGGCCGCTGACAACGCTTGAGGACGATCTTTCGGTTGGTGTGGCAAATGCCGAAAGCCAGGCCATATGGGCCCTTCATCAGCGCCGAACCGCAGAGCGGCTGGCCGCGATCAAATCAAAAGCGCCTGATCCGCAGGCTTTCAGGCGCGATCCCTGGGCGGTGCGTGTTCTTGCTGCCAGTCTGGTCCTGATTGGTTTTGTGACGGCGCAAGGCGATCATACCGGTCGTCTGGTTTCCGCTTTCCAGAACCCGTTCACAAGCGTTGAGCCTCCAAGCCGCCTGGATGCCTGGGTTACGCCGCCGTTATATACCAGCGAACCTCCGATCTATCTCACTGGCGAAAGTGCGCAGTTGCGCGATCCATCCGCCCCGGTTTCCGTTCCCGAGGGCTCGGTGCTGGTGGTCAGGACGCAAGGCGCTCGTGAACTGGTGATGACGTTTGCCGGTGCAGATGATGTTGAACCAACCACGATCGAGCCCGAGGCACTGTCTGAGACAGAGGATCCCGAACTGCAGAAACTGCTGCCGGTCGAGCGCAAGATCACGCTGGAAACAACAGGTGTTGTTGAACTCAGATCCGGTGACGAGCCGTTCCTGAACTTTGTCTTTGCCGTGCGTCCGGATGATGCGCCTGAAATTCGTCTGACAGACGATCCTGAGGAACAGCTTAGCGGCGCACTGAAATTTTCTTATCTGGTCAATGACGACTACGGCGTCGTTGCCGCGGAAGCACGCATTTCGCCGCTGCCAAACCCGGATCACGGGGGCCGTGTGCCGCGTCCCCTTGTCGAAGCGCCTCAATTTCCGCTTTCATTGCCACCGCGGGCTGGTACCGCGAAGACCGCGGAAACCATTCGGGACCTGACGTCTCACCCCTGGGCCGGTTCGGAAGTTGATCTGACATTGTTGGCGCGTGATCAGGCTGGACAGGAAGGCCTGTCGCCGGCTTATCGCATCACTCTGCCGCAACGCCGTTTCGGCAAACCGCTCGCCAGAGCGATCGTGGAGCAGCGTCGGAACCTGGCACTTGATGCACAAAACCATGATCAGGTGATCATTGCCTTCGACGCATTGATGCTTGCGCCGCAATTGTTCGACTTCAAGGCGCGAAACTACCTTGGTATGCGCTTTGCCTATGGCGAATTGCTTCAGGCAAATTCCGATGAGGAATTGAAAGCGTTGTTGCCGCTTCTCTGGGATCTGGCACTGTCAATCGAAGATGGCGACCTGTCGGCGGCGGAACGCAAACTGCGGGACGCGCAAGAGGCATTACGCAAGGCGCTGGAAGAAGGGGCGAGCGATGAAGAAATCGCCAAGCTGACGCAGCAATTGCGCGAAGCCCTGAATGAATACATGCAGGCGCTTGCTGAGCAAATGCGGCAGAACCCGCAGGCCATGCAGCCTTTCGATGGCAATCAGCAAACGCTCAGCCAACAAGATTTGTCCGAGATGCTGAACCGGATCGAAGAGCTGGCGCGCACAGGGTCGCGCGACGCTGCCCGCGAATTGTTGGCTCAGATGCAGCAGATGCTGGAAAACCTGCAGGCAGGGCGCCCTCAGATGATGCCCAACAACATGTCCAGCGAAATGATGGAGATGCTCAATCAGCTTGGCGAAATGATCCAGCGTCAACAGCAGCTGATGGATGAAACGCATCAGTTCAATCAAGACCAGCAGAACCAGCGTCGCGGCGAGCAGCAGCAGGGCCAACAAGGCCAGCAAGGACAGGGCCAGCAGCAGCAAATGACCCGCGAGCAGCTTGAACAGATGCTGGAACAACTGCAACAGGGTCAGGGAAACCTGGCTCAGCAGCTGGAACAGCTGATGGAACAGTTGCAGCAAAACGGTATGGGCCAGAGCCAGGAGCTTGGCGAGGCGGGCGAATCCATGGGCGATGCCCAACAGTCGCTTGGCGAAGGCGAGGGGCAACAAGCACTCGGACAGCAGGGGAACGCGCTTGATGCTCTCAGGCGTGGTGCTCAGGGCCTGACAGAGCAAATGATGGGGCAAGGCGAAGGTGCCGGATCCCCGAATGGACCCTCGCCCATGGACGAAGATCCGCTCGGCAGACCACGCCGGACCGAAGGACCCGACTTCAACAACCGAGTACAGATCCCGGATGAGATCGACGTTCAAAGGGCGCGGCGCATTCTGGAAGAGCTTCGCCGGCGGTTCTCAGATCCATCCCGTCCGCAGCTGGAGCTGGACTATCTGGAACGGCTGTTGAAGAGATATTGATCTTCCCGCATGCGGCTTACAATTAAGAAACCCCCGTTCTTTGAGCGGGGGTTTTGCGTTTCAGATCCGATCTGCTTACTGGGACAATGCCCGGCTTTAGGCGTAGCGGCGGGTGTCCTGTGGCATATCGCCTGCAATGGCATCGCGAACGGCCTTGCGGATGTCGGCAAGTGAAAATGGCTTGGTGATGATGTCGTGAACAAGGCTCTCCAAACCATTTGCCCGTTCGCGCTGATCGGCAAAGCCTGTCATCAGCAGGATTGGCATGTCCGGATAGTCGCGCGCTGTGTGCAGCGCGAGCGCGATGCCATCCATGACAGGCATCTTGATGTCGGATAGCAAAAGGTCGTACTTGCCGTCTTCACGGGTGAGAATTTCAATCGCTTCGCCACCATCTTCAGCGGCTTCGACAGTGTGCCCGTCCAATTCGAGCGCGCGTTTCACAAAGCTGCGAACCGCTTCGTCGTCTTCCGTAAGAAGAATGCGAGCCATGCTCACTCTCCTGTTTTGCCGTCTGCAGCAGCCTCCCCGGGTGCAGCAACGTATCCAATATAAGGCAACTGCCGCCAGGCGTGGCCCATATCCATACCATATCCGACGACAAACTTATCAGGACAGGCAAAACCGACATAGTCGGCAGATATGGCAGCTTTACGGCGCTCGGGTTTGTCGAGCAAAGCTACGATCTTCACAGAGCGTGCACCGCGGTTCTTCAAACGCTCGCGAGCGAAGGCCAAGGTGCGGCCGGATTCCAGAATATCATCCACCAGAACTATATCGCGGTCGTTAACGTCACTTTCAACATCGCGCAAAATCCGGATGTTTTCCGAGCCTTCGGTTCCCGCGCCATAAGACGAGAGATGAATGAACTCCATCTCCGGCTCCAATCCGGCGCGGTGCATGGCCCGGACGAGGTCGGCGGCAAAAATGAAGCTTCCCTTCAGCACGGCTACAACAAGCAGTTTTTCCGGTTTTCCTTCAGCTATTTCCTCCGCAAGCGCGGCAACTCTGGTGGAAATGGCATCTTCGTCAAACAACGTATGAATATTGGCGGTCATGGTCACTCAAGCACTATCTGGCGTTTGCCGCGATCAACAAACCGGATCTGAATATCCGATGCGCCCTCCGGCGGATCGGCTAATATCGTCCTAAAGCGGGTTTCGTCCAGCCCATTTAATGCGCGAGTGCGTGGTTCAACCGTCCAAGCATAAACTTCTTGAAGGTCCGGACTGCGAATGGAGAGCCGTACAGCCGGAACACTGTTGGTCTCGTTCTGAAGATTGCGGATTGACCCCTCAACAACGAGAACACGCTTGCCGTCTTCAACTTCGGTAAAGGTTCTGAGGTTGCGGAATTCAAGTCCGCGCAAATTGACGTCAAATCCGATAACCTGAAACAGGCTTGCCAGATCCGGCGATTGTTTGACGATGTTGTCCCGCATCAGGACGAAGACGGCACAGATCGCAATTGCGGCCGCAAAGAGCGAAACCCCTCCAATGCGCCGGAAATTCAGGCGGGCAAACAGGTTGAACAGCGCACCCAGGTGATTGCGGCGAAACTTGTCGGGGTTAACGATGATCTTCGGCCGCTTCGCGGAGCTTTCGATATCCGCGTTCGCTGAAGGATCTTCGCCGCCGCTGTCCTCGTTCAGGTCTGCGGCAAATCGATCCTCATCGGATCCAATATTGGGTTCGGAAACAGGTTCGGAAAAACTCTCCGTCTCTTCTTCGTCTTCGATGTCGGGTTCAGACAGGTCTTCCGGTTCGCTGTTGTCTTCGGCCTCAGCCTCAGCGTCTTCCTCAGCATCCTTTGCCCAGTCGGCTTCGTCCTTGTCTTCGGTCGGACCTTTGTTGACGCTGACACCCGTCGTGCCTGTCGTGCCGTTGGCGGCCTCGAAGTCAACGTTGCCTTCTTCTTCTTCCTCCGGTTTGGCGAACCAGCGGTTTCCGCATTTGGCACATTTGACACTTCGGCCGTCTGCGCCGAGCGCCTCTGACTTTATTTCGTAGGACGTACTGCAGTCCGGACATTTGATCTTCATGCGCGAAGACCTTTCGTCATGGCTTGCTTGCGCGTTTCGTTTACGTAACCGACAAAGTCGGAATCCGGCACGAAATATGGGACAAGGGCCAGCAAATCCGATGACGGGCTTTCAGTTATCTAATGGACCTTTATATGATTAATGGAACGTTAACGGCCAGGCATTAGAGCGGGTTTGGAACAGTTACGTTGAATTGTTGGTGGATAGCCACATGTAGAGGGCTCCCTGAGGCCGGGTACGGCATGGTGAGATTGGTGGCCACAGGATAGATTCAGCGCACTGCTTGAGCCCTCGATAGGAGTCAACTGAGTGATCCGGTTCGAAAATGTCGGACTAAGATATGGCATGGGACCTGAAATCCTGCAGGATCTGACGTTTCAGATCGAGCCGCAGTCGTTTCAGTTTCTCACAGGGCCGTCCGGCGCCGGCAAGACAAGCTTGATCAGGCTCCTCTTCATGTCCTTGCGCCCCACCCGAGGCCTGATAAAGGTTTTCGATCGGGACTTGAGCGTGATTGACAAGCAGGAACTGCCGCGACTTCGACGCAAGATCGGGGTTGTGTTCCAGGACTTTCGGCTGCTGGACCATCTGACGACCTATGAAAACGTGGCCTTGCCGCTGCGCGTGATCGGCAAGGACGAAAGCGAATACCGCTCGGACGTCATCGATCTCTTGAAATGGGTTGGGCTTGGCGAGCGGATGCATGCCTTGCCGCCGGTCCTGTCAGGTGGAGAAAAGCAGCGTGCGGCGATTGCACGTGCCCTGATCACCCGGCCCGAGGTCTTGTTGGCTGACGAACCGACGGGCAACGTTGACCCGCCGCTTGCGCGCCGGTTGTTGCGCCTGTTCATCGAATTAAACAAACTGGGCACATCTGTCATCATCGCGACTCACGATATCGCATTGCTGGAACAGGTGGATGCCCGACGTATGGTGCTTGCCGACGGGCGCCTTTCAATCTTCGATTAGGCGGCAGAATGGCCCAGTCCGACGACACCGACAATCAGCAAAGCGTCGACGCCGAGGTTAAGCCGGCCCGTAAGAAAGCGCGTCCCAAAAGATCAAAGCGCATCAAGCGCAAAGTTGCGCCTAAGCCGAAAAAGACCGAACAGACCGAAGATTCCAAGTTGAGGCCGGCTGCGGCCATCGTACCACCGCAATCCGTTGCAGGACGAGCGCTCACGCTTGTAGTGGCAATCATGAGTTTTCTGGCATGTCTGACGGTTGGTGCGGTTTCCATTGTCTGGGATGCGGCCGACGCCTGGCAGAACGATCTGGTTCGCGAGATCACGATCCAGATCCGACCGACCGAAGGCGTCGATATGCTGCGAGAGATCGACAAGGCCGTCGCTCTTGCGCAAGAGTTTCCGGGAATCGGTTCGGTTCGCGCCATGTCTGACGACGAAACCAAAGCGTTGCTCGAACCCTGGCTAGGCGAAGGTCTGCAACTGGACGGGCTGCCGGTGCCTCGGCTAATCCAGATAACCGTGGCTGATCCCGACCAGCTCAATCTCGAGCAGCTGTCTTCCACCGTTTCTCAAAATGTCGTAGGCGCAAGTCTCGACGATCATTCGGTCTGGACGTCTCGCCTGTCTGCCATGGCGGGTGCCGTGGTGGCCGGAGGATTTGCAATCATGATCCTCGTTCTCGGATCCATGGTGCTCAGTGTGGTCTTCGCCACGCAATCAGCCATGGCTGGTAACAAGGACGTTGTTTCAGTGCTCCATTTTGTTGGCGCAGAAGACAGTTTCATCGCGCGTGAATTTCAGCGCCACTTTCTGATGCTGGGCCTCAAGGGCGGCATATCGGGTGGCGTGGCCGCTATCCTGAGCTTCCTGCTGCTCGATATGCTGACACGGCAGGGGTCGGGCCAGGCAAGTTCCGATCAACTCTCGGCATTGGTCGGCTCCGTATCTGTCAGCTTGCCGGGATATTTCGGTGTTTTCGGCGTGGTATTCCTGGTCGCGATCCTCACTGCATTGACATCCGGTCTTGCGGTGAAAGCCCATCTTGCAAAAGTGGATTGATTTTTCGGAGCAAATGCCGCGAAATTGGCCGAATCACTTATCATAGTCCCGCCATGTCACATGCCAACACAGTCATAGAGCCTGGTCTGGAAGACGGTGTCCCCATCGTCTCGGATTCGCATGTGAACGTGTCATCGGACGAATCGAGACCTGCCTCAAGAAGTTTGAAGCCCGTGCAGACCGGCGCAAAGCCAAGGCGTAAGAAGCGTTTCGGCCTGCGATTTGCGCTGGTTGCCGTTCTTACCGCGTTTATCGGCGCGGCACTCGGACAGTTTCTGGTTTTTGCCCATCAAGTAACCGGTGCGAAAGTTCCCGGCAGCGCCAATGCCGATGCAATCGTGGTGCTTACGGGTGGTCAGGCCCGGGTCAATGAGGCCATACGTCTTCTGGAAGAAGGGCGGGCAAGCAGGCTGCTGATATCTGGCGTTCATCCGGGGACAACGCGTGAGCAGCTTGCTGCGGTGACGGCTTCGGACATGCCCCTTGAAAAAAACAGCGTCGATCTTGACCGGGTTGCCCTAAATACCGCTGGCAACGCTGCAGAAACGGCCAACTGGGTCCGAAAGAACGGGTTTTCTTCCTTGCTGGTTGTGACCAGCGCTTATCACTTGCCGCGAGCCGAGGTTGAACTCTCCGGTGCACTGCCCAAGGTGGATCTGATTGCCTATCCGGTGTTCTCAAAAGACCTGAACCTGAATGACTGGTACAGGGAACCGGCAACGATCCGGCTTCTCATGCGCGAATATGTGAAGTATATCCTCGCCCGACTGCGGATTACCGTGAGGGGTGTGAGCTGAAGCTGATCAGCGCATAGCCGGAGCGGCTCCCGCCCAATCCAGCATTTACGGGTTCCATGGTTTTACTGCGCTCCAGCCTTTTTCAGGTTCTGTTCTATTCGGTCACTTTCGTTCTGATGATCCTGTTTTCGCCCGTGATGCTGCTGCCACGCAAATGGGGCTGGTGGGTCGTGCCGGTCTGGGCCAAGGTTCTATTGCTGCTGATGCGCATCACTGTTGGCCTGAAAGTTGAGGTGCGCGGCCGCGAAAACCTGCCGGATGGCGGGTTCATTGCCGCCATGAAACACCAGTCGGCCTGGGAGACAGTGTCACTGATACCGCTGTTTTCCAGCCCAACCTTTATTCTGAAACGTGAGTTGCGCTGGATTCCGATCTTCGGCTGGTACACGGCCAAATTCAAACAAATCCCGATCAACCGGGGAAAACGTTCCGAAGCGCTCGCGGCAATGATGGAGGCGGCCAAGGAAGCCATCGCAGAGAAGCGCCAAATCCTGATCTTTCCGGAAGGCACGCGTCGACCGGCAGGGGCTGAGCCTAAATACAAGTACGGCATTGCGCATCTCTATAAAGACTTGCGATGTCCTGTCGTGCCGATCGCCCACAACGCCGGACTGTACTGGCCGCGCTCTTCCTGGAAGGTTTATCCAGGCACCGTTGTCGTTGATATCCTTCCGCCGATCCAGCCCGGCCTGCCGGCAGACGTCTTTCACGAACGCATGGTTCGAGAAATCGAGACCGCAAGCAATCGCCTTATTGACGAAGCAAGGCGGGGTCCAAAGCCTTCTCCGGTGCTGGAAACCATTGCGACATCCCCAAACTGATGTTCTGACGAGCTCAGGCTTCGGCATTCTCACGAAGCCGCGAGGGCGTCACAAGACTTGTTCTTGCTGGAGTTTTTCCACGCTAAGGGTTTGTTTTTGGCAATTCAGTAAAAGCTTCAGTTATATTTGACGTATTTAAGTAACGTGCTGCACACGGCGCTGTGAATTATGTATTCTTAAGTAAACACGTCATCACATGACGGTTATCCGTGTTTTTTTCTCGAAATCAATCCCCACATGAGGTTTGCAGCGTTCAAGAGGCGCAAGCAAGATGCAGTATCGAAGTTTCGGGGCGGCATCAAATCTTAAACGAGTAAACAAACACGGAGCTTTAAAATGCGTACTATCAAGAAAACACTGTCAACTGTTGTTGCAGCTACTTTCGTTTCCGGTGCTCTCATCGGCGGTGCATTTGCACAATTCCCGGATCAGTCCGTTGGCGACCTGAATGGCAACAACCCTGTTTCTATCCAGCAGATGCGGATTGCGAACGAAAAAGCACTGCGTTCTTCCGGCAAACTGAGCACCAAGAGCTTCGTCAACCGCGCTGCAGTCGCAGACTTCCCGGATCAGACAGTTGGTGATTCAAACGGCAACACTCCGGTTCCGGTTCGTGCACAGGCAACGCGCAAGACCGACAGCAACCTTCTGATCCTGCCTTTCATCGGCGACTGGAACGGTAGCGGCAAAGACGGTTTCCCGCGTCAGTAATCTTCGACCCGAAAAACCTCCCGACTAAAAAGAAAGGGCCGCGCTCCGAGCGTGGCCTTTCTTTTTTGTTTTGAGGAAGAAAATATGCGGATGGATGCTGCTTTACTTAAGTAAACAGGTAAACACAGCAGCGTGAACTCGTATATTTAAGTAAACACCAGTTCACATAGAGGTTATTTCGGTTTTTTTCTCAAAATCAGTTCCTACATCGGGTGTGCAGCGTTGATAAGACGCAAACAGATGCAGTATCGAAGTTTCGGGGCGGCATCATTTCTTAACTGAGTAAATACATACGGAGCTTTAAAATGCGTACTTCCAAGAAAATCCTGTCGACTGTTGTTGCAGCTACTTTCGTTTCCGGTGCCCTCATCGGCGGCGCTTTCGCACAGTTTCCTGATCAGACTGTCGGTGATCTGAACGGTAACAACCCTGTTTCCATCCAGCAAATGCAGATCGCTAACGCCAAAGCACTTCGCGATGCCGGCAAACTGAACACCAAAAGCTACGTCAACCGCGCTGCAGTTGCAGACTTCCCGGATCAGACAGTTGGTGATTCCAACGGCAACACTCCGGTTCCGGTTCGCGTTCAGGCAACTCGCGCCAGCGACAGCAACCTGACGATCCTGCCTTTCATCGGCGACTGGAACGGCACTGCCAAAAAAGGTTTCCCTCACCAGTAAGTCTTTTCAAGAGCATCTGCTCTTGAGAAAAGAAAGGGCCGCGCAGTTTGCGCGGCCTTTCTTCGTTGGAGCCAAGCCCTGGGTTTGCAGCTCCTTCTTCAGGGATTGCCAGTGCCTTTCAGCTGGCCGGCCAACCAGGCGAGAGCCGTGTCGGCGATGCCCATTTCTTCCAGATGTGCAGCTGTGTTGATGACATATTCCGGGTTCTTGCCGGACTTCCCGACGGCGCCTTCGACGATCTCGAGTTGTTTTTCAGGCGGAAGTGCACCGGCGTATTGCGGATGACCGTGGTCGACCATGTAGACCAGTGCCTTGACCTTCTCGCCACTGCCCAGTTCCACGTGGTGCCAGTGTTCCTTGTAGACCATCGTGGTTTGTTCGCGTGCACGGAGATATTCAAGCGTTTGAGGCCAGATATCTTCTGAGACCTGGTAGGCAAGTCCTCTGCAAGCGCCGCCATTGTCGAGGCCGAAGACCAGGCCCGGTCTTTCCTGAGTGCCGCGATGAACCCAGGAATAGACGCAAAGCGCGCGATGAGCCCCTCGCAAGAGCGCTTGTTCAGCGCGCAGGTGATCAAATCCGGGGTTCCACATCAAGGACCCGTAGCCAAAGACCCAAAAATCGCTCATATCACCCTGTCTTCTAATTGCGCAGGTGCGGAGATAACAATCTGTGGCCGCCGATTCAATGCTGCTGACCTGCAGCGAATTACAGGAAGGTAAGGGAACACGTGTCCAGCAAAGAGAAGCTGCCCTCAAAACCAACCAAACGGCGGTACATTATCCTGATGTCCGTCCTCGCGATTGTCGTACTTGGTTGGTCTGCAGTCTGGTTTATCGGCAGATCATTGCTTCACGAGCAGCTCAATTCCCAGATGAACACCATGGCGGCGCAGGGGCTGGAGGTATCTTGTGCCGATCTGGCGATCAATGGATTTCCCTTTCGCTATGAAGTCTCTTGCAGGCAAATGATATCTGCGGACCGTTCGGGCGCTGCCGCAAAACTCGGCGGCCTCCAAGCCGTCGCCCTGATTTACAACCCGACACACATTATTTTTGAGGCCGGAGCACCGGCCGTAATGGATATTCCGCTTTCAGGCATGTCCGGTGACATGACTTGGAAAACCGCCCGGGCCAGCATGAAATTCGGGTCCGGCGCACTCGGCAAACTCGATGCGGTGGTTGAAAAACCCGAAGCTGTTTTGAACAACCCGGTCTCTACAGGCAGTTTCGCCGCAGAAAAGGCGGAGTTGCATGTGCGGCAGTCGGATGGAGAAGCCGATTTTTTCGAAGGGTTCCTGTCTGTCGATGCCCTTCAGTTGCGGTCATTGCCCAACCTGCAGGATGCTGTCGATTTACGGGCGCATCTGCAAATTCCTGGTGGTGCGGCTCTGTTGGCAGGTGCGAATCTCCCCTGGCTGGTGCAGTCAAACGGGGGCGAATTGCCAATAAAGCTTGTCGTGTTCGATGCAAATCTGGGTGAAAGCCGGGTTAAGGCGGGCGGCGATTTCGTCGTCAACGGGGACGGCACATTGTCCGGAACACTGGATCTGTCGCTTGGAAATGCCGAGGCTCTTATCGGAGCATTCAAACCGCTTGCGCCCACGGGAGATCGGACACTGGCACTGATGGAGCAGGTGTTGAAAAGCCTGGATCCTTTGGCCAGCGAGGTCGATGGCGTCAAGACGGTGCCATTGAAGGTCAATATCGATCGCGGGATCGCCCGGATCGGACTTCTCCCGCTGCCGCCGATCCCGCCATTGTTCCAGGCCGGTTTCTGATCCGTCAGGTCGGCCTGCGATCAGTCACCTGCAACACGATCGATCGGGATCAGATAGCTTTTGCGATGGTCCGGTTCGGCCAGCTTTTCATAAAGCGCAACAGCCGGTGTGTTCTTGCCCGGCACGATCCAGCGCAAATGTAGCCAACCGCGGCTCTTTCCTTCCGAGACGAGAGTTTCAATCATGCGGCGGCCGACACCCTTGTTGCGGTGATCCGGATGAACATAAATGTCGTCCATCTGACCAATGCGCAATCCGGTGATCAGTTCCGGGAGATCGAAAAATACGGCAAAGCCGATCAGCATGTCACCTTCGAACGCACCGATCGCTTCCGCGGTCTTATCAGCAAGAATACGTTCGGCGTAGTATTCATCCGGGCGCCGCGGCGCGCCACGTCTCAGTGCCTGAGCATTTTCAGCAATGAGTGGCGCAAGCTGATGGGCATCATTCAGCCCAAGGGCTCTGATTTCCAGTGTTGTCATGAAGTCCCCGAAAGTGACAGGTCAGTGAATTGAGCCACAACATGTCCTGAAACGGGTATCGGGATCAAGAACCTTGTCAATTTGCGGTGCGGCTCTTTCGCCGACTTGAATTTCATGTCATCACCGCGGCTTCGATTTGGCATGGACAGGATAGATGACCGAAAGCGGACGCCTGAAAGCAACGCTCATTGGATTGAGCGCGGTCCTGATGTGGGCGACGCTGGGTCTGTTTGGCGCAGGGTCAGGCAATGTGCCTCCTTTTTTGCTCAATGCGCTTTGTTTTGGCATTTCCGGATCGCTGGCTTTTGTCTGGCTTGCGGTGTCAGGCAAGTTGGGCCAGCTGCGCCAGCCGCTGAAAGTCTGGGCCTTTGGGACTGTCGGGCTGTTCGGCTTTCACTTCTTTTATTTTACAGCCATTCGCAATGCACCGCCGGTGGAAGCCAACCTCATAAATTACACCTGGCCCTTGCTGATCGTGGTGTTTTCGGCCTTCCTGCCCGGGGAGCATCTACGCTTTCATCATGTTGTCGGTACCCTCCTGGGTCTTGCGGGGGCTGTTCTCCTGATTACAGGCGGAGAAGGACTGAATTTTTCGGGCGGGTCGGCACTTGGATATGGCGCGGCGGTTGCTTCGTCCCTTTTCTGGTCAAGTTATTCCGTCTTGTCGCGGCGGCTGGGAAAGGTGCCAACGGAAGCCGTTGCCGGGTTCTGCCTGATGACGGCGCTGCTCTCGGCCCTTTGTCATGTCGCTCTGGAGGATACCGTCTGGCCAGAAGGCTCTCTTGAATGGGCGTCAGTGGCAGCGCTGGCACTCTTCCCGGTCGGTCTGGCGTTTTTCACCTGGGATGTCGGCGTCAAGCGCGGCGATATTCAGGTGCTGGGCGCTGCTGCCTACTCCGCACCATTACTTTCGACGCTTCTCCTGATTGCTTTTGGCTTTGGGGCTCTGACGCTCTCGGTCGCGATCGCCTGTGTCGCGATCACACTCGGCGCAGTGATCGCGGCAAAGGACATGCTGTTCAAAAAACGCAACGGCAAAGCCACATGATTTTTCCGGACCGGTCTTCCCCCTTCGGCTGATTTCAATTGAGAAATCGATCCTCTAGATTAACTGGAATTCCGTTTCCTGTTGAATGTTGAGATCACTCTATGTCTGCACCGTTCCGTCCCCGTCGCTCCGCACTCTATATGCCGGGTTCAAACGCCAGAGCGCTTGAAAAGGCGAAGTCGCTTGACGTCGACTGCCTTCTTCTTGATCTGGAAGATGCCGTGGCACCGGACGCAAAGGATCTGGCGCGATCTCAGATCGTAGAGGCTGTTTCAGCTGGCGGTTATGGGTCCAGGGAGGTTGTCGTCCGGATCAACGGTATTGATACCCCCTGGGGCGAAGCGGACCTTGAGGCAGCGGTCGGGGCAAATCCGGATGCGGTGCTCGTGCCAAAGGTGAACAGTCCTGCCGATCTTCAAAGGGTTGCGCACAAGATCTCAGCACTTGGCGGTTCGCCTGACTTGAAGCTATGGGCGATGATGGAAACCCCGGAGGCCATGTTGAATGCAGGTGCCATCGGCGCCTGTGGCAAGGATACTCAGGTTCGGTTGTCCTGCTTTGTCATGGGAACCAACGATCTTGCAAAGGAAACGCGTGCCCGCCTCTCACCGGGGCGGGCTGCCATGATGCCCTGGCTGATGACCTGCGTTGCGGCCGCCCGTGCCGGCGGTATCGATATTCTGGATGGCGTTTTCAATGCGTTTCAAGATGAAGACGGATTTGCCGAAGAGTGTGCTCAAGGGGCCGACATGGGGATGGACGGCAAAACGCTTATCCATCCCAAGCAGATCGTTTCCTGCCACAAGGCCTTCAGCCCGACTGAAGACGAGATTGCCTGGGCTCGAAAGATCAACGCGGAGTTCGAGAAGCCGGAAAACTCCGACAAGGGGGCAATTCAGGTCGACGGCAAGATGGTTGAGCGCCTCCACGCGGAAATGGGCAAAAGGGTGATCGGCATCGCCGATAGCATCGCGGCCCGTGGTTGACAGTGGCGTAAGCCGTTACAAGCAATAGATAGAGCCCCAGTTGTACTCCCTGGAGGTGGTGTAAGATCGAAAACGTTCGATTTTGTGCCACCGAACCGGTGTATTCGGGAGTGCTTGGAATTTCGACTTTATCTGCCGATTGATTGCGAGCAGAACGTTGTTCGCATTGCCTAATTCTTAAGCGGCGATTGCAAAATAATTTCGCACGTTTTGACTTTTAGCAAGGCAGTCACCCCGCTCTTTCTTTACCGTGAACCTCAAGCTGAATAGGCAACCGGCTGAAAACCGGTGTTTTCAGTGTGTTTGAGGCACGGTCAGTGCAGCTTGAGCAATTCGGATCACCAAGAACGAAATGAGGCCTTTGAGGATCAGAAAACCCACCGATTCCTGAAGGATAGGCAATTTGACGACTCCCTCTCCCAGCCGAAGAAACTTTTTAAGGGGACGGTTCCGCGCTGTAGACGCAAATGTCATGCGGCCACCCGGATCGGTTTCCGAGTTCGCCAAGCTATGTACAGAGTGCGGCGATTGCGTTTCGGCCTGTCCGGAGAAGATCATTCGAGTCGGCGAAGACCGCCTTCCAGTCGTTGATTTTGCTTTGGGCGCGTGCACGTTTTGCGATAGCTGTGCCGAAGCCTGCACGTCGGGCGCGCTGGTCGCCGGGCAGGTTGAAAGCTGGATCTGGCGCGCCGAAGTTCAAGAAAATTGCTTTTCTTTGCAAGGCGTTATGTGCCGCACCTGCGAAGATGTCTGTGAGCCGAGAGCCATTCGATTCAAGCTTGCGGTTGGCGGCAAGGCCGAGCCGGTCATTGATCTTGATCAATGCACTGGGTGCGGCGAATGCGCACACTCTTGCCCGGCACAAGCTGTCCAATTCAAGAGAGCTCAAGATTTGAGCGCGAGGGAGAAAACATGAATATCTGCGGCTGCCTGGTCCACGTGACCACGGGAGCGGTTGAGGCCGCTCGCGCCGGCATCGAGGCGATGCCCGGAACGGAAGTTCATGCTGCCAGCGAAGATGGCCGCCTCGTGGTCGTTGTCGAAGACACCGAAACCACCATTGCTTCCGACCAAATCATGGCCATGCACCAAATTCCCGGCGTGATGTCCGTCACGCTCAACTACCACCACTTCGAGGACCTGTCGCAGCCGGATGCTTGCGCCACTCCCTAATGCCGGAGACCTGATATGACTATCTCGGAATCCCGCCGCACGTTCCTGAAAGCGACTGCAGCGGCAAGCACTGCCGCCGCCGCAGGCATTCCGCTGACCGCTGGATCTGTCGTGGCGCAGCCCCGTTCCCCGGATATCCGCTGGGACAAGGCCGCTTGCCGATTCTGTGGCACCGGATGTTCTGTTCTGGTGGGCACAAAGGAAGGCCGGGTTGTTGCGACTCAGGGCGACCCGGATGCACCCGTGAACCGTGGGCTCAATTGCATCAAGGGCTACTTCCTGTCGAAGATCATGTACGGCAAGGATCGCCTGACAACCCCGCTCCTGCGCATGAAGAACGGCGCTTTTGACAAGAATGGCGACTTCGAGCCGGTGAGCTGGGACCAAGCCTTCGACGTCATGGCCGAAAAATGGAAAGAGGCGCTGGCCAAAAAGGGGCCGACCTCCGTCGGTATGTTCGGATCCGGTCAGTGGACTGTCTGGGAAGGCTATGCCGCCGCCAAATTCATGAAAGCGGGCCTTAGGTCCAACAATATCGACCCAAATGCCCGTCACTGCATGGCGTCCGCGGTGGTCGGATTCATCCGTGCCTTCGGCATCGATGAGCCGATGGGCTGCTATGACGACCTGGAGCACGCCGACACGTTCGTGCTTTGGGGATCGAACATGGCGGAGATGCACCCGATCTTGTGGTCGCGTCTGACGGATACGCGCCTGACCAAGCCGGATTGCGAAGTCCATGTCCTGTCAACATTCGAGCATCGCTCATTCGAACTGGCCGACAACGGCATGGTGTTCGCGCCGCAGACGGATCTGGCGATCCTGAACTACATCGCCAACTACATTATTCAGAACGATGCGGTGAACTGGGACTTCGTCAACGCTCACGTCAACATCAAGAAGACCGATACGGATATCGGATATGGTTTGCGTGACAGCAATCCGCTTCAACAGGAAGCCGCCAATCCCAATTCCGGCAAGCTTTCAGACATGAGTTTCGATGAGTATGCGGCATCCGTTGCCGAATATACCGTGGACAAAGTGTCCGAGTTGTCCGGGGTTCCGGCTGAGCAGCTGGAGCGCATGGCCCAGCAATATGCCGATCCGAACCGGAAGGTTATGTCTCTCTGGACAATGGGCTTCAATCAGCACACCAGAGGATCCTGGGTCAACGGCCTGATGTACAACGTCCATCTTCTGACGGGTAAGATTTCAGAGCCAGGCAATTCACCCTTCTCGCTGACCGGTCAGCCTTCGGCCTGCGGCACGGCACGTGAGGTCGGTACCTTTGCACACCGACTGCCTGCCGACATGGTTGTGGCCAATGACAAGCACCGTGAAATCTGCGAGACCGCTTGGAACATTCCTGCCGGAACCATTCCGGCGAAGCCCGGTTTCCACGCAGTTCTGCAGCATCGTAAGCTGAAGGACGGTGATCTCAACGCCTATTGGGTCCAGTGCACCAACAACATGCAGGCGGCGCCCAACATGAATGAGGAAGGGCTCCCGGGATACCGGAACCCCGACAACTTCATTGTCGTCTCAGACCCCTATCCGACCGTCACGGCCCTGGCTGCCGACCTGATCCTGCCCACGGCCATGTGGGTGGAAAAGGAAGGAGCTTATGGCAACGCCGAGCGCCGCACACAGTTCTGGCGTCAGCAGGTCAGCCCTCCGGGCGATGCCAAGTCGGATGTCTGGCAGATCATTGAGTTCTCCAAGCGTTTCACGGTTGAGGAAGCCTGGGGTGAGGAACTGGTTGCCAAGAAACCCGAACTGGCTGGCAAGACACTTTACGAAGTGCTGTTTGCCAACGGCGTGGTGAACAAGTTCCCATTGTCCGAAACGGCCGAAGGTTTCGAAAACGACGAATCCAAGGATTTCGGGTTTTACGTCCAGAAAGGCCTGTTTGAAGAATATGCCGAATTCGGCCGCGGTCATGCGCACGATCTGGCACCGTTCGACGTCTACCATCAGGCACGTGGCCTGCGGTGGCCGGTTGTTGACGGCAAGGAGACGCTTTACCGCTTCCGCGAGGGGTATGACCCCTACGTTGCGGAAGGCAAAGGTGTCGAGTTCTACGGCAAGCCTGACGGCAGAGCGAATATCATCTTCGCGCCTTATGAAGCCGCAGCTGAAAGCCCGGACGAAGAATTCGATCTCTGGCTCTGCACCGGTCGCGTGCTCGAACACTGGCATTCAGGGTCGATGACCCGCCGGGTGCCGGAACTTCACAGGGCTTATCCATCAGCGGTCGTCTACATGCATCCCGATGATGCGCGTGCACGTGATCTGCGTCGCGGTCAGGAAATCCTGATCTCCACACGTCGGGGCGAGATGCTCAGCCGAGTGGAAACGCGCGGCCGGAACAAGCCGCCGAAAGGCCTGGTGTTTGTGCCCTGGTTCGACGAGGGACAGCTCATCAACAAGCTGACGCTCGACGCAACCTGCCCACTGTCCAAGGAAACCGACTTCAAGAAGTGCGCTTGTAAAGTCGAGCGCGCCTGATTGAAGCCAAGGTAGCTAGCAATGTCCGCCACCGGAAAACCGAGATCTGTCGACCGCCGCCGTTTCCTCACGGATACGGCGCGGATGGCGGGCGGGTGCGCGGTGGCGGGCACGCTGCTTGCCTATCTGGCACGCGATGCGCGTGCCTTGCCTGCTGAAGCGCTTCGGCCACCTGGAGCCCTGCCTGAATCTGACTTTCTGTCTGCCTGTATCCGCTGCGGCCTGTGTGTGCGCGACTGCCCTTATGACACACTGAAACTCGCGGAACTGGGTGAAGACGGACCGGCCACAGGCACTCCCTATTTCACTGCGCGCACGGTTCCTTGCGAAATGTGCGACGACATTCCGTGTGTCGAAGCGTGCCCGACGGGAGCCCTCGATCCCGGTCTGAAAAACATCGATGACGCTCGCATGGGAACAGCCGTGCTGGTGGATCAGGAAAACTGTCTGAACTTTCTGGGGCTTCGCTGCGATGTCTGCTATCGCGTTTGTCCGGTGATTGACGAAGCAATCACGCTGGAGCCGTCCCACAACACCCGTTCGGGTCACCACGCCATTTTCTCGCCGACCGTGCATGCCGACCATTGCACGGGGTGCGGCGTTTGCGAAAGGAGCTGCGTCCTGCCGGATGCGGCCATCAAGGTTCTGCCAACGCGCCTGGCGCGCGGCTCGTCTGCCGAGCACTATCTCAAGGGCTGGGAAGAGAAGGAGCGCAAGGGCGCGCCCGTTGTTGAAGGCATAATCGATCTGCCGGACAGAATGCCGGAGATACCTGGTACCAGCTCTGAAGTGCCGGCGTTTGAACCGGCCTTCAAACTTCCGGGAGGCGGCCAATGAGTGCCAAGACCAGACTTCCCGTTGGCCAGGAAGCCATTCAGCTCAAGGGATGGTTCAACGCTCATCGATTCCTGTTGTTGCGTCGCCTGTCACAGGCGTTTTTTCTGCTGCTTTTTCTGCTGGGGCCCTGGTTCGGCATCTGGTGGGTCGTCGGTACGCTTGCCGGCTCCCGCACATTTGAAGTGTTGCCGCTGACGGACCCGCTTGTTCTGGCACAGAGCATTGTTGCCGGCCATTTGCCCGAAGTCACCGCTCTTGTCGGGGCTGTCATTGTACTGGCGGTCTACGCGTTGATCGGCGGCAGGGTCTATTGTTCCTGGGTCTGTCCGATCAATCCGATCACCGATGCTGCCCATTGGCTGCATGAGCGTCTCGGTTTGCAGAAAGGCTGGCAGCCAAAGCGCACGACCCGTTTCTGGATCCTTGGAACCGTACTTCTGGTCAGTGCGATAACCGGCACGGTCGCCTGGGAGTTGATCAACCCCATCACGATGCTGCATCGCGGACTGATATTCGGGATGGGCTTTGTCTGGGCGCTTGTCGTTGCAATATTCCTCTTTGACCTCGTGGTGTCGCGGCGCGGCTGGTGCAGCCATATTTGCCCGGTCGGCGCATTCTACAGTCTCGTTGGGACAAAGAGCGTCTTGCGTGTCAGCGCCGTGAATCGCGTTGATTGCGATGACTGCATGGATTGCTATGCGGTCTGCCCCGAGAACCATGTGATTTCGCCGGCCCTGAAAGGCAAGGACGGAGAAACACCCCTGATTTTGTCACCGGACTGCACCAACTGCGGACGCTGCATTGACGTCTGTTCGGTCGACGTTTTCGCCTTTACCCACCGCTATGACAATCGAGCCAAAAAAACCGTCTCCACGGCGGTGGATGCGGCAACTGAACAGGCCGCTTGAACGGAGCATCGGAGAATAGACATGAAAATGCCGGTCCTTTTGGGAATTTCCGCCATCGCGATCACGACAGTCCTGGCCGGCTTCGCGATCGCCCAGTCGTCTGGCAGTGTCCAGAGTTTGCGGGGTGCCGAGTTGGAAGATACCCGGGCCGTCGACGGCGTTCACAAACAGATCGAAGGGCGCATGCCACGCAATTATCGCCAGCAGCCGCCTTTGATCCCGCATTCCATCTCCCAGTACCAGATGGACAAGCGCACCAACCAGTGCCTCAGTTGTCATGACTGGGCGGTTGCCGGTGAGCGCGGAGCGCCAACCCTGTCCATGACCCATTATCTCGACCGGGAAGGCAACCAGCTGGACACCGTTGCCGGAACCCGTTGGTTCTGCAACCAGTGCCACGTTCCGCAGGCCAATGCCCCTGAACTTGTCGGAAATGACTTTCAATCCTCTAGCACGTCGCGCTGACAAGGGAACGGGAGATAAGAGATCATGAAAGATCCCAACGACAAACCGAAGCGTGGCCTGATTGGCAGGCTATGGAACGGATTCTGGAGCCCGGTATCGGCCTTCAGCGTAGGGTTCATCGTCATTGCCGGGTTTCTCGGCGGTGTCCTGTTCTGGGGTGCATTCAACTGGAGCATGGAGCTGACAAACACAGAGGAGTTCTGTGTTTCCTGCCACACGATGGAAACCAACCTTGGCGAATATCGCGAGACCATCCACTACAACAACCATTCGGGTGTGCGTGCGATCTGTTCCGATTGCCACGTCCCGCACGAATGGCAGCACAAGGTCAAGGCCAAGATCATCGCGGTGAAAGACGTCTATCACGAGATCATGGGCACAATCAGTACGCCTGAAAAGTACGAAGCTCATCGGCTTGAGATGGCATCGCTGGTCTGGCGGAAAATGAAAGCTTCCGACAGCCGGGAGTGTCGCAATTGCCATTCGTTCGAATATATGGACTTCACAATCCAGGAAAACCGGGCGGCAGCCGAACACCAGCGGGCCATCGATGAAAACATGACCTGCATCGACTGTCACCAGGGCATCGCACACGCGCTGCCACCGGGGCACCTGGAGGAATACAAGCGCATCGTTGATGAGATTCAGGCTGAAAAAGCGCCTTTGTCTCCGAAGACCGACGATGTTGCAGCGATTCAGTCCTATGTCGGCAAACTGTCCAAGTAAAACGCTTTGAGCGCCAATTCCAACGGTTGGCGCTCTCAACTGCTCAGAGAAAGAAAAGGCTAAAGTATGCTTGGCATTCTCGATCTACTCGGAACCATTGGGGGCAACATACTCAGCCTGCCCGGTATCCTGGGCCTGGCGCTTGGGATGATGACACGGAACTGGCTGGTTGCCGCGGTAATGGGCGGGCTCGTCGGTGTTTTTGAAACCGTTGTTTTTGCGGGCTTCCATGCTTCTGAAATTGGTTATTTCGACCTTGCAATCGCAGTTCTGGTCGGTGTTCTGGCCGGCAGCCTTGGCTGTGCCATCCGGCACCGGGGCGCGACGGCCTGAGTTTACCGGCCGGTATTTTCTCGAAAAGGATCCAGACAGGCTGCTGACAAAAAAGACTTCTCCGCATGCGCCGGGTGGACGATGACGTTCCAGCGGGCTACATGCGGGAGAAGCAATCAGCTGCACAGGACCAAAGAGAATTTCCATGAAACTGTATCGGTTCATCACCGGCGTCGACGACAGCGAGTTCTGTCACCGTGTTACTCAGGCCCTCAACAAGGGCTGGCAACTTCAAGGGTCCCCGTCACTTACCTACGATGCGACGCGCGGCGCCACCATTTGCGGTCAGGCCGTCACCAAAGACGTCGAGGGTGAGACCTATTCGCGGGATATGAAACTCGGCGACTACTGACCCATTGAGTTTGCGGAGCTTCGGCGGCAAGCCCGGTTGCTGCCGCCGAATATTCGGGTGTTAAAAAAACGGGGCAGTGCAGCCTACATCAAGTTTTCCACGATCACGGCAATTCCCTGACCTCCGCCGATGCACATGGTGGCTGCTCCAAGGCTTTCTTCGCGCCGACGCAGTTCGTAGATCAACTTGGTCATGATAATCGCGCCCGTTGCACCGATGGGATGACCGAGTGCCACGGCGCCTCCGTTCGGATTGACATTCTCCGACGGCAACCCCAGTTGATCGTTGACCGCACATGCTTGTGCCGCAAATGCCTCGTTTGATTCAACGACGGCAAGGTCATCCGCTTGGATGCCGGCCCGTGTCATGGCGATTTGCATCGCCGGTACCGGGCCAATACCCATGATGGCAGGATCAACCCCGGCAACTCCGTAGGACCGGATGCGCACAAGTGGAACCACGCCAAGCTCTTTGGCTTTTTCCGCCGACATCAAAATAAGCGCGGCGGCGCCGTCATTGAGGCCGGACGCGTTTCCTGCTGTAACCATGCCATCCTTCTTGAACACTGGACGCAGCTTGGCCATGTCTTCGGGTTTGGCGTCATTGCGGACGTGTTCATCGGTGTCAAACACCGTTTCCCGGCCGCGTCGGCCAACATTCAGCGGAACGATCTGATCCTTGAACCGACCTTCCTTGATGGCTTCACTGGCTCTGCGATGGCTTTCGAGAGCAAATGCATCCTGACGGTCACGATCGATGCCATACTTTTCGGCGACATTTTCTGCCGTTACACCCATGTGACCTATGCCGAACGGATCATGCAGAGCGCCTGTCATCATGTCGACGATCTGGGCATCTCCCATGCGCTGGCCGAAACGTGCGCCAGGCAACGAATATCCTGCTCTGCTCATGCTCTCTGCACCGCCCGCAAGCGTGACGTCGCCATCACCAAGTGTGATGGCTTGCACTGAAGAGACAATTGACTGCAAACCGCTGCCGCAGAGGCGATTCATGGTTAGAGCGGGCGCATGATCCGGCACACCTGCCTGACGGGACGCGACCCTGGCGATATACATGTCACGTGGCTCCGTGTGGATCACGTTGCCAAGAAATGCCTGGTCGATGGACCCCGCTTCAATCCCGGCACGCTCGATGGCCGCTTCGGCAACCTTGGTTGCAAGGTCGATGGGCGGTGTGTCCTTGAGCGAGCCGCCAAAACTCCCGACCGCCGTTCGGGCTGCGCTTGCGATTACAATCTCTTTCATCGATCCGACCTTGTTTCAAAAGACAATTATAAGCATGCCCTTCCTGGCGCTGGACTTCCAGTCGGCCAAAAGGGGAGCATGCTTGAAGCTGCTGGTCATCAGACCTTCAACAGGACGGATCCAGAGCGCTGCCCTGAGGCGACCATATCGTGAGCTCTGGCGCAGTCTGTCAGATCCAGTATTTCAGAGATCCGGAAGTTGAGAGCGTTACGTTCAAGCAAACCGGTCAGTTGTTGTGTTGCTATATCCCGCTCTTTTTTCGACAGAATGTAGATCAGCAACAGATCGATCGTCACGGCTTTGAACATCAACGGATAAAACGGCAGGGTCGGGGTCATGTTCTTTGCTGACCCGTAAGCTGCAATTGTGCCGCGTTCGGCGATGATACGGGTGTTGGTCTCAACATTCTGACCAAATTCTACTTCGACTATGCGGTCCACCGGAGCGCCGCCTGTTGCCTCCATGATCTGGTCCGCAAGCCGTTCATCGGTATAGTCGAACACATGTTCTGCGCCGGCTTGCCGCGCCGCTGCCAGAGCTTCGTCGCCTCTTGCCGTTGCCAGAACCCGGGCCCCGGAAGCTGCGGCAACCTGGATTGCCAGATGGCCGACCGTTCCAGCGCCACCGCTGACAAGGACTGTTCCGTCCGAGACAGGACCGCTGCCAAGCACTGCCTGAACCGCTGTCAGGCCTGGAATGCCAAGTGCGGCGCCAACTTCAAAGGAAACGTTTTCTGGGAGCGTGACAGCCTGGTCCTCAGGCAGTGAAACAAATTCTGCCGCCGTGCCGAAAGCACGTTGCCATTGGCCGTTCCAGATCCAGACCCGCTCGCCAATTCTTGATGGATCGACGCCTTCGCCAACGGCTTCAATTACACCCGCCCCGTCGCTATGCGGAATGATTTTTGGAAATGGCGGCTCGGTTACCCCGGGACGCGAGCCGGCGCGGGCTTTCACGTCGGATGGATTAACGCCGGATACGTGCACTCGGACCAGCACCTCGCCGCCCGAAGGCGTCGGATCCGGCAGGGTCTCCGGGCACAAAACATCTTCGGCAGAGCCGAACCGATCATATGTGATTGCGCGCATCGGGATCTCCAAACAAGGGCTTGAGTGTGCTTAGCCGCGTCCGACAAACGGCATCTTTGTCGCCATAACCGTCAGGCTCAGCACATTCGCATCGAGTGGCAGTCCGGCCATATAGACCACGGCATCCGCAATGTGTTGAGGATTGATTGTCGGTTCCGGGGCAATCTCGCCATTGGCCTGGGGCACGCCGCCCCCCATCCTTGACGTCATCTCGCTGGCGGCGTTGCCGATATCTATCTGGCCGCAGGCAATATCGTACGGACGTCCGTCCAAAGCGGATGACTTGGTCAGTCCGGTGATGGCGTGTTTCGTTGCCGTATAGGGCGCGGAGAAGGGGCGTGGCGTCGTCGCCGAAATCGATCCATTGTTTACAATACGACCCCCTTGCGGCTTCTGTGCCTTCATCAGCCGGAACGCTTCCTGCGTGCACAGGAACGCCCCGGTCAGATTGGCGCCGACCACGTTGTTCCATTCCTCAAAGGAGATGTCCTCAAGCGGCACTGCAGAATTTGAAATGCCGGCATTGTTGACAAGGAGATCAAGGCGGCCAAAGCGTGTGCCGATCGCCTCGAACAGAGCCTTTACCGCTGCAGGATCACCGATGTCTGCAGACATCGGAATTACGTCGCCGCCGGTTTCTGAAGTCAATGCAGCTGCTGTTTCTTCCAGGACGCCCAACCTGCGTCCGGCGATGACAACCCGCCATCCTGCAGATGCCAAACCGCGCGCTACGGCCTTGCCGACGCCGCTGCCGCCCCCGGTGACGAGTGCGATCCGGCCATCTATATCAAACCCGTTAGCGTTCATATCAGTTTGCCTTCCAATTCGTCTTCAATGTGGATGTGAATGATTTCGTCAAAACGCGTCTCGGCTTCAAATCCAAGCTCGAGAGCGCGTTGTGGTACAAAGTCTCGCGGCCAGCCGGAGACGATGCTTGCGATCCCCGCATCTGGCTCCCGGCGAATGAGGTTGACTGCCTTGTCACCGGCAACACGCCTCAAGGCGTCAATCTGGTCGCCGACACGAGCGGAAAGGCCCGGCATGGTGAGGTTGCGGCGAAGACCGACCTGCTCGGTATCAAGGCGAACGGCATGGACGAAGAAACCGACGGCGGCGCGTGGGCTTGCGAACCAATGCCGAACGCTGTCTTCAACAGGCAAGACGGCTTCCTGACCTGCCAGCGGCTCGCGGACAATATTGGAGAAGAAACCGGAGGCCGCTTTGTTCGGTTTTCCGGGACGCACACAGATGGTTGGCAGCCGCAGGCCGATACCGTCAAAAATGCCTTTGCGCGTATAGTCAGAGATCAGCAGTTCTGCGATGGCCTTTTGCGTTCCGTAACTGGTGAGCGGTGTCAGATGAAATTCGTCGCCGATTTTCTCCGGGAAAGGTTCACCGTATACGGCGAGAGATGATGCGAAAACCAGTCTCGGACAATAGGGTTGACGCAAACCTTCCTTGCGGATCGCCTCAAAAAGAAAACGGCTGCCATCAAGGTTGATCATGTATCCTTTTTCGAAGTCAGCTTCAGCCTCGCCTGAGACGATCGCCGCGAGGTGAATGATCACATCAGGTCTGCCCGTATCCTGCTGGCCGGAGACCAGGCTTTCGGCAGCGCCGGGATCGGCCAGACTGAGTGTTCTCGTTGTTGTGACATCTTTCAGTGGTTCAGGAGCCAAGGGTTCAACGACATCGGCCAACGTCAGCCGATCGACGTCAAAACCAAAACAATCCGGTTCAGCTGCGAGCCGAGCCACAAGTTTCCGGCCGATCATGCCGGCAGCGCCGATTATCAAGAGATGCATGTGCAGAAATCCTCCGAGCTGGGTTTATGCACCGGGAGCGTGGCGGAGGGTAGAGATTTGTTCTCAGATCCTGTTTTGCGTCTGAACCGGCAAGCTTGGTTTTAGCAAAAATGGCGACCCAAGCCGGCAGATCTTCGGAAGGTTGCAGACGTCGTTTTGGCACATTCGGGTCCGCTCAGAGTGACACAGGCAAAACGGGTCCTATGAGCTGTCTCGATTAAATTTAGCAACTTATATTATAGCGGCCAGTACTTTCTAAATATTCTATTAGCTCTACTACGGGAACTTAAAATTGCTTTATGCGTATTTATGACAATAAAAACATAAACGAGCGAAACGGTCACTTAACAACTTTGCCTTAGACTAAGGAATTAGCGTCGCTATACGCTATTTACTCTAGGGGGTAACACATGTTGTCGAAATCCAGGAAGTCTTTTGCTGCAGCTATGGCTGCAACTTGTCTGTTTGCATTTGGTTCTGCGAATGCGGAAGACGGTGTCAGTGACGCCAAAATTCTGTTCGGCCAGGCGGCCGCTCTTGAAGGTCCGGCCGGCGCGCTGGGTACCGGAATGAAACTCGGCATCGAAGCCGCTTTTGCCGAGGCAAATGCAGCCGGTGGCGTTCATGGCCGTATGGTTGAACTTGTCAGCATGGATGACGGCTATGAGCCGGATCGTTCGATTGCCGCCGTCAACAAGCTCATCAACGACAACAAGGTGTTCAGCCTGATCGGTCCGGTCGGCACACCAACTTCCAAGGCGACCCAGCCGATTGCTACGGCTGCCAAGGTTCCGTTTGTTGGTCCGTTCACCGGAGCCGGCTTCCTGCGTGATCCGGCGCATGGCAACATTGTAAATGTGCGTGCGACCTATGGTGCCGAAACAGAAGCCTGGATTGAGCATCTCAACGGTGCGCTGGGCCTCGACAAGATTGCGATTCTTTATCAGGACGATGGTTTTGGCCGCGTCGGTCTCGCCGGCGTGCAGGCAGCTCTTGAAAAGCGCGGCCTGGAACTGGTTGCCGAAGGCACATACCAGCGCAACACAACAGCTGTGAAATCTGCGCTTCTTGAAATCCGCAAAGCCAAGCCGCAGGCGGTCGTCATGGTTGGCGCCTACAAGCCGATTGCCGAATTCATCAAGCTGGCCAAGAAGGTCAAGCTCGACGCTGAATTCGTCAATATTTCGTTCGTGGGTTCCAAGGCTCTTTCCGCAGAGCTGGGCGATGCCGGTGAAGGTGTCATCATTTCTCAGGTTGTTCCGTTCCCGTGGGATGTGACTGTACCGCTGGTGAAAGAATACCAGGCTGCCCTGAAGGCAAAGGACGCTTCCGCTGAGCCGGGTTTCGTTTCCCTTGAAGGCTACATTGTCGGCCGTTTGGCTGTCATGGGTCTTGAGAAAGCCGGCAAGGACGTCACCCGCGAAGGTTTCCTTGATGCTTTCTGGTCCACAGGTGCATTCGATCTGGGCGGTGTAACGCTTACATTCGGAGCCGATGACAACCAGGGCATGGACGATGTGTTCCTGACAACGATCCAGAAAGACGGCAGCTTCGCACCTATCGACAAGCCTGCCAGCTAAGCAAACACATCTGCTGGCCTGACCTGTTCAGGCCAGCGGATTTAACGTGTCGTTCCGGTTTCGGGCGTGACGACAGATGCGTGTTTTTTGGGGACTGTGGGTGCCATGCTTGGGTTTCGGGGATTGAATTTTGGTGGGTCGAATGAAAAGTCGATCTTTAATTTGAGAATTCGCGGGAAGCTTTTTACCGCATTTGCCGGACTTGTTCTTTTGACGGCAACCGCAATCGGGATCGGTCTGTTCTCGTTTCAAAGGGTGGAGAGCGGCTTTGCTGAACTTTCCGAACAGCGCCTGCCTTCCATTGAAAATGCAGCTCAACTTGCACTGACAAGCACGGAAGTCGCCACCGCGGCGGCCGCCGTTGCCAACAGCGTCACGCTTCAGTCCCAGGAAGTTTCCTTTCAGGCACTCGAAAAGTCCGTATCGGTCATCGAAGGTATCGAGGCCAAGTTCGTAAAATCCGATGCCAACCGGACAATCGTCGACGAACTGTTTTCCCAAAGCCAGACCTTCCAGCAGACTTTGGGTGTTCTGGACCTTGCAACCAAGGAAAAGATCGCGGCAAGAGATGCAAAAGATGCGCGCATGGCGGCACTTTTCAAAGCCTATGACGGTGTCCACAATGCGATCACACCCATTGTGGACGATGCTTATTTCACCGTGGTTCTGGGCGGTGAAGATGCCGCAGAACAAAGCAAATCCCTGGTCAACAGCCTTGCCAATGACGAGATGGGTAAGCTGAGACTCTATTTGGAACTCCGTGCTGAAGTGAACCTGCTTGTCGGACTGGCTGAAACAGTTGCGTTTGTCGACGACAAGGCTCTTATGACGGTGTTTGAAGACAAGATCATCGCAACGAAGGCGAAGATCGATCAATATCAGAGTGAATTGAGCGCTTTGGATTTGAGCACCGGCGCTGACGACGAACTCGATCAGCTCCGGACACTGGCTGCAACCACGCTAGAGAAACGCGGCTCGAATTCCCTCAGCATTGGTCAGCAAAAGGCGACATTGAACGAAGCCATCGGACTGCAAAAAGCCATTGATGATGCGCTCATCATGCAGATTGACGATCAGCTCTTCACCCTGACCATCGACACCGAGACAGCGGTTGAGGAAAATTCGGCCATCATCTCCGATCTCCTGAACAATCAGGTCGGTCAGTTGAAAAGCACGCTGGAAGCGCAGGCTTTCGCCAACAAATTCGTCGCGACCCTGGTTCAAGGTGGCTTGACCGACGACCCGGCAATGCTGGTTCCCATTCAGGAAAAAGTGACCGCAGACGCCAAGCACATGCGCGACGGCTTTGAGGGCCTGAACTCCGAGGAAATCAAGGCCCAGCTGAATGAACTGCTCGCCTATGGTGATCCTGAGAACGGCCTCCTGAGAGATCACCTCGAAGAGCTGAAGAGCACAGCGGAATCGAATGCTCAGGTCAACGAGATGTTCTATGCGGTGGAGCGGATTGGACGTTCAGTTGCATCCCTCATCGAAATGGAAATTGCAGCAGTCGACGTTGCGGCCACGCGCATCAACAAGCTTTTTGAAAACGGCTCCATGGCTCTGATTGCCGTTGGTCTGGCAAGCCTGGTGATTGCCGGTGCCATCGGTGTCTTTGTTGTCGACCGAGGCATGGTTCGTCCGCTTCTGGGGCTCGTCGATGCCACGCGTGCACTCGCAGACGGTCAACTCGACGTCGCGGTTGCCGGAACGGCCCGCCGCGATGAAATCGGTGACTTGGCGCAGGCGATGGAAGTCTTCAAGGAGAATGCGGTCGAACGCAACAATCTTGAAGCCGTTGCAAGGTCCGAACAGGATGCGCAGCAGGACCGCCAGAATACCATCGAGCATCTGATTACGGATTTCCGCAATGAAATCGAAGCCGTGCTCAGCACTGTTACCGGCAATATGGAGCAGATGCAGTCGACTGCGCAGGTTCTGAACCAGATCTCAACTGAGACAACGACGCAGGCCTCCGAAGCGGAAAGCAGCTCTGCTGCAGCGTCTGAAAACGTCGGATCGGTTGCTGCTGCGACCGAGCAGCTTGCCGGTTCGATTGCGGAAATCGGCGAGCAGGTTGCCCGGGCAACCGAGATCGTTACAGGTGCATCGGCAAGTGCCCGGACAACGACCAGTAAGGTTTCTGAACTGGCAGAAGCTGCGAGCCGGATCGGCGAAGTCGTGACCCTGATCCGCGCGATCGCCGAACAAACCAACCTGCTGGCGCTCAATGCGACCATCGAGGCTGCAAGGGCCGGCGAGTCAGGCAAGGGCTTTGCGGTTGTTGCCGCAGAGGTCAAGGAACTCGCCACTCAGACGTCGAATGCTACGGAAGAGATTGCCACGCAGATCGAGGCAATCCAAAGTGCGACGACGGAGAGTGTGACAGCAATCCAGGAAATCCGGGATACGATGGAGCAGGCGGACGAGACAACTTCGGCCATTGCTGCAGCTGTTGAAGAACAGGATGCTTCGACGTCCATGATCTCACAGAATGTGCGCGAAGCGGCTGAGGGAACTCAGGGCGTTGCGGACAGTATCTCTGGTGTCATGAATGCCGTTGCTGAGGCAGCGCAGTCCGCAGGGCAGGTGGAGGCAGCCTCAAACGAGGTGGCTGATCATGCAAGCCGGCTGAAGGTCGTTGTCGACGACTTCCTTGCCAGAGTGGCTGCCGCCTGAAGCGGGGTCGAAACAGAACGGCTTTGGCCTTTCGTTTTAAGGCCTTGTATTACCTGCTAAAAACACGAGAAGGCGGACATCCTGTGTCCGCCTTCTTCATTGACATCGCTTATTTGGATGGTCTGCCGTTTGCCTGTCCGGGTGATGCCGCAGTGGTTTCCAATGCCAGTTTGCGCTTCTTGGCAAAGGCTTCGCGGCGCTCACGTTCCTCGCCGATGCGGAAGGACATCTCGACAAAATCGAGGTGATCGCGGGCGGCAGCTTCGGCTTCACCTGGGTCTCCCGACATCACGGCATCGGCAATGCGAATATGTTGTTGCAGAAGCGAGTCGCCAGAGCCATCGACTGTGCGCAAATAGCGGCGATTGTAGAAGACGCCGCGCTGCGTGAGATCATAGATAGACCGCATCATGTGGATCAGCATGGCATTGTGGCTGGCATTCACGATTGCGGTGTGCAGGCGAACATCCGCCTGCTCCGAAGTGTCCAGGTCACCGGCTTCGTGCGCCTGTTTCAACTCTTCGATGATTTCGGCGATTGCTGCCTTGTCAGACGGCGTGCTGCGCTCAGCCGCCAAGCGTGTGGCAAAGGCTTCCTGTTCCTTGCGATATTCAAGATAGTCATAAAAGGCCATGCCGTGTCGCGCATATAGGTCAATGAGCGCGGGTGTCATGGCCTGTCCGGAAAGTTGGGCAACGAAGGTGCCCTCGCCATGGCGGACATGAAGCAGTCCCAGCTCCTCCAGCCGCTTAAGCGCATCGCGAACCTTGGGGCGTGAGACATCGAACTTTTCCGACAATTCCCGTTCCGAGGGCAGCCGCGCACCTTCGGGAAGGATGCCCTGGACGATCAGGTTTTCAATCTGGTTCGCAACCAGGTCGACCACTGACTCTGCAGCTATCGGCTCGAACAGACTGTTGAGATCATTCATGCGGCACCTCCGTCAGTAGAGGTAATATTGGTTTACCTCAGTGGCAAGTGTTTTTCCTGATGTAGCCAGAAAACCCAACAAGATTCAGCTTCTTACCTATCGGAACGACCGTTTCATTGGCGCAGCACCTACGCAGAGGTAAATAAAATTGTTGACTGATTTAGTGGATAATTTTATTTACCTCTGTGTCTTAGTTGCGGGACAGCTGTCTGAATAGCGCTGCCCCGGTCTTGTGGAGGAGTTACGATGACCAAATTTTTGACCGGCCTTGTTCTGGCCGCCGGCCTTGCCGCCCAGCCCGCCATTGCCGCTGACAAGCTGCTTTTGAAAGTGCCGGTTGCGTTTTCGACCGAACTGCCGAGCCTCGGCACGCCGATCCCGCGAGTTGCCGAAGAAGTTGAGATCATGTCCGGTGGAACGCTGCGCATGAAAGTCTATGAGCCGGGCAAACTGGTGCCGGCCTTTGAAATCCTGGATGCGGTGTCCTCGGGCAAAATCAATGCGGGTTACACCACTGCGGGCTACTGGGCAGGGAAGATCCCTGCAGCACCGCTTTTCTCGGCAATTCCGTTTGGTCCTGAAGCGGGCGAATACATGGCCTGGATCTACTACGGCAATGGCCTGGATCTCTATCAGCGCATGTATGACGAGGCCGGTTACAACGTTAAAGTACTGCCGTGCGCCGTCATTGCTCCGGAAACATCCGGCTGGTTTTCAAAGGAAATCAATTCCGCAGAAGACCTCAAAGGCCTGAAAATGCGTTTCTTCGGCCTTGGTGGCAAAGTGATGGAGAAACTCGGCGTTGCGACCTCGCTTCTTCCCGGAGGTGAAATTTTCCCGGCACTTGAGAAAGGTGCAATCGATGCAACCGAGTTTTCCATGCCGGCCATCGACCAGCGCCTCGGCTTCCACAAAGTGGCCAAGTACAACTACTTCCCTGGCTGGCATCAGCAGGCCACTGTCTTTGAACTTCTGATCAACAAAGACGTCTGGAACGAGGCTTCCGAACAGCACCAGCACATTCTGGCAGAGGCCTGCAAGGCGTCCATGGCCGACAGCTTTGCAGAAGGTGAAGCCCTGCAGTTCGATGCTCTGAAGCGCAACGTGGAAGAGAACGGCGTTGAAATCCGCAAGTGGAGCCCAGAAATGCTGCAGACTTTCCGGGATACCTGGGAAGAGGTCGCGGCTGAAGAAAGTGCCAACAACGAGTACTTCGCTGAAGTTTATGCGGACCTTAGCCAGTTCCGTTCGAACTACGACCTTTGGGAAAAGAACGCGTTCTTGCCGCGCTTCTGATCCGGCAATCGCCGTGCCCGGCTTGCCGGGCACGGCCCAGTATTTTTCAGCCAATTGAGTTCCTGGCGCAACGAGGAGCGCCCACGGGTGAGCTGCGGCCGGCTTGAGGAGGAGTTGTGCAATGAGCACGAATGTCAATTACCAGGGCGATCTCGCCGAGACCTATGAGGCGGTAACCGAACACGAGGATCAGGATCGTTTTGGTCTTGCCGTGGCGATCGACAACCTTGTGAAAGTCACCGGCCACGTCGTCATGTTGGCGAACCTCGCCTTGATTGCAGCCATTGTCGCCCAGGTTGTCCTGCGCTACGCCTTCAATCTGAATTTTCCCAAACTCGACGAATTGCAATGGCACTTCTATGGCCTTGTGACCATGATCGGTGTCTCATATGCTTTGACGACCGATAGTCATGTTCGGGTTGACCTTCTGCATATGCAGTTGTCACGCCGCGCGCAACGCATCGTTGAAATTCTGGGAATTCTGTTTCTGCTCGCGCCCTTTATCTGGCTGATGGTCGACCAGGGGTTCGACTACTTCGTTGAAAGCTACCGCGTCAACGAACGGTCGTCCTCCGCCACCGGTCTCGCCTATCGCTGGGCGTTCAAAGCCATTATTCCCATCAGTTTCGTACTTTTGGGTATCGCTGCGCTTGCGCGCCTTCTGCACGACGTTCACGCGATTTTCGTTGCCGATGCAAGCGAACGGCAAGGCGGCGGCTTCACGCGCCTTTTGGTGTTGATCGGAATTTTTGCCCTCATCACGGCCGGTTTGTCGACGCTGGTTGAGACGACTGAAGAAATGCTCGTCATTGCCATGTTCATGAGCTTTGTCGGGTTGTTGTTCACCGGATTTCCGGTTGCCTGGACCCTGGCGGGAACCGGCATGATTTTCTGCGGCCTCGCCTATCAGTTCGACATGGGCAACATGGCCTGGACCGGACTTGAGGACACCTTCACCGGTCTTGATTACCTGACCCTCGGCGCTGTCGTGAACCGTGTTTACGCTGTCATGTCGAATGCGGTGCTGGTGGCACTGCCGATGTTTATCTTCATGGGCCTGATGCTCGATGAAAGCGGTGTTGCCGAGCGTTTGATGACTTCGATGACCCGTCTCTTTGGAACCGTGCGCGGAGGACTTGCCATCACCGTGACGCTGATCGGCATTATTCTGGCCGCATCAACCGGTATCGTAGGCGCTTCAGTGGTCCTCCTCGGTGTCCTGTCCCTTCCGGCCATGATGCAACATCGGTATTCAAAAACCCTTTCAACCGGCGTTGTTGCTGCATCCGGCACGCTGGGTATTCTGATCCCGCCCTCAATCATGCTTGTCATCATGGCGGACCAGATGGCGCTTTCGGTTGGCGACCTCTTCATGGCGGCAGCAATTCCCGGAATGCTGCTCGGCGCGATCTACCTGCTCTATATTTTCGGTCTTGCTCTGCTCAATCCGAAAGCTGCCCCGGCTCCCGACGATGCGCGCTCACCCGACTGGGCGGCGATCAAGGATATCTTTGTCGCACTTATCCCGCCGCTGGCATTGATCTTTGCCGTGCTCGGTTCAATATTCGCAGGTATCTGCACACCTACCGAAGCGTCCGGTATCGGGGCCATCGGAGCGACGCTCCTTGCGCTTGCCTACCGCAAGCTAACCTTTACCAAAACCTGGAACGTGCTCAAGGCAACGTTCAACACCACCGCCTACATTTTTGCGATCTTCCTCGGTGCGACTGTGTTTTCCTTTGTGCTGCGGGAACTTGGCGGTGATGAGCTAATTGAAAGCATGGTTTCTTCAACGGGTCTCGGCCCGAGCGGCACCGTGATCTTCATTCTCTGCATCGTGTTCCTGCTGGGCTTTGTACTCGACTGGATCGAAATCACGCTGATCGTGCTGCCGCTCATGCGTCCGATCGTCAATGGATTGGGCCTGGACATTCCAGGGTTCGGCGCGATGGATGAGCCTGCTCTCGTTTGGTTCGTGATCCTGGTCGCTGTAACGCTGCAAACCTCGTTCCTGACGCCACCGGTCGGATTCTCACTCTTCTACCTGAAGGGAGTTTGCCCGGAGGGGATCAAGCTGACCGATATCTATAAAGGGATCATACCTTTCGTTCTGTTGCAGCTCTTCGGCCTGGCTTTGGTCTTCATTTGGCCCGCGCTCGCGACGTGGTTGCCGTCGGTCGCATACTGACAAAAAAGCAGGCACGACAACTGCGGCACCAAGTATGCCGAAGGACGCGATATCGACCCTCTAAGTGCGGCCAAAAGAGATTATGGCCGCACTTAATCAAGCGCTTTATTCGACCAATGGTCTTAATTCGGGAAACGGGAAGATGCCAAGAGACGAGAACCACGGCCACCAACCCTTCGGTGCCCAGCAGGCCACCGATGCCTCGTTCGCTGACGCGCTGATTGAGATCGTGGGTGCGCAATTCGTGCGGACCGGCCCCATCGACACAAAGCGATTTCGAAAGGGATTTCGTTCAGGGCAGGGCGAAGCCGAAATTGTTGTTATCCCAGGCACACTTCTTGAAATGTGGCGTGTGTTGCAGGTCTGCGTGGCGGCTGACCGGATTGTCATCATGCAAGCAGCCAATACAGGTTTGACCGAGGGTTCAACACCGAAGGGTGCCTATGACCGCAATGTCGTGATCATGAATACGTTGCGCCTCGACAAGATCCATGTGCTTAAGGACGGGCACCAGATCGTCAGTCATCCAGGTGGCACACTCTACAAATTGGAAAAGCTGCTCAAGCCGTTTGGCAGAGAGCCTCATTCGACCATCGGTTCATCCAATATCGGCGCATCGATCGTCGGGGGCGTTTGCAACAATTCCGGCGGCGCTCTGACACAGCGCGGCCCGGCTTACACGGAGCTTGCTCTTTACGCACAAGTGGACGGCAATGGAGTGTTGCGCCTTGTAAACCACCTGGGAATGGAGCTGGGCGATACACCGGAAGAGATCCTGGACCGGCTTGAGAAGGGCCTGTTCACCGAAGCGGACGTGAAGGATGGAGTGGGTCGCGCGTCGGATGAGGATTACATCGCCAAAGTCCGTGATGTCACAGCCTCAACGCCTTCACGTTACAACGCAGATCCGGACAGGTTGTTCGAGGTCTCGGGTTCGGCCGGAAAGCTGGCGGTTTTTGCAGTAAGACTCGATTCCTATCCGGCCATTGAGGAGGAACGCGTCTACTACATCGGTACAAACAGCCCGGCGGACCTGGAGGTCTTGCGTCGACGCATCTTGACCGATTGCGATGAGTTGCCGATCTGCGGCGAATACATGCACCGAACGCTTTTTGACGTTGCACGCCGATACGGCAAAGACACGCTGATGATGATCCACTGGTTCGGTACGGATCGGCTGCCAATGTTCTTCTCGATCAAGGGTGCTCTGGACGCACGGTTGAACAAAGTGCCGTTCTTGCCGCGCAATCTGGTTGATCGCACGATGCAACTGTTGAGCCACCTGATCCCCGAACCACTTCCGAAACGGCTGCTGACATGGCGCGAGCGTTACGAACATCATCTTATTTTGAAAGTTGGGACGCAAATGGCTGAAGCCATCGAAGCGATCCTGACAGAAACACTGGGCAAGGATGCCTGGTTTGCCTGCACCGAAGCCGAAGCCAAAAAAGCGATGCTGCATCGCTTCGCGGCAGCAGGTGCCGGCGTAAGGTACCATGCTGTGCACGCAGCCGAGGTCGAAGATGTCATAGCTCTCGACATCGCTTTGGCACGAAACGATGAAGACTGGTTCGAAGCGCTTCCGGAAGAAATCGAAAAAGACCTTGTCTCAAAGCTCTATTATGGCCACTTCTTTTGCCATGTTTTTCATCAGGACTACGTGGTGCGCAAAGGTGCTGATCCAAAACGGGTCAAGCAGAAAATGTTGTCGCTTTTAGACCGGCGGGGTGCTGAATATCCTGCAGAACACAACGTTGGCCACCTTTACATGGCAAAGCCTGCCTTGGCCGCCCACTATCAGACGCTTGATCCGACAAACAGTTTCAATCCCGGGATCGGGAAAACGTCTCGCGAAAAGAACTATGGATCCGGCGGACAAACCTGCGGTGCCGCTGCAGAGTAGGTTGCAGGACAAGAGGGTGGCGAGAGGCTGGGGCTGTTATTCGTATTAGAACCTAAGCATTGCCTCAAAAACCTTTCGATAGGTTGAGGTTGCCGCTTCGGCTTCCACACGGCCCTGCCGATAGAGATTGTTGAGACCGGGTGCTGCATTGACTTCAAGAACAATGGCGGCAGAATCGCGGCTGTGTTCGTTGGAAACAATGAGGTCGACGCCGGCAAAGCGAAGGTCAAGGGCTTTGGCAGCGCGCAAGGCAATGGAAACAAGCTCAGGCGCCAGGCCCTTGGTGACCAGACGCGCAGTCCCGCCGGAAGACAGATTGCACACAGGTAGAAGACTGATGGTTTGTCCTGTTTCCGGAACGTTGTCCAATCTCAAACCCTGCTGTGCCAGTTCGATTGCGATACGCTGATCGGTTCTGTCGAGCTTCGTTTGATCGTTGATCAGGTCCGACACGTTCCTGGTCCCATCACCGGTCACGATCGGTTTGAGGCGTTCGAACGCAAGCAGGACCTCGCCATCAAGAACGACTATCCGCAGGTCGGTTCCCGGCACGGCCTCTTGCACCAGCAATGCCGCGTGTCTTGTCGAAAGTGCTTGCAGGGCGGTCAACAGGTCCTTGCTTGTCACTGCTTTTAGGACGTCTCGACCTTCCTGACCTTCGTTTGGTTTGACGAACACCGGATAGCCGGTCTTGTCCGTGAACTGGTGAACATCCGCTGACAATTCCGCGACAGTGCCAATGCCGTCAGAGGGAACAAAGTGACTTGCCGGTGTGGCAAGCCCTGCAAGTTCCAGGAACCGGTTTGTATAGGCCTTGTCTTTTGCAATTTCGGCTGCGCCATAGCCGTTGAGGTCGAAGCGACAACCTTTGAAGAACCGTTTCTCTCCCGACGGACCTTCGACCAATCCGGCATGTCCATAAGGATCTCCGGCTGTCAGTCGAAGTCCTTTTTCAGCGCAATACGCTTCCAGCAACTGAAAGACAATTGCCTGACCTGAGGAGCCGGCGGATGTTGCCGGTTTGTCGTCCAAGGAATCTTCCGCTGCGGCGGTCAGTTTTTGTCCTGGCGGGCGTTGGCCAGATAGTCGATCTTGAAGAGGTCGGGGTTGGTCGGTCCGTTGGAAACAACATTGTAAACCGCGACCGACGTGTCGTAGCCCTGTTGGTCGGTAACCGTCCATTGCTTCAGTGCAAAATCTTCCGCGTCGAAAATCAGCGTCAATGTGCCCGAGTTGAACTTGGTCTTGTCGAAGATGGTCACGGTAACAAGGTCTTCTTCCACCAGAACATTGGTGACATTGGTGTCACGCTGCAGATCGATGCTGTCTGACAACAGGAACCGCAGCGGCGTTTGGCCAAGTGGCCAGATGTCCTGGGTGTTCAATTTGCGGTCACGCACAGAGACAGATTTGCCGTCCGCAACAATGTCCAGAACGGAAGGTTTGTTGTAATAAAACCGTACCTTGCCGGGTCGCGCCATGTAGAACTTGCCGTCGGATTGGCTGCCATCGGGGCCGAACTGGATAAAGTCTCCATGCATCGTCTTCACGGCATTGAAGTAGGTGTTCAGTTCCTGAAGGGTCGTTTTTTCCTTCTCGCTCAGGGCTTGAGCGGGCAAAAGGGCCGTCACCGTGAGAGCGCCTGCCAGAGCCACGCGTACCAGCGGTTTGACAAAGCGATGGGCGAAACGGGTCAGCATGATTTTCAATCCTAATCGTTTGTGCCGTGACACTCGGACCAGTAGCTAGGGTCAGTGTGTGGCAAAGCTTTGGCGTTTGGCAATCAAAACTCGTCTTCTACGCCATTTTGTACCAGAATTTCGCGTTTTCCGGCATGGTTGGCGGCGCTGATCACACCTTCTTGTTCCATGCGTTCAATCAAAGATGCTGCCCGATTGTAGCCGATTGACAGACGTCGCTGAATGTAGGAAGTCGACGCTTTCTTGTCTCGCAGGACAATGGCGACTGCCTTGTCATAGAGCTCGTTGCCCTCTCCGCCGCCCGCAAGACCGCCACCACCGTCATAAGGGCCGTCGCTGGCTTCCTCCTCTTCCGTGACAGCTTCCAGATATTGAGGAGTGCCCTGAACTTTCAGATGTTTCACAATATCTTCGACTTCATCATCGGAAACAAACGGGCCGTGGACACGCTGAATGCGGCCACCGCCAGCCATGAACAGCATGTCGCCCATGCCAAGCAGCTGTTCTGCGCCCATTTCACCCAGGATCGTGCGGCTGTCGATCTTGGATGTGACCTGGAACGAAATCCGGGTCGGGAAGTTGGCCTTGATCGTGCCGGTAATGACGTCAACAGACGGTCTCTGGGTCGCCATGATCAGGTGAATGCCGGCGGCTCGGGCCATCTGGGCAAGGCGCTGAATCGCACCCTCGATGTCTTTGCCCGCAACCATCATGAGGTCGGCCATCTCGTCCACGACGACGACGATGTAAGGCATCGCCTCGAGCGGCAGTTCCTCTTCCTCGTAGATCGGTTGCCCGGTTTCGCGGTCAAACCCGGTTTGAACTGTGCGCGTAAAGCTTTCGCCTTTTTCCAACGCCTGCTTGATGCGGGTGTTGTAGCCGTCAATGTTCCTGACGCCCATTTTGGACATCTTCTTGTAACGGTCCTCCATTTCCCGGACGGTCCACTTCAGGGCGACAACGGCCTTGTTCGGATCGGTGACAACCGGCGTCAGCAAATGCGGGATGCCGTCATAGATGGACAGCTCCAGCATCTTTGGGTCGATCATGATCATTTTGCACTGGTCCGGCGTCAGTCGGTAAAGCAGTGACAGGATCATGGTGTTGATGGAGACCGACTTACCGGAACCTGTGGTACCGGCCACAAGCAAGTGAGGCATGCGCGCCAAATCGGCTACAACGCTTTCGCCGTTGATTGTCTTGCCAAGCGCAAGCGCCAGTTTCGATTTGGACTTTTCAAAGTCCTGCGCGGCCAGAAGTTCGCGCAGATATACGGTTTCACGTCGGGCATTTGGAAGCTCGATGCCGATCGCGTTCTTGCCGGGAATGACGGCCACACGCGCCGAGATTGCGCTCATCGAACGAGCGATGTCATCGGCAAGTCCAATCACGCGGGACGATTTGATGCCAGGGGCCGGTTCCAGTTCGTAGAGTGTGACGACCGGACCAGGGCGAACCTCGATGATTTCACCGCGCACACCAAAATCTTCCAGGACACCTTCAAGGATGCGCGCATTTTGTTCCAATGCATCCGCTGAAAGTCCCGGAACTTTGCCGCCGGCTTTGGGTTCTTCAAGCAGGCGCAACGGTGGCAGTTCGTATTCTTCCGGCGCTCCGAGGAAGGACGGCTGAGCTTCGTCAATCGCACGCTTGCTCTGCTTTGGACGAGGCGCGGGTGGAATGACCCGGCCTGCCTGAGCTGCTGCCTGTGCGGACTGACCTGGTTGCTGCGAAGGTGCTGGTGCCTGTTCCGGCGCAGCGATGCCGACGGGAACGGCCGGACGTCCGGTAACGGGGCCCTTGTCGATCAGAAGGTCGTCGGGTTCAAAACTCTCGCCCTCGTCTTCGAAGGGCGGTTCCTGATAGGGGTCGTCATGGTCGAAATCGTCGCCACCGCGACCGCGGCCGTAAAACTCGTCGAGGCCGTCGTCGTCCTGCGGCATGAGACGACCCTTGAGGGCGCGTTTGAAAACGCTCAGGCGACCACCGCGATGGTCCTCTTCCGCCTCATATTCGATGTCTTCCTCGTCTTCGTCCCAGTCCTCGTCATCCGGTTCAGGGCGTGACCGTTTAAGTCCCGTCAGGCGGCGGAGATGCGCGCCGGTCGACATGCGCCAATGCTCCACCTGCCCGACAAAGGCGGTTGCCATCATGCCAAGGCGGGATTCACCTTCATCGTCATCAAGACCCAATTCGTCTTCAATGGCGCGGCCATGGCCAGCTGGCGCTGCCACCGGCTCGACGCGTTCTTTTGGCTGACCGATTGAACCGAGCCACCCGGCAGCGGCCAGCAGGAACAATATCGCCGGAACACCAAGGCCAAGTCCGCCGACAATCGTGGCCGCACCGCTGGTCATGTTTCCGGTGATCAGGGCCGGGAAGCTATGGACGGTGTCACCGAGGAAGCCGCCCAAACCAGTGGGGAGCGGCCAGCTTTCAGGAACCGGAAGTGCCGCAAGAGCACCAGCGGCCAGGCCTGAACCAATGACCCAATACAAGAGCCGCCTTCTGCCGATACCGAGTTCGTGGCCTGTCATCAATCGCCAGCCCCACAGGACGAGCGGAATCAGGAAAACGGCAGTGGCCAGGCCGATGGTCTGCATCAGGATGTCAGAGATAACAGCGCCCGGTGCTCCGAGAGCATTGCGGACGGGTCCTTCGGTCGCATGGTTCAGGCTTGGATCGGCGACCGACCAGGTTGCAAGGCTTGCCGCCAGCATGGCTGCAAGTGCAATGATGCCAAGGCCGGACGCACCCACGAGATTGCGTCTAAGGAAGCGCTTGAGCGGGCTTTCCGTATCCAGCAGGTCTGCCGCTGTCCGGCGGCTGTTTCCGCGAACTGCACCGGCCCGTCTCATGACTTGTCTCCCAACCAATTTGCAAATCGTTCAAGGGCGATTTCGGTCTGTTCCAGCGGTGCTGTCAGCCCCACACGAATGTAATGACGTCCCGGATTGCTGCCGTCCGATTGATCTGAGGCGAGATAGCTGCCGGGTACGACTTTCACGCCGATATCGGTCCAAAGGGATCGGGTCACGGCAACACCGTCTCCCCACCTGGACACGTCGAGCCACAGGAAGAACCCGGCTTCAGGCGTGACCTTGCCAAGGATTGGGCCCAGATGACGTTCGGCAGCTTTGAACTTTTCGTTGTAGAGCCGCCGGTTTTCGGCGACATGCGCCTCGTCCTGGTAGGCTCTCACGGCAACGGCCTGCGCAGGCAATGGTACCTGGGGCGCGGCGAGGCCCCGGAATTTCGACCATTTTTCAAGGAAAACCGGATCACCGGCGGCAAAACCGCAGCGCAGACCCGCCAAATTCGAGCGTTTGGACAATGAATTCAACACAATGATGTTGGCAAAGTCGGTGCCCATAGCCTTCGCGGCTTCCAGAATACCCGGAGGCGGTGTCTCCCGGTATATTTCCGAATAGCACTCGTCCGCGAAGATAAAGAACCGGTGCTTGCGTGCCATTCCGATCAACCGCTGCCAATAGGCAATATCAGCGACAAAGCCTTCCGGATTGGTGGGCGAGGCAACATAAAATGCGACCGTCCTGTCGAGCAACTCTGTGTCCAGACTGTCGAGATCAGGCAGAAAATTGTTGCCGGGAACTGCGTCAAGCAAAACGGCTTCCCCGTCTGCGACGTGGGCAGCAGCAGCATACGTTTGATAAAACGGGTTGGGCAGGATAACCGCGGGATGGTCGAGGCCCTTGTCCAGCTGGTCCCGCGCCGCAATTGCGCCAAAGGACAAACCTTCGCGCGAACCGTTCAGCGGCAGGACACCGTTTTCAGCGTCTACCATGCCATCAAGCGAATAGCGCTTGTCGAGCCATGTAGCGATGGCCTGGCGGAATTCCGGCGATCCCTTGATCGGCGGATATCTCCGAAAACCGGCGAGATTCTTGGACAGGACTTCACCGGTAAAATCGGGAATCGCATGCTGTGGCTCACCAATGGTCATGATGATTGGGTCAAGACCAGGTGTCTCACCGTCCAGCAGTTCGGCAAGGCGTTGAAACGGATTGGAGCTCGGCAGGCATGCTCCGCGCTGATAGGCAATTTGGCTGGCAGTCATCGAGGATCCGCAGTCGTTACGCATAACTTTGAGACGACCCTATCGCCCACATGGTAAAGCTCTTATTAACCAAGCAGGCCGTCTTGTGATTTTCAGCCATGATTTGAGCTGAGGTGATCGCTTTTTCAGAGTTGCTCCCATAGAGACGGCTTGCAGGTGGTCCGACTTGTTTCGCTGATCGGGCTGGCCGACAAGAATTGCTTGTTTAATTGCAAAGGTTTTGCTCTCATCTGGCCAGAAAACAATTGAGCCGGGGGTGCCTCTTTCGTGACTGAACAGCCTAAAACCGTCGTCTGTTTCGGAGATTCGCTCACATGGGGCTTCAATCCGGTCGATAAGTCCCGTTTCGGGCACGACATCCGTTGGACACGGTTGCTGCAAAGAGAGCTGGGCGACCGATACTATGTGGTTGAAGAAGGGATCAATGGCCGTACGACCGTGTTCGAAGATCCCGTGCGGGGTGACAAGAACGGGTTGGCGCATCTGGAAGGCATTCGCAAAACCCACATGCCCATCGACATCATGACCATCATGCTGGGCACGAACGATCTGCAGGATCGTTTCTGCATGAGCGCGGATGCAATTGGACGCGCCATGGGCCGGATCCTTTTTTCCGCAACCCGTGCGACGGACGATGTCGAAGGTCGAGCTCCGAAAGTTCTGTTGATGGCACCACCACCACTGGGTGACTTCACTGGCAAGGAATTTGCCGGCGTTTATTCAAATGCTCACGGCCGCGAGCAGTCGAAACTGATTGCGGGTGTCTACCGGCAGATCGCGGCGGAATATGGCGTTGGATTCTTTGATACGTCCAGCGTGATATCCGTGAGCGACATTGATGCCATTCACTTTGAAGCCGCACCGCAGGCGGATCTGGCAAAAGCGATTGCTGCTGAAGTGCGCGCGCTCGATACGGCCTAAGTTAATTTCCCAGCTTTTCAAGCGCCTTACGAATGCGAACCCTGACCGATCCGGCAGTTTCAACGTCACGGGCGTCCGTCAGGATATTGCGCACCCTGTCGATCATTTCAGGGTAGCTAAGTGCCAGAACGGCAAGGCCGTAGTAGGCCCACGCCCGCACAAATTTGTTGTCGCTACGGGTTCCGGTTTCGACAAATCCCTCAAGTTCGCCATAAGGCGCTAGTGACAACTGGAGCTTCTCGAAATACTGAAGAACATGCAGCTTTGCTTCCCAATGTGAGATTTTGGCAAGCAGGCCGAGATGCTGTCGTGTGAGATCTTCAGGAAGCGGCGGCCCTTTCAGATCGAAGTGGCGCTTGAGAAGCCAGGTGGCACTGCGCTGGCAGTCCTCGATCTCACACAGCCCTACCAACGCCTGGACAAAAACCGGATTGGCGCGTTCACTTTCGAAAAGGGCTTCCAGTTTGCCGGTATCCTTGCCGTCCCACGCCGAAAGTATTGTGCGAAGGGTCTCTGACATGGGGCAATCAGAAGTCGACCGTCAGGCCTTTGATTTCCCAATCGTCATAGCGTGTGGGCTCCAGCCCCCCGCGACCGTTGACCTCTTGAGGCAACGCTTCCTGCTTACCGTCTATCTCTTTGCGTCGCGCTTCTGCTTCCATCAGTGCGCGCTGGGCGGCGGGTGGCAGATCTTCAAATTTCTTTTTCGGGACAGCCTCGATTTCCGTCTTCAAGGAAGGGGCGTCGGTCTGCGAATAGGCAGCAGTTGCTGTGTCCGGTTTGTCCGTCATGGTTCCTGTTCATCCGGATTACGCTTTTGTCATGTGTATATAGGGCAATCTTGCCAAGAATGGCAGCAATTCCCATCTTGGAAATGGTACCGAAGTGCGAGAGCACGGTGACGGGCCGGGATCGAACCGAACAAGGAAATGGAAACAGGCGGCGATGAATTACATTCGCACAGCAATGCTTTTGGCGGCTATGACCGCCTTGTTTATGGGCATAGGCTTCATGATCGGCGGCCAGGCAGGCATGATCATTGCCCTGGCGATTGCTGCTGCCATGAACCTTTTCAGTTATTGGAACGCCGACAAGATGGTTTTGCGCATGCATCATGCGCGAGAAGTCGATGAACGCTCAGCTCCCGATTTTTATCGAATGATACAGCGTCTAGCGCAGAATGCCGATCTGACAATGCCGAAGGTCTATGTCATCGACAATCCGCAACCGAATGCGTTTGCGACCGGCCGGAACCCGCAAAATGCTGCCGTTGCCGCGACGACCGGCCTCTTGAACATGCTGACGCCAGAGGAAGTTGCGGGTGTCATGGCGCATGAACTGGCGCATGTGAAAAACCACGACACCCTGATCATGACGATCACGGCGACGATTGCCGGTGCGATTTCCATGCTGGCCAATTTTGCCTTCTTCTTTGGCGGCAACAGGAACAATCCACTTGGCATTGTCGGCATGTTGCTGATGATGATCGTTGCTCCGATGGCTGCGATGGTTGTGCAGATGGCGATTTCGAGGACGCGCGAATATGCGGCAGACCGGATGGGCGCTGAAATCTGTGGCGAGCCCATGTGGCTGGCATCCGCGCTTGGCAAGATAGCTGGCGGGGTGAAACGAATTCACAATCCGGATGCGGAAGCCAATCCGGCAACAGCGCATATGTTCATCATGAATCCGCTGTCCGGCGAGCGCATGGACAATCTGTTTTCCACGCACCCGAACACGGAGAACAGGATCAACGAGTTGCGCAAACTTGCCGATGGTGGGCTTGGAACCGGTGGCCGGATGTCATTCAGCCGCGGCTCTTCTCCGCAATCTGGCCCCTGGGCCGGATCTGGCCGGTCAGAACCGGCAAGTCCGCCGCGCAGTCCGAAGGGCCCTTGGGGCTGATCACAAGGCGAACGCGCAAAAACTTCTTTGCCAACTGCCCTCAGCACCTTAAACTTGTTTCATCGCGCCGCAGCCGGAGCCCCCGTCTGCGGCGCTTGGTTTTCCTGAACATGGTAAGATGACTTGACGAGACGGCCGAACAACAATCGTAGACCTGCTGCCACTGATGGAAGCCAGCCAGCCGACAAACCGGGCTTTGCCGCACGCAAGGTCGCTGCTGATATTCTCGGCAATGTCGTCCATAAGAAACGCCCGTTAGACGGAGAGCTGGACACACAGTCGGGTCACTCCGGGTTTCGTGCGCTTGCCGGTAACGACAGATCCCTGGTGCGGGCCATCGTCGGAGCGGGCCTGAGGCACAGGGGCGAGATTGCCGAAATCCTGACCAGACTGCTGGATCGGGATATTCCGGAGAAAACCGGCCGGGTTCTCGACATTCTTCATGTTGCCATTGCCCAGATGCTTTTCCTGGATGTTCCAGACAGAGCGGCAGTTTCGCTGGCGGTGGATCATGCGGGTCTGGATCGCCGCGCGCGGCCCTACAAAGGGTTGGTGAATGGCGTTTTGCGCCGCTTGGGGCGGGAGCGAAGTGACCTTACTGAAGATCTTGATGCCGAACTTCTCAACACGCCTGATTGGCTCTGGACCAGTTGGCAGGAAGCCTATGGTGAAGATTTGGCGCGCAAGATTTCCACGGCGCATCAAAAAGAAGCTGCGCTTGATCTTTCCGTCAAGGAAAACCCGGCCGACTGGGCACGCCGCCTCGACGGCGTGCCCGTCGGCGTCGGCACCGTGCGTCTCTTCAAGAAAGGAGCTGTCGAGGCTCTGGAGGGGTTTGATGACGGTGCGTGGTGGGTTCAAGATGTTGCCGCGGCACTTCCAGCGCACTTGCTGGGGAATGTTGCAGGCTTGAAGGTTGCAGATCTTTGTGCGGCCCCTGGGGGTAAGACAGCACAGCTTGCAGCTGCAGGAGCCACTGTCACGGCAATCGACATTTCCAAAGGCCGGCTCAAGAGGCTGTCGGAAAATATGCAGCGTTTGGGATTGTCCGTTGAAACCGTTGCTTCTGACCTTCGAAGTTATGAACCGGCGGTGCCATTTGACGCGGTCTTGCTGGATGCACCCTGCAGCGCAACCGGTACGATCCGTCGGCACCCGGATGTTCCCTGGATCAAGAAGCCGTATGACATTGAGAAACTTTCGGAAATTCAAGCAGAGCTGCTGGATCGGGTGATCGCCTGGGTCAAGCCTGGCGGGTTGATCGTCTATTGCACCTGTTCCCTTGAAGCTGCGGAAGGGGAAACCCAGGTAAGTGCGTTCCTGGCGCGGCAAACCGGGAAAATCGAAGTGGTTGAGATAAACGCTGATGAGATCGGTGGTCTCACAGAATGCATTACGGCTGAGGGTTATTTGCGGTGCATGCCGTGTTACGAGGCTGGTGAAACGCCGGAAACTACGGGAATGGACGGATTTTTCGCTGCCAGATTCAGGCGGTCTTAACGTGGCATAAACTGTTCACTTGCAATGATTCCCTAAATGAAATGCTAACCTTAACGATCCGTTTCTTCAGTTTGTGATCGGAGAGTATCATCGTCGCGCGTGAACCATCGATGTTGGAGATGGTTTGGTGAATATCGCAAGCCTCAACGAAAGAAGCCGGATCTGGCGTCTTGTGGCCCTGCATGTTTGGCAACGCTCCCTGAAATGGATGCATGGCGGACCGCTGTTCCGCATGCAGCCGTTTTCGTCTGTGCCGGCACGACTCCTGATTGCGCCTCAGGATCTGCGCACCGCCGACGCGACCAATGCTGCCGATATCTATGGCGGACGATTTCTGTTTTCCGGCCACCTGGTTGAAACACAGGGCAAATCACCGTTCGAACTGAAAGCCGTGCATGAGGACTGGCAGCGCGAGCTGCACAGCTTCGGCTGGCTCCGGGATCTGCGGGCGGCCGACAGCCAGATTGCCCGGCAGAATGCGCGTGCCCTGGTTGAGGACTGGATCAAATACAGCGGACGCTGGCATGAGATCGGTTGGGAAGCAGGTGTTGTCACCCGCCGAATTCTGTCCTGGCTCGCCCATTCGCCTTTTATTCTCCAGGATGGCGACCACGATTTTTATCGCAGCTTCGTCAAGTCTCTCGCGCGTCAGGTTCGATTTCTCCGTCAGACCATCAACGAGACCGATGATGGTGTTGAGCGGCTTCACGCAGCCCTTGCGATTGCATCAGCCTGCATCTCAATGGCCGGACAAGGACGTTTCGCCCGCCAGAGTATCCGCCGTCTGGAACACGAACTGAACCGGCAGATTCTACCCGATGGCGGCCACATATCGCGCAATCCAAGGGCTTTGATCGATATACTGGCCGACCTTCTTCCCGTTCGTCAGGCATTTGTCGCGCAAGGGCTGGAGATGCCTCCGGCCATGCTTCAATCGGTTGATCGGATGATGCCCCTACTGCGTTTTTTCCGTCATGGAGATGGCGCGCTGGCGCATTTCAACGGTATGGGATCAACACCGGGCGATCTTGTGGCAACAATTCTGGCCTATGACGATGCGCGTGGCGCGCCACCGGTCAATGCACCTCATTCGGGATATCAAAGGCTTAGCGGTGGGTCGTCGGTCGTCCTTCTGGATACAGGCCCGGCCCCGGTCTTGAGTGTCTCGGGCGATGCCCATGCGGGTTGCCTATCGCTTGAGTTTTCATCGGCGACCAATCGCATCGTCGTCAACTGCGGGGTCTCTCCGAAATCCAACCCTTTGTGGCGCAAGGTGAGCCGGTCGACAGCGGCCCACTCCACAGCAACGATCGAGGACACGTCCTCCAGCCGTTTCCTCTCTGAAAAACCCTTCGGTCATCTGCTTGGCGCTCCGATCCTCTCAGGTCCGGTAAATGTTCCGGTTGAGCGGGAGGACGACAGGGCCGGCAGCCGAATTTCGGCGTCCCATGACGGTTATGCTGCCGAGTTCCGGGTGCTGCACAAACGCGATGTCAGTCTCTCAGCGGATGGCACGGTGCTTGACGGTCTGGATACGTTCTCGGCGATCGGCAACGTTGATCCGGAACACGGGTTTGCCATCCGGTTTCACCTTCATCCATCGCTGCGCACGTCTCTCATCAGGGGAGGTTCGGCCGTCCTGCTGGTTTGCCGGGATGGCGAAGCCTGGGAGTTCGAAGCCCCGGGCAGTGAGATCGTTCTGGAAGAGAGCATTTATCTGTCGGATGTCTATGGGCACCGTAAGAGCGAGCAGATTGTTGTCGCGGGTGCACTCTTGGCAACGCCTTCCGTCGGGTGGCAGTTCCGCAAAACTGCGACTGCCAAGCTGAGCCGCAGGGGCACCAGCGATTTCGACGATGTCGGTGAACTTCCATTGGAAGAATAGGCGCATTAGCCAAGCAAGCAGCTTTCGATTTGACCAAAGACGTGATAGGGCGACGGCAACCTTCCCAGACTGTCCCAATCGCGAGGCATATTCATGGCCATTGTGTCCAAAGCCGTTCCCGTTCCTGAACTGGTTTCCGTTAAGCGCGCCCTTCTTTCCGTATTCGACAAGTCAGGCCTCGTCGATTTCGCAAAGGCGCTGGCAGAGCGCGGTGTTGAACTGGTTTCCACAGGTGGGTCCTACAAGGCTTTGAAAGACGCCGGTCTGGAGGTGCTGGACATATCTGAGGTGACCGGTTTTCCGGAAATCATGGATGGTCGGGTCAAGACACTCCATCCGATGGTTCATGGCGGCCTGCTTGCCATCCGCGATGACAATGACCACCAACTGGCCATGGGTGAGCACGGTATCACCGGGATTGATCTGTTCTGCGGTAATCTCTATCCGTTTGAAGATGTCGTAGCATCGGGTGCCGACTATGCAACCGGTATTGAAAATATAGATATCGGTGGTCCGGCAATGACCCGCGCGGCTGCCAAGAACCATGCCTATGTCACGGTTGTGACCGATCCGGCTGACTACGAGACGGTTATTTCCGAACTGGACGCGAATGGTGGCCAATCGCCGCTGGACTTGCGCAAGAAACTAGCGCTCAAGGCTTTTGCCCGTACGGCTGCATACGATGCATCGGTTTCCAACTGGATGGCTGATCAGCTTGAGGACGCAACACCGGCACACCGGGCAGTCGGCGGCACGCTCGCCGAGGTGATGAGATATGGTGAGAACCCGCACCAGACGGCAGGCTTTTATAAAACAGGCGAAAAACGTCCGGGCGTTGCGACCGCGCGGCAGCTTCAGGGCAAAACCCTTTCCTACAACAATATCAACGATACCGATGCTGCCTTCGAATTGGTCAGCGAATTTGATCCGTCGCGCACAAGCGCTGTTGCGATCATCAAACACGCCAATCCATGTGGTGTTGCAGAGGGTGCAGACCTTAAGGAGGCCTATGAAAAGGCTCTTCGCTGCGATCCTGTCTCTGCCTTTGGCGGTATCGTTGCGTTGAACAAGGTCCTGGACGCCGCTGCAGCAGAAGAAATTGTCAAGATCTTCACTGAAGTCATTATTGCTCCGGACGCCGACGACGCGGCGCGAGAGATTATTTCAGCCAAAAAGAACCTGCGTCTTCTGACAACGGGCGGTCTTGCGGATGCCCGTGCGAAGGGTCTTTATGTCAAGTCGGTCGCAGGCGGATTGCTGGTGCAATCCCGCGACAATGGTGTGGTCGATGATCTCGATCTGAAAGTTGTCACCAAACGGGCGCCTAGCGACCAGGAACTGGCAGATCTCAAATTCGCATTCCGGGTCGCGAAACATGTCAAATCCAACGCGATCGTTTACGCCAGGGACGGTGCAACTGTCGGTGTTGGTGCTGGTCAGATGAGTCGGGTGGATTCAGCGCGGATTGCAGCGCGAAAGGCGCTTGATGCGACCGAAGCTGCCGGACTATCCGAACCGCTTACAAATGGGTGTGTTGTCGCGTCCGATGCGTTTTTCCCGTTTGCCGATGGACTGCTGTCTGCGGCAGAGGCTGGAGCCACCGCGGTTATCCAGCCAGGAGGATCCATGCGCGATGATGATGTCATTGCTGCGGCGGATGAAGCCGGGCTCGCCATGGTGATGACCGGCATGCGACATTTTCGACACTAATACTGTGATTTGCAGTCTAACTATATATAAATCCTGTAAAAATTGACAAAAGGTCTTCGGAATTACTTCGGATTTTGAAGACCTTGTTAACTCTCAAATTGTAACTTCGCGAGCATTCCGGCAGACCTCATCTGCCGCCTATCGATTCGCGGAGAATATTGGTGTTTAAGAAAGCGAAGGTCACCACGAAGCTGATTGGTGCCAGCGCTGCGGCCATGACGGTCGCCCTGGCGATCGGCATCACAGCCATTGGCTGGCAAGCCTCGAATGTCACGGGAAAGCTGGCTCGCACAGAAGCTGAAACCGTTGCACGCGAGCAGGCAGAATTTGTTCAGCGGGGCCTTGAGAAGGGGCTCAAATCTGCGCAAGCCCTGGCCAGTGCCCTTGGCGGATTGAAGAACGCCGGCGCTGTCGATCGTGACGCATGGAATTCGGTAGTCGAAAATCTTGCACTCACCAACAAGGATCTGTCCGGCGCATGGGGCGTGGTCACGGGTGACCAGCTTGACGGGAAAGACGCTGAATTCAAAGGCAATGAAAAATGGGCCGCCGGCGGCGAATGGCAGCCGTATTTCTTCCGCAAGGCCGATGGCACGCTTGCCTATCGTCCGATTGAGGAAATTGATGTGGGAGACACAAGCGATCCCGCCGAACTCTGGTTCAATGGTGCCTATGTCTCCGGCAAGGACTACGTTACCGAGCCTTACAGCTGGGAGGCAGACGGCAAAACGGTTACCGGCGTTTCGTTCAGCATCCCGATTTTCAACGAAAAGAAGGTCATCGGTGTTGCCGGTGGCGACATTTTGCTGACGCCGCTTTCGGACGTTCTCGCTCAGCAGAAGCCGCTTGGTTCGGGGTCGGTTCACCTGCTGTCGCAAAATGGTGTCTGGATCGCGCATCCTGACCCTGCTGTCCTTGGAAAGAGCTGGTCTGAAGGTCGCTCTGAAGCCGATCTGGCGCATCAGGATCAGTTGCTTGCAGCCGTTGAGAGCGGCAACCGGTTTGACTATCAGGGATACTCCAATTCGCTTGGAGCGGATGTTCATCGTATCGTGGTGCCTGTTCCGATCGGAGAAACCGGGTCGAAACTTGCCGTTGTCGTAAGTGTGCCACTTGAGACGCTCAATGCGGCTTCAACGCAGATCCTGACGATGATCCTGGCCGTCGGAGGCGTCCTGCTCTTGGTCGTCGCGCTTTCCATCTACCTGGTCGGCAACGCAATTGTGCGCCGTCCGCTGGAACAGTCCGTACGCAGCATTCAGGCCCTGATCGATCGTCGGTACGACGAGCCGATCCACGGCACCGAGCGCAGCGACGAAATCGGCGAAATCAGCAAGGCTCTGGAAGTTTTCCGCGAAAAGGCACAGCAAGCCGAGACTTTGACGGCGGAGCAGGAAGAAGCACAACGTCAACAGTTGGCGCGTGCTGAACGGATCAGTGATCTTTCCCAAAATTTCGACCGTCAGATTTCCGAGTTGACCGAAACGGTGATGAGCCAGGTTCAGGATCTGAATTCGGCCTCGGTTACACTCACAGCGGGTGCGGACGATACCAGCGAAAAGAGCACCACCGTGGCGGCCGCCTCCGAAGAGGCATCGTCCAACGTGGAAACCGTTGCCTCGGCGGCGGAAGAGTTGTTGGCATCGGTTGGCGAAATTACCCGCCAGATGGGACAGTCGACCGAGATTGCTTCGCATGCAGTGGAGCAGGCGCAGGTGACCAACGCAAAGATCGAAGGTCTTGCCGAAGCCGCCAACCGGATCAGTGAAGTTGTCAAACTCATTACCGACATCGCTGAGCAGACCAACTTGCTGGCGCTGAATGCGACAATCGAGGCTGCGCGCGCTGGCGAAGCCGGCAAGGGTTTCGCGGTTGTGGCGGCGGAGGTCAAGGAGCTGGCCAATCAGACGGCAAAGGCGACGGAAGAAATTTCGCTGCAGATCCAGTCCGTGCAAACGGAGACGGCCGGTTCGGTTGAAGCCATCAAGGGGATTTCCGAAACCATCGAGAAAATGAACGAGATTTCCTCAAGCATTGAAACCTCGGTTGAACAGCAGGGCCTTGCCACCAACGAGATCGCTCGCAACATTCAGGAAGCCTCCAATGGTACCCAGGAAGTTGCACAGAACATCGTCAAGGTCGCAGCGTCCGCCGACGACACCGGTAATGCGGCGCGGCAGGTTTCAGCTTCTGCAGACGTCCTGCAGAAGGAGGCCGATCGCCTGAAACAGGAAGTCGTGGGCTTTCTGGATAATGTCCGTCAGGTTGGCTAGGACCTGTTCAATTCAGCACCAAAGAGCGCGCCGGAGATCATCCGGCGCGTTTTTCTTTGACCATCGTGAGCAGGACCAGACCCACAAAGAAGAACACGAGAATAACTGACATTCCGGCTGCCTGGTTGGCGGTGATCGCAGTTACGACACCAACCGCAAGAGGTGCGAGGAAGCTTGTGACCTTCCCGGAAAGTGCCAGCAGCCCGAAGTACTGTGTCATGTGCTCATGCGGCGCCAGTCGGATCAAGAGGCTGCGACACGATGCCTGAAGCGGGCCGGAAACAGCACCGATGATTGCTCCCAACACAATGAAAACCTGTTCAGGCAGTGAAGCGAACAGCGCGCCTTCCGGTGCAGGCTCTGACTTGATCACAAAAAAGACGGTTGTCTTGTCGACAGAAATCATTCCAAGGCCACAGATCATCAGGACAATCAGGCAAAACAAAATGACAAGTTTAGCGCCGAAGCGATCATCCATCGGACCGCCCAGAAGCAGCCCCAGCGTACCCGTGATGGTCAAAATGATTCCAAAGGTCCCGATTTCGATAGATCCCCAGCCGAGTTGTCCTGCTGAATAAATGCCGCCGAAGGCAAACAAGGCGACCAACCCGTCCTTGAAAATCATGTTTGAAGCCAGGAACAGGAAGATGTTTGTGTTGGCGCGGGCCTGGGCGAGGCTTTCGCCGAGTTCGGACAAGCCTTTGCGAACCGCTGCTCCGATTTTTGCCCGCTTTGGCACATCGGGAACGAACAGAAACATCGGTATCGCGAAGATAATGAACCAGACGGCTGAGAAGGGCCCGACCGCGCGGTCTCCCTCCCGGGTGGCCGCATCGAGACCGAGAACCGGTTCGAAGCCCAGGAGTGTCCGTCCGGTTTCCGGGCTTGCCGCGAAAAACCCGAGCGCGATGACCAATGTGACCAGCCCGCTGACATAGCCCATTGCCCAGCCAAAACTCGACAACCGCCCGATTTTTGCTGCCGGAACCAGCGAAGGCATCATGGCGTTGTTGAATACAGTCGCCACCTCGATGGAAAGTGTGCCGATGGCAAACGCGAACAAGGCGATCGTAATGCTGTGGGCTCCGCCTGGAGCGGCGTACCAAAGCGCCCAACAACAGATCAGAAACGGAATGGAAAACAACAGGATCCAGCGTTTTCTCCGACCCGTTGCATCGGCAATTGATCCGAGCACCGGTGCCGAAAGGGCAATGCCAAGACCGGCGGCTGCCGTTGCATAGCCCCATAACGCCTGTCCCTCCGCGGGTGTCGAGGCGAGAGAGGCGGCAAAATAGGGAGCGAAGACGAAGGTCGTGACCAGGGTGAAAAATGGCTGGGCAGCCCAGTCAAAAAGTGCCCAGGACAGAACGGCACGGCGATCAGTCTTCAGGGTGCCGGTGTCAGCAACTGTTGTCATCAGAGCATCCTGTGCCGATACGAAAAGGGCCGGCAGCAGTCCTGCCGACCCTCTTCAGTCCTAGCATGTTTTCCAGGTCACGCCGTGCCGCAAATCTCGGCAAGCAGGCTTGCGGCGACCGAGAACTTGGAGACACTGAGCGCACCGTCCAGAATTTCGGTCACGGACCTTTGTGTGCGTGCGACTTCTGCAGTGTGGGATTCCAGCCAACCGTCAAAGCCACCTGATTTGACGGCCTGAATTGCGAGCGCACGGTGCGCGCCGAAGAGCGTTGCCCGTGCACGGTCAAGAGCAAGGCCGTCATAGTAATCGCGCACATCAAGCTCATCGGTGCGTTCGTGCATGGCTCCGATCCTGAAGTGATGTGCAACCTGGAAATAGGCAGTTGCAGCAGTATCGAGATCAGCACCGGTTTCTTCAGAAACGATGACGATGTCAGGAATCGCTTGCTCGGCGATCAACCAGGCAATGCGTTTGGCAAGGTCTTCCGGCACGCCCCGGCTGATGTAGTCAGCTGTGCGCTGGTTCAAAATTGCACCCGGCTCTTCCGGCAACAGGCTCTCGAGGCGGCCACGTAGGGCGGAGATTCCTGTCCGGAAACGCTCTACAACAGCAGACAGCCCTTTGTCGAAGGCAACGTTCCGCTTGAACCAGACCACCCGTTCCAGCAACAGGGACTGCACTTCGGAATAAAGCTCTAGCTGCAGTTTGCCGTCGATTTTTGTATCGAGGACATCAATCTCGGTGTTGAGGTCGGTCAGGTCGAAGCTGTTGCGAACTGCAACGAAGGCTTGAGCGATTTCTGTTGCCGTCGCGCCGGTCTGGTCGCGCAGGCGGGTAATGAAGGTCGCTCCGCCGCGATTGATCATCGAGTTCGCCAGCATGGTTGCGATTATCTCGCGGCGCAGCCGGTGTCCGTTGATCTCGTCCTTGTAGGTCTCTGCCATCTGGTCCGGGAAATAACGGAAAAGCTCGCGGGCAAGATAGGAGTCGTCGGGAACCGTGCTTTCCAGCAACGCGTCGTAAAGCGTGAGCTTGGCATAGGCCAGGAGCACACCAAGCTCCGCACGTGTCAGCAACTGACCTGCCTTGCGCATCTCGTCGAGAGTGGCTTCATCAGGCAATTGTTCGACAACCCGATCCAGAAGATCGGCTTGCTCGAGCTGGCGCATCATGCGGACCTGGAAACCGAAGTCTTCCATGCCGCGCAAATGGGTCATGGAGATCGCGAGGGTCTGCAGATAGTTGTTCCGCAAGACCAGATCCGCGACTTCGTCGGTCATCTCAGCCAGGAGCTCATTGCGTTGTTCAATGTTCAACTTGCCGGCTTTGACGGCTGCACCGAACGCAATCTTGATGTTGACCTCCATGTCGGAGGAGTTCACACCGGCGGAATTGTCGATTGCGTCTGAATTACAGCGTCCACCCTTCTTGTTGAACTCGATGCGAGCCAGTTGGGTCAGGCCAAGGTTTGCACCTTCACCGATCACCTTGGTGCGAAGTTCCGGTGCTGTAATGCGGATCGGATCATTCGCCCGGTCGCCGGCATCGGCATCGGTTTCCGTCGTAGCGCGAATATAGGTGCCGATCCCGCCGAACCAGAGCAGGTCAACTTCCATTTTCAAAATGGCCATCATGACTTCCTGCGGAGTCGCGCTGGCAACCTGAAGGTCGAGAAGCTTCTGAATTTCCGGAGACAGAGGTATGGATTTCAGCTGACGGGAAAAGATCCCGCCACCCTTGGAAATCAGGTCCTGATTGTAGTCCTTCCACGAAGAGCGGCCCATGTCGAACAAACGCTTGCGTTCGTCCCAGGTCTTGGCCGGGTCCGGATTGGGATCAATGAATATATCCCTGTGATCGAATGCGGCCACAAGTTTGGTTGCCTTCGACAACAGCATACCGTTGCCAAAGACATCGCCCGACATGTCTCCCACACCTGCAGCGGTAAAGGGTTCGCTCTGAATGTCCCTGTTCATTTCCCGGAAGTGTCGTTTGACAGCCTCCCAGGCACCACGGGCGGTGATGCCCATTTTCTTGTGGTCATATCCGGCTGAACCACCCGATGCGAACGCATCGCCAAGCCAGAAATTCCGTCCTTCGGATATGCCGTTGGCCGTATCGGAAAATGTCGCTGTGCCCTTGTCGGCGGCAACGACGAGATAAGGGTCGTCACCATCGAAGCGCTGAACACGTTCCGGCGGCAGAATGCTGTCTTCTCCCAGGTTGTCGGTGACGTCGAGGAGCGCATTGATGAAGATCTTGTAGCTCTCGGTACCTTCAGTGAACCAGGCTTCGCGGTCGCTCATCGGAGGCAGTCTTTTGGGCAGGAAGCCACCCTTGGCGCCGACCGGAACAATCACGGCGTTCTTCACCTGTTGGGCTTTGACGAGACCCAGCACCTCGGTGCGGAAATCCTGAGGTCTGTCGGACCAGCGAAGGCCACCGCGCGCTACCATGCCGAAGCGCAAGTGAACGCCCTCGACTCTCGGGCTGTAAACGAAGATTTCTCGGTACGGCCTCGGCTGCGGCAGATCGTCGATCGACCGGCTGTCGACCTTGAACGCGAAAGTGGATTTGGGCAGCCCTGCCTCATCCAACTGATAGAAGTTGGTTCGCAGGATCGATTCAATCGCGTTCTGGAAACGGCGCAGGATACGATCATCATCGAGGCTGGACACGTCTTCCAGGCTGCTTGTCAGCTCTTCCTCGAGGCGTTTGGTGCCGTTGGTGCGGTCCTTTTCGGTGACATCGGGATTGAACCGCAGGTGAAACAGTTCGACCAGCTTGCCGGCAATGGCCGGATAACGGTTCAAGGTGCCCCACATGTAGTCTTCGGAAAAGCGAATACCTGCCTGACGCAGATATTTGGACAATGCGCGAATGACCGCGATGTCACGCCAGGCGAGATCCGCCGTCAGGACCAATCGGTTGTAGCCGTCGTTCTCGGCCTGGTCGGACCAGACCGCCATGAACATGCTTTCAAGGCGCGACTGGAGTTCGTCACCGACTTCAAAGGATTCCCCTGCCTGGGCCTCCAGGGTCATTTCGTGAAGATATGACATGCCAAGGTCTGCAGGCGTGACGCGGTAGGTGCGCTCGTTGATGACGCGGAAACCCATGTTTTCCAAAAGGGGCACGCGGGCAGACAACGGAATCGGAGAGCCGCTGTGATAAACCTTCAGTGATAGCCTGTTGTCCTTGGATCCCTTCAACCTGTGAAAGGTGATCGTCGTGTTGTGCTCATCCGTCAGTGTTTCCAGTTTAACGATGTCGAGCAGCGCGGACTGCGCATTGTAAACTTCCTTGTAGCCGCCGTGGAACGACAAGGCATAGCGATCCGCCAGCGAGCGTGCCTTCGCGGGCGCGAACTCCTGCTTGAGCGCGTCACGGACACTGTCGGACCAGGTCCGGATCATGTCGGCGACCGCAATTTCCAGTTCTTCTTGAGGCGGCTCAGGTGTTTCGCCTTTGTCCCGGCCAACAATGTAGTGAACGCGCGCAAGCGGTCCTTCAGGATAGGTGACGTACCAGGCGGACACACGGCCTTCATAGACGGTCGCCAGATACGTGCCGACATTCAGGCGCACTTCGGTTGTGTAGCGATCACGGGGTACAAATACCAGGATCGAGACATAGCGATCGAACTTGTCCGGCCGTGACAGGACGCGGATGCGCGGGCGCTCGTCCAGCTGAAGGATCGAAATGGCAAAACTGAACAGCAGATCGCGATCGATCTGGAAGAGCTCATCGCGTGGATAGGCTTCCAGCACGTTGCGCAGCGCGCGTCCCGAATGGCTTTCCGAGCCATATCCGGCGCGGGCGAGAACGCTGGCGACCTTGCGGCGCAGGAAGGGAATTGTGTTGGTGGGCTCGGTGTAGGCGGTTGAGGCGAATAGGCCGACAATCCGCAATTCACCCATCATGTTGCCGTCGTCATCATAGAGTTTAGCGCCGACATAATCCATGTGAACGCGCCGGTGAACGTTGCTCTTCACATTGGCCTTGGCAATGATGAGCGGTTCCGGCTTGTTCAAGAATTCTCGAATTTCCGGCGTTATCTGTACAAATTCAGATCCGCGCCGAAGGACTCGCACATCAGGGTCGGTCAACAAACCGAGGCCGGTTCCTTCATGGGGCGAAAGTTCGCCTTCCTCGACGCCGCCCTCGAACGTATATTCGCGCATTCCGAGGAAAATGAAATTGTCGTTCTCCATCCATTCAAGAAAATGGATGGCTTCCCAGAGTTCGTCGCTGCTTCCGGGGATCTGCGTGGTTTTGTAAGTGTCAATTGCCTCGGCAAGACGTTCCTGCATCGGCTTGAAGTCGGTGACAACCGAACGCACGGAATTCAAAACCGCATCAAGTCTGTCCTGCAGGGCCTGACGAGCCTTGTCGGAATCGACCCGGGTGATGTGAATATGGATCAGGCTTTCTTGACGGTCCTTGCGCTTTGCCGGCTTTTTGCGGGCCACCGCCGAAAGTAGTTTTCCGTCGTCGTCGCGTTCGACGATGAAGATCGGATGCAGGACGAGATGAACCTCAAGCTTGCTTTCCTGCAGCTCATCCATAACCGAATCGACCAGAAACGGCATGTTGTCATTGACGATTTCGATGACTGTGAGTTCGCTGGCTTTGTTGCCGGCTGCCTTGAAGGCGGGATCTGAAAGTTTGACCCGGTGCGTGCCGAGTTTGTGGGTCTGGAAATCCTGCCAGGCATCCTTGACGAAAGCAGTGAGTTCTTCACTGGAGTAGGCAACCACATCCTCCGCCGCGGCACGGTCGTAAAACGCGCTGGAAAACTCCGCGAGGTCAGGGTCCTCTTTGTTCAAGGTGGTGTGGACAGCGTCGATGAGTTTCAGTTTCTCGACGTCGTGTTTGTCCGGCATTTTCCATCCCCTTAGGCGATCTTTTGGTTTGGCTCTGTCGCGCGCTGGTTCTAAGACTTAAGTTCATATTTCGGCGACCTGAAAGTTTTCATGACGGGAGGAGTAAATTGTCAAGTAAAGTCACGGCCTTGCGAATCGATTCAATTGAAACATTAAGTGAAAAAACGCAGGCGTATTTCGAATTATGCGAGGAGAAGCTGGGTCTGGTGCCCAATGTTCTCAAAGCTTATGCATTTGACGAAACCAAACTGCGCGCCTTCACGGACATGTATAACGACCTCATGCTCAGCGAGAGCGGTCTCTCCAAGCTTGATAGAGAGATGATTGCCGTTGCGGTATCGTCCGTCAATCACTGTTTTTATTGCCTAACCGCCCACGGCTGCGCTGTGCGCGAATTGTCGGGAGATCCGGAACTCGGCGAATTGATGGTGATGAATTACCGGGTGGCCGACCTTTCGGAGAAACAAAGGGCAATGCTCGATTTCGCCGTCAAACTGACAGAGCGGCCGGCAGAAATCCTGGAGAGTGATCGGCAAGGCTTGAGGGATGCCGGCTACTCGGATCGCGACATCTGGGACATCGCTTCCGTCGCGGCCTTCTTCAACATGACCAATCGGGTGGCTGCAGCAACCGACATGCGGCCAAATGATGAGTATCACTCAAGGGCTCGTTGAGCTCTTCTAGCGTGCCGGAACGGTGACAAGTCGCGCGATTGGGTGTATGACGCAGGGCGATTTTCGGGAAACCGCCAATAAGGAGAGGATCGGGCGATGGTTGCGCGCGTATTCATAGATGGTGAAGTCGGTACAACGGGTCTGCAAATCCGTGAGCGCCTTGCCATGCGCGGTGATCTGGAGCTGCTCTCCATTCCGGAAGAAAGCCGGAAAGATCCTGCGGCGCGTGCTGATTTCCTCAACAAGGCTGATATCGCGATCCTTTGTCTGCCGGATGCGGCGGCAAAGGAAAGCGTGACGCTTATTGAAAACGACACTACGCGTGTGATCGATGCCTCGAGCGCTCATCGGGTCGCCGAAGGCTGGGCCTATGGTTTTGCGGAAATGGACCGCAACCAAAGCGACGTCATTGCCGCGTCCCTGCGCGTTGCAAACCCGGGATGCTGGCCTCAGGGTCTGATCGCATCTGTGCGGCCCCTTGTTGCAGCGGAATTGCTGCCGTCGGACTTTGCGGTCAATTTTCACGGAATATCCGGATATTCGGGCGGCGGCAAAGGCATGATCGCCGAATATGACAGCCTTGGTGTCAGCGCCAATGTGCTTGCGCCCTATGGGCTTGGCTTCAATCACAAGCATCTTCCGGAAATGACCGAATATGCACTGATTGAAAGGGCGCCCCTGTTCACTCCGACAGTCGGCAACTATTACACAGGCATGCTGACAGTCGTTCCGCTGAACCTTGCAGCACTCGACAAGGTGCCGACAGGTGCTGAAATCCACGCAGCCTTGAGCGACCATTATGCCAATGCGCCAGATGGGTTCGTCGATGTTGCTCCTCTGGAAGCGCTGGAACGGTCGGACGAGCTCAATCCACAGGCGCTCAACGACACCAACCGGTTACGCCTTCACGTTTTTGCCAATGATGCGCGCGCACAGGCCGCGATCATTGCCGTTTACGACAACCTGGGCAAAGGCGCATCAGGCGCTGCCGTCCAGAACCTCAATCTGATGCTTGGAGTTGATCAGACCACAAGCCTTGCGGCTTGAGGTGATGCTCCCGGCCTGACCCTTCAGGAGACCATGATGGAAAAATTCGAAACCCTGACCGGTGTTGCGGCACCGATGCCGATCGTCAATATCGACACGGACATGATCATTCCGAAGCAATTTCTGAAGACGATCAAACGCACCGGCCTTGGAACCGCGCTGTTCCATGAAATGCGCACCAATGACGATGGTTCTGAAAACGTCGATTTCATCCTGAACAAGGCGGCCTATCGCGATGCCAAGATCCTGATCGCAGGTGATAATTTCGGTTGCGGATCGTCCCGTGAGCATGCGCCCTGGGCCCTTCTCGACTTCGGCATCCGCTGCGTGATCTCCACATCGTTCGCAGATATTTTCTACAACAACTGCTTCAAGAACGGCATTTTGCCGATTGAAGTCTCCGAAGACGAGTTGGAAACCCTGCTGCATGCTGCTGAGCGCGGATCCAATTTCACCCTGACCATCGATCTGGAAAAACAGGAGATCCAGGGCCTGGAGAGCGGCGACATTGCGTTCAAAATCGACCAGTTCCGCAAGCACTGCCTGATCAACGGCCTTGATGACATCGGTCTGACCATGGCCAAGTCTGAGCAGATCGACAGCTTCGAAGGCTCCATGGGCGAAAGCCGTCCCTGGGTTTGATAGCAACGCGATTCATGAAGTCGTAATGTCGATACTAGTCTGGTGAAGGTTGCAATCCGTCCAGGCCGGATAGGCGACCAGCCAGCCATTGCCAAAATCGCTAGGTCAGCTTGCAACGTTCTGGAGAGCCATTGTAGCGATCCGGTAGCGTTCTCAAGTTGGGTTGGGAACCTGCCGAGCTATCAATTTCTGCATGAAGCCTATGTTGCTGAAACAGAAATTGGCCCGGTTGCAGCGGTGCATTTCATACCTTCATGGGGCGACAAACCGGACTGCTTTGATCTGTCAGTGCCCCTCATCCGGTACTTGTTTGTGCCTCCAGGCCTAGACACACATGAGTTCACTAGACGGTTGCTTGAAGTTTGTATCTGGAGGGTGCGCCGGGATCGGAATTCTTCCGTAGCCATTCACGCAACACCAATCATGAATGCAGAGCTAGAGCTACTAAAGAAAATGGGGTTCGGGTTCGTCCGTGCCGCTCCAGCCATTCACGGCATTCCCTTTAATATCTATTCCAAAAAACTCTTTTATTGAGCTACGACTTCTTCTCGTCGTCCCGCACGCGCCGTTCCGCGTTCAGCTGCTCCAGTTCGGCCATCTTGTCGCCGAGTGGACGGAGGACAGAAACCGTGTGGCGGAATTGATTGACCCGTTGGTCGAAGAGACGTTTGGCGAGTTCCGGGTATTCCTGGATCATGCGTTTGAAGAGCGCGCGGCGAATGCGGATTATGCGAACGCCTTCAATCGCCTCGGCGCGGCATGGACGCTTGTTTTCCGCCAGCAACGCGGTTTCGCCCAACAACGTTCCTTCGCCAACACGGTCGACCTCGTCGAAGCCATCCTCGCCCCGAATTTGCAGACTAACCGTGCCACTGGTGATAACAAGTCCACCATCGGCGCGCTCGTCCTGATCGAACAAGCGCTGGCCGCTGCCATACTCCATGCTTTCGGCGCTGAAGGCGAGCAGACGCAACTGGTCCTCAGCGAAGTCCGACAGCATCGGGATTTGTTTGAGAATCGCAATATCTTGGGCAAGGCTCATGCCCAAGATTTACGCTGAATAGCTCTCAGGGCACAAGCTTATATCCACCGGCTTCTGTCACGAGAAGCTCGGCATTGGATGGATCACGCTCAATTTTCTGCCTCAGCCGATAAATATGGGTCTCAAGTGTGTGTGTGGTGACACCGGAATTGTAGCCCCACACTTCATGCAACAGCACGTCTCTGGTCACCGGCTTTTCACCAGCGCGATAGAGAAATTTGAGAATGGAGGTTTCTTTCTCGGTCAGCCGAACTTTGCCGCCTGCATCATCCTGCATGACTTTGGCGGCCGGACGGAACGAATAGCGGCCAATTGCAAATGTGGCATCTTCGCTCTGCTCATGCTGGCGCAGATGAGCGCGGACGCGGGCCAGAAGCACTGCGAATTTGAACGGCTTGGTGACATAGTCATTTGCACCGGCTTCCAGCCCAAGGATCGTATCGCTGTCTCCGTCATGGCCCGTAAGCATGATGATCGGTGCTTTGAAGCCGTTTTTGCGCAGCAGCTTAACGGCTTCACGGCCATCGATATCCGGAAGGCCGACATCCATCAGGAGCAGATCTACATGCTCATCCTTGGCAAGGCCGATGCCGGACGTGGCTGAATCCGCCTGGATGGTCTCGAACTCATCATAAAGAGAAAGCTGTTCCACCAGCGCTTCACGGAGTTCGTTATCGTCGTCGACTATCAAAATCGTGCGGGCGGTCATTGTCGAGGTCCTCGCCAAAAATCTTCAAAACTGATCACGCTGATTTGTGCAAACTACACATGCGTGTTGCTGCCTCTATGTGCGTGGGAAATTCTCGCCATACAAGCCATGCGTCGTCAATTCTTCTTCACGCGGGGTTTAAGGCTGGTTTATCAAGTTCTTCTGTCCTGCAGACTAAACGGAACGGATATCAAATGACAGCCCACCGGAAAACGGCAGATACGCTTGAAGTTCGTGCGCGACCGCTTGATCGAACCAAGGGCATTTTGCGTCTCGGCCAGATCACGGTTCCGTGTGCGCTTGGCCGATCAGGCGTTGTGACACGGAAAAAAGAGGGTGATGGCGCCACACCAGCAGGACGGTTCGAACTGCTTCATGTCTACTATCGTCCCGACAAGGGTTTGCCTCCTCCGACCGACTTGCCGCATGAACCTCTGTCGCCTTCCTCCGGCTGGTGCGATGACCCGGCGCACAGCCGTTACAACAGACCCGTTGATCTGCCGTTCGGCGCCGGTCATGAAAAAATGTGGCGCGATGACCAGCTTTACGATGTCGTCGTTGTTCTGGACTGCAACATGTCTCCAGCCGTGAAGGGGCGCGGTAGTGCCATCTTTTTCCACATCGCGCGCGAGGACTACAGCCCTACCGAAGGCTGTGTCGCCGTAGCGCCCGCGCACATGCGGCTGCTGCTATCTCTTGCTGGTGTCGGGACGAATATGGTGATCGTCCCGTAACAG